>JAAURJ010000076.1 GCA_012032285.1 Sphingomonadales bacterium
TCGCGGTAATCGGCGACAATATCGTCAAAAACTGTTGGTGCTATAATCCACCAGATCCATCTTGTTAACCGCCAGCACTAAATTGCGGATACCCAGCAAATGCGCCAGATAGCTGTGCCGCCGTGTCTGCGTCAGCACGCCTTTTCGCGCGTCGATCAGGATGATCGCAAGGTCCGCGGTCGATGCACCGGTGACCATGTTACGGGTATATTGTTCATGCCCCGGCGTATCGGCGACAATAAATTTGCGCTTTTCGGTGGAAAAAAAGCGGTAAGCGACATCAATGGTTATGCCTTGTTCCCGTTCCGCGGCAAGGCCATCGACCAGCAAAGCAAAATCAATTTCCTGTCCCTGTGTGCCGACACGCTTGCTATCGGCCTCCAATGCCGCAAGCTGGTCTTCGAAGATCATTTTGCTGTCATACAGCAAACGACCGATCAACGTGGATTTGCCGTCATCCACGCTGCCGCAAGTGATAAAGCGCAGCAGCGATTTATGCTGATGCTGTTCCAGATAGGCGTCGATATCGGCCGCGATCAGATCTTCTGTTTGATAAGAGGATGCCATTAGAAATAGCCCTCCTGCTTTTTCTTTTCCATACTTGCTGCCTGATCATGGTCGATAACGCGGCCCTGCCGCTCGGATGTGGTGGTCAGCAGCATTTCCTGAATAACCTCTGATAATGTTGACGCCTCGCTTTCCACCGCGCCGGTCAACGGGAAACAGCCAAGGGTGCGGAACCGCACCGAACGTTCGGTTATTTCGGGCCTATGCCCCATAACCCGTTCGAGCCGGTCAATATCATCGGCCATGAACAATTGCCCGTCATGCCTATAGGTCGGGCGCGGCGCAGCGAAATAGAGCGGAACAATGGGAATATCTTCCAACTGGATATATTGCCAAATATCAAGCTCGGTCCAATTGGAAATCGGGAAAACCCGGATGCTTTCGCCCTTTGCCTTGCGGGCATTATACAGGTTCCAAAGCTCTGGCCGCTGATTTTTGGGATCCCAGCGGTGATTGATCGAACGGAAACTGAAAACACGTTCCTTTGCGCGGCTTTTTTCTTCATCACGCCGCGCCCCGCCAAAGGCCGCATCAAAGCCATATTTGTCGAGCGCCTGTTTCAATCCTTCGGTTTTCCACATATCGGTATGGAGCGCACCATGGTCAAATGGGTTGATCCCGCGCTCCTGCGCTTCGGGATTTTGGTAAACCAGAAGCTCCATGCCGGCCTGATGCGCCATTGTGTCGCGCAGCTTATACATATCCTGAAATTTCCAGGTCGTATCGACATGGAGCAAAGGGAAGGGCGGCGGGCTGGGGTAGAAGGCTTTACGGGCCAGATGCAGCATTACCGCGCTATCCTTGCCAACCGAATAGAGCATGACCGGTTTTTCGGCCTGCGCCGCAACTTCGCGCATGATATGGATGCTTTCGGCTTCAAGCCGCTGCAAATGGGTCAGTGTTTTTGTCATGATGGAGCTGTGTTTGCCGTCTGACATATCAATGGGCAAGCAGAAATGGCTTTTTGGCCTGCAAGCTTAACTTTCCCTGTTTTTTCCTATAGCCCCCAATTTTTCTCCCTTTTAATAGCATCTTTCCCAAAAGCTGTGGCTGCGTCATAAGGGCGGATATGGAAATTATTGCATCCGCCATTATCTGCGCTGTGCGTCCGCATGGGGAATCAGGCGCAGTGGTGCGGGCGATGACGGCGCAGCATGGCCTGCTCGCCGGATATGTGCAGGGCGCACGCGGCCGGCATTTGCGTCCCGTTTTGATCCCCGGCAATGTCATCAAGGGCGAATGGCGCATACGGGTGGCGGGGCAGCTGGCTTCGTTAACCGCTGAAGCGGAGTATAGCAGGGCGCATTTATTGGGCGAACCATTGGCGGTGTCGGCCATAGACTGGGTCACCGCTTTGACGACCGCCACATTGGCAGAAGCCCTCCCTTACCCAAGGCTGCATAGCGCTTTGGACGGGGTGCTGTCGGCGGTCGAGCTGGCCCCGGCGGCACGGCGATGGGCGGGCGCAGTGGCGCGGTATGAGGAATTGTTGCTCGCCGAACTCGGCTATGCCGAACATGATGGTGAGAGTGCGGGTGCGGGCGAAGTTACGCCGGTGGCGATGATGGCCAGAAACCGGCAACGTCTGGTCGAACATATATTGGGCGACAGGCGCACTGACGTCATGGCGGCGCGGGAACGGATGGTCGAAAGGATCAAACGAGCGGTTGCATAATCGAGCGGGGATTGGCAGGGGGATTTGAAATTCGAAAACCCCTGTCCCGCTATGCTGTATGATTGCATCAACGGGTGTTAGAAAGTGACCTTATGCTGATTGCATTGCTGCCCGGTGACGGGATTGGACCCGAAGTCATTGCCGAGGCAAAACGGGTTTTGGATGCGCTCGCCCTTGGCGGCCTGACTTATGAGCAAGCCCCGGTAGGCGGCGCGGCTTATAAGGTGAGCGGCCATCCTTTGCCCGACGCGACGCTGGATCTTGCCCGCCGGGCCGATGCGATCCTGTTTGGCGCGGTGGGTGATCCCGATTGTGACGCGCTGGAACGGCATTTGCGGCCCGAACAGGCGATATTGGGGTTGCGCAAGGAATTATCGCTATTCGCCAATCTGCGCCCTGCGACCCTGTTCCCCGAACTGGCGGGCGAATCAGCACTGCGCCCTGAAATCGCCAAAGAGATTGACCTGATGATCGTGCGCGAGTTGAACGGCGATGTCTATTTGGTGAAAAAGGGATGCGCACCACCGCCGATGGCAAGCGGGAGGGATATGACATCATGTCCTATAATGAGGATGAGGTGCGCCGTATCGCCCATGCCGCATTCCGCGCCGCAATGGCGCGCGGCAAAAAACTGTGCAGCGTTGATAAGGCCAATGTCCTTGAAACATCGCAGCTTTGGCGCGATGTGGTGATCGAGGTCGCGGCTGACTATCCCGATGTCGCGCTTAGCCATATGTATGTCGATAATTGCGCGATGCAGCTGGTGCGCAATCCGGGGCAATTTGATGTGATCGTAACCGGCAATCTGTTCGGTGATATTTTATCGGATCAGGCCAGTATGTGTGCCGGCTCCATCGGTATGTTGCCCAGCGCTTCGCTCGATCGCAATGGCAAGGGGCTTTATGAACCTATTCACGGTAGCGCCCCCGATATTGCGGGACAGGGAAAAGCCAATCCGCTGGCCACTATATTATCGGCGGCGATGATGCTGCGTTATTCGCTGGATATGACCCATGCGGCAGACCGGATCGAGGCGGCGGTTGCGGCGGCGCTGGCATCAGGTGCCCGTTCACCGGATCTGGGCGGGACCATGACCACGGCGCAAATGGGCGATGCGGTGATTGCCGCCTTGCAAGAGGCAGGATAAAGGCGGCGTCATGAAAAAGGATACAGGACAGGATCGCAGCATAACCGGCAAATGGCGGCCCGCGACGCAGGCGGTGCGCGGCGGTACGTGGCGCAGCGAACATGGCGAGACATCCGAAGCATTGTTCCTGACGTCAGGTTACACTTATGACGATGCCGAAACCGTCGCCGCGCGATTTGCGGGTGATGAAGCCGGAATGACCTATAGCCGCCTGCAAAACCCGACCGTGGCGATGCTGGAGGAACGCATTGCGTTAATGGAGGGCGCAGAGGCGTGCCGGGTTCAGGCCACGGGCATGGCGGCGATGACCACGGCGCTGTTATGCCAGCTATCGGCGGGCGACCATGTCGTTGCCGCCCGCGCTGCTTTTGGTTCCTGCCGCTGGCTCACCGATAATTTGCTGCCCCGTTTTGGGATAGAGACAAGCACGATCGACAGCCGCGATAATGCCGCGTGGGAGGCGGCAATCCGCCCGAATACCAAAGTCGTTTTCTTTGAGACTCCGGCCAATCCGACCATGGATATTGTCGATATGGATTTTGTCTGCGCTCTGGCGCGGGCGCATAATATTGTAACGGTGGTGGACAATGCCTTTGCCACCGCCGCCTTGCAACGCCCGCTGGATTTTGGCGCCGATGTGGTTGCCTATAGCGCGACGAAGCTGATGGAGGGGCAAGGCCGCGTGTTGGCCGGAGCGGTGTGTGGTAGCGAGGCGTTTATCAATGAAAAACTGCTTCCTTTTCAACGCAATACCGGCCCCAATTTATCCCCGTTCAACGCATGGGTGGTGCATAAGGGGCTGGAAACGCTCGATCTGCGCGCCATGCGGCAATCGGAAAATGCCCTGCAGGTCGGCCGCTTTTTGGAAGGCCGCGTCCCGGCCCTGCTATATCCCGGTCTGGCCAGCCACCCGCAACATGATCTGGCGGCAAGACAGATGAAAGCCTTTGGCCCAATTTTCAGCTTCTTGGTGGAAAACAGGGCGCAGGCCTTTGCCCTGTTAAATGCGCTGGAGTTGGTCGATATTTCAAACAATATCGGGGACAGCCGTTCGCTGATGACCCATCCCGCATCAACCACCCATGCGTCGATGGGGCAAGATGCAAGGGACGAAATGGGCGTGGTGGAAGGAATGCTGCGCGTTAACATCGGACTGGAAGATCCGCTGGATATAATCGACGATCTTGATCAGGCGCTTGCAAAGGCGGGTTTATAGGGTCAATTTGCTATTGATCCTTTTCCATAATCAACGGGCCTGATCCTAGTCACGGCTTGTCTGAATAAAATTTTGCGGTAAAAAGGATCGCATGATCGACGCCTTTTTCTCTAACAGCGCAAGCACAGAAGGAATAACGGTGCGCGTGGCCCCGAATTTTTTGCATGAACAATCGGAACCATCCAATGGTCGTTGGTTCTGGTCTTATCATATCCGGATTGAAAATCACGGATGTGATCCGGTGCAGCTTTTGACCCGGCACTGGCGGATTACCGACGGGCGCGGGATGGTAAACCATGTTGATGGCGACGGCGTGGTCGGGGAACAACCGGTGCTGCAACCAGGCGGGGCGCATGATTATGTATCGGGGTGCCCCTTGTCGACATCCAGCGGCTTTATGGAAGGCAAATTCCGTTTCATTCGCGGTGATGGCAATACATTTTTGGCGGATATTCCCCGGTTTGAACTTGTCGCCCCCGCCACCGCACAATGATTGTTTTTTTCAGATGACCTCCGCCCGATGAAACGCACCCATTTGCCCCTTAATGGCCTGCGCGTGCTGGATGCTGCGGCACGGCATTTAAGCTTTACGAAAGCCGCCGATGAGCTTGCGGTTACGCCCGCCGCTGTCGGGCAACAGATACGGGCGCTTGAAGATATGCTTGGCGTCGTCCTTTTCCGCCGCACGCCCAAGGGGTTGGAACTGACGGGCGAGGGACTTGCGGGCTTGGATGCACTGCGCAGCGGGTTTCTGCAATTTGAAGAGGCGGTTCGCGCGATGCAGGCGGGGCAATCATCCAATGCGCTGACCATCGCCGCACCACGGGATTTTACCGCCAAATGGCTGGCAAAACGGCTTGCCGCCTATAGCAAGAATAACCCCGATACCCGTTTCAACTTGCTCGCCGCGGATGACGATGTTGATTTTACCGAGGCCAATTTGGACCTTGCCATCCGTTTGACTCAGGGACCGGGCGACCATGAAGGGGTGCGCCTTGCCCCCGGTGCCTTTGTGATCGTAGCCGCGCCAGAGGGCGGAGCGGACACACCGGTTAGCTGGCCCGGATGCCCGGTAAATGAGGGTGAACCGGCCTTGCGGCTCAGTGATGCGGGTCTTGCCATTGACAGTGCCGCTATCGGACTTGGCCATGCAAATGTGCCGCATTTATTGGCCGAAGAGGATCTGGCAGCGGGCCGCGTGCGGGCGGTAAGCAATGCCATGGACAGCGCGCTTGCCTATTGGTTAATCGCTCCGCTGCCCCAATGGCGGCAGAAAAAGGTAAGGGCGCTGGTAGAGGCCCTGATGGCGGGCTAACCAAAATGGCAGGTTGCATTCGATCAGGCCGGGTTGCTGGCGAACGCGCAATAGCTCAACCTGATCTGATTTCCGGACTTATCAATGCCATTATACGGCCTGCGCTGTAAAGATATTGCATTGTTGGATTGTTGCTGCGACCATAATGGACGACATCGGTAAATCTGCTGTGGCTGCCAGCATCGTCGTCAGCCTCATGCCAAAATCTATTTGGGTCTATAGGGTTGGCAACTTTGGCAACTTTCGAGGGGCAAACGGCTTTATCTTAACCCTGCGCCGCTTGTAACAAACGGGTCATCAACAAATAAATTGCGTATCATTCACCTGTTTGGCCGGGTTGTTCCAACTGCCGCTTACCGTATACCAATCGCCGTTTTTGGATTGCAGCAGAAAACTCATCGAAATCACGCCCGGTTCGCTGCCGCCTTTATAGCCGAGATAATTCCATTTACTCGCTTCCGCTTTACCAATGCCGCTGTTCACCTGCATGATTTCCAGCATCTTTGTATCGCCTGCGCGGCGGATATGATTGAGCAAATTGGACAGGTCGATGGGGGAGGCGAACCATTCGATCGTGTCGATATGGACAGGGCCATCATTGAATGTGCTATCATCAACCTGTGCAAAGCCGAGCTTTGCTTTTTCGGACGCAATGATCCGCCGCTGCTCCGCTTCGCTCGCCTTGATATAGCGGTCATAAAGCGCCTTATTGGCCGGTGCTTTCAGGGCAAAGGCCTCTACCGTTGATAAAAAGGGCAGCGTCCTATCAGGTGCGCTATGTCCGATTTGTGCCAATTTGCGCTCGACATTCTCCCGCCCCAATGCGTGGAGCAGGGTATCGGTGGCGCTATTGTCGCTGACGGAGATCATTTGCAGCGCCAATGTCTGCAATGTCACCGGGCTGTTTTCGGGCCAGCGGTCGGTGGCGGTGGAGGAGAAAGAACGCTGGGAAAGCGGGACGACATCGCTCCATTGCCGTTTTCCAGCCTTTACCTCAGCCGATAACTCGGCGAGAATATATAATTTGAAGGTGGAACCGATGGCAAATTGCTGGTCGGCGTTATGGGCAGCGATAATCTGTCCCGACGCGCCGTCGTTCAGTTTTCAACGAGGAAGGCCGAAGGCACCCGGCAATGCTGCAAATCGGCTTTGATCTTGTCAAGCT
>JAAURJ010000077.1 GCA_012032285.1 Sphingomonadales bacterium
AATGGCGAAGTGACCATGTATATCAATCAGGAGGTGTCGAGCGTTGCTGGCCCCGTTTCTTCTCGGTCCAGCGACCTGATCGTCAACAAAAAGGCAGTTTCAGACAACTATGGTCGCGCAGGACGGGGAAATCATGGCGATTGGCGGCCTGTTGAATGATGATGAGCGCCGGACAATTGAAAAAATACCCTTTTTGGGTGATTTGCCGGTGATCGGTAACTTGTTCAAATCGAAAAGCCGTTCGCGTTCCAAAACCAATTTGGTTGTCTTTATCCGGCCAACGGTGCTGCGCACCAATGCCGACGGGCAAGCGGTTACCGCGCGGCGGTATAATTATGCCCGTTCGATGCAATTGTTGCGCAATCCCGATCAGGAGCCTTCGCTCGACCAGCTGCTTCGTGATTATATGGGCGCCCGCCCGCCTGTGGGCGCTGAAGTGGGGCCGGACGATGCATTGATCGGTGCAACCGATCGTTTGCCGCCACCACCACCACCATCGCCGATAACACCTGTCGAGATTCCACCAAGCGGGAATAATGAATGAAAATCAAAAGGGGCAATGATGATAAGCAATCAAGCGATGATGTCGCGGCGGGGATAGAAGCTGTAGCGGCTGCGCCATTGCGTCCGCTTGTTGATTTGCCCTATGCCTTTGCCCGCAAACACGGCTTTGTATTGTTGAGTGAAAAAGATGGCCGGATTGCGGTTGCCATGCGCGAAGGCGCGGATCCGGTGATGCTGTTAGAGGTGCGGCGTTATTTGGATATGCCTTTTGATGTCGCGCAAGTGGATGCCAAGCAGTTCGATAGTTATCTATCCGATCATTATGCCATGGATGGCAGCGCGGCGGCGATGGCCGATGCATTCGATCCAGATGGCGACAACCGCGATTTACTAACCGCTGACTTGCCGAGCGCGGATGACTTGCTCGATAGCGCGGATGACGCACCTGCAATCCGGCTTATCAATGGTATAATTGCCGAGGCGGTGCGTCAGGGCGTGTCTGATATCCATATCGAGCCTTATGAAACCGGGTTGGTCGTGCGGATGCGTGTGGACGGTGTGTTACAGGAAAGGCTGCGTATGCCGCCCCATGTCGCGCCCGTTGTTGTTAGCCGGATTAAAGTGATGGCGCGGCTTGATATTGCCGAACGGCGTATCCCGCAAGACGGGCGGATTGGTATTACGCTGGGCGGGAAGCTCGTCGATGTGCGCGTATCCACTTTGCCAAGCAGCGCAGGCGAGCGGGTGGTGATGCGGATATTGGATAAGGATAATGCCTTTATCTCTCTTGACCTTTTGGGAATGTCCGAAAACGCGCGGGAGATTATGGCAGAAGCATTGGCTGAACCCAATGGCATCATCCTTGTTACGGGGCCAACAGGATCGGGTAAAACGACGTCGCTTTATGCTGGGCTGAAAGAATTGAATGACGGCACGCGCAATATTTTGACGGTGGAAGACCCGGTGGAATATGCAGTCGAAGGCGTTGGACAAACGCAGGTGAATGCCAAGGTCGGCATGACTTTTGCCGCCGGGCTGAGGGCGATATTGCGGCAGGATCCTGATGTCGTGATGGTGGGCGAAATTCGTGACCGTGAAACAGCTGAGATAGCTGTACAGGCGGCGCTGACCGGGCATTTGGTGTTATCGACTGTGCACACCAATGATGCAATTGGTGCCATCACACGTATGCGCGATATGAAAATTGAACCTTTTTTGCTGGCATCGACCTTACGTGCGGTGATTGCACAGCGCCTGGTGCGCAGGCTGTGCACCGATTGCAGGCAGCCCGTGCAAGCAGATGGCAGTGTCGCCGCGCTATTGGGTTTTGACAAGGGCACGGTTGTATATCAGGCAAAAGGATGCAGCAGTTGCAACAATAGCGGATATCAAGGGCGTATTGGTGTCTTTGAAGCGATCCGCATTGATGATACTATCCGCCGGTTGATTAATAGCGGCGGGGATGAATCGTTGATTGCAAGGCACGCCTTTGTGAACCAGCCCAATTTAAGCTCGGCTGCGCGAAAGCTTGTGCGTGCCGGCGAAACCACGCCCGAAGAAGCAGTGCGTATTTCGCGCCGGGAAGCGGCGGACGAAAATGGCTGAATTCGCCTACCGCGCCATTGATGAAAAAGGGCGCGAAAAAACCGGACGGATAAGCGCCGATAATGATGGCGATGCGCGGCAAAAGCTGGAGCAGAAAAGCCTTTATGTGGTCGCGGTTGACCCGGCGAAAAAAGCCGAAGGTAAGGGCGCTGCAAGCCCGCTATTCGGCCGTGCAAAAAAACTGGGGGCAAAACAACTGACCCTGTTCACCCGCCAGCTGGCCTCGCTGACGCAGGTCAGCCCTTTGGAAGAGGCGTTGCGCACCATCGGGCGGCAAAGCGAAAAAGATCATGTGCGCACCATTATCGGCAATGCCCATGCGGGCGTGGTTGAGGGACAGCGTCTGTCCGAAGCGATGCGCCGCGAAGCAGGAAGTTTTCCGCCGCTTTATAGGGCGATGATTTCTGCAGGGGAAAGCTCGGGCAGCTTGCCTTCTATTTTGGAACGCCTGGCCGATCTGCTTGAAAGGCAGGCAGCGATGCGCGGCAAATTGCTGTCTGCGCTGGCCTATCCCATCATATTGTCGCTGGTGGCGATATTGGTGGTGACCGGGTTGATGGTGTCGGTGGTGCCGCGCATTGTCGAACAATTTGACGGAGTTGAAGAAAAGCTGCCTGCCATTACCCGTGCGGTGATGGCCATATCGGGATTTTTGGCGGCTTATTATCACATCATCCTTATCCTTTTGGCGCTTGCCACTGCGGCCTTTACCATGGCGCTGCGCAATGAGGGTTTTCGGTTTGGCGCCGACCGGATGATATTGAAAATGCCGCTCATCGGGCGGATGGTGCGTGATTTGAATGCGGCCCGGCTCGCGCGGACTTTGGCGACCATGGTGGCCAGCCGCCTGCCTTTGCTCGAAGGATTGAAGCTGACCCGCGAAACCGTATCCAACCGGGTGCTGCGCAAGGCCAATGACGATATGGTGGAGGCGGTGCGTAGCGGCGGCAGCCTGTCGGGTGCGATGCGCACCAGTGGGGTTTTTCCGCCCTTGCTGGTTTACCTTACCGCAGGCGGGGAAAGCAGCGGACAGCTTGACATGATGTTGTCCCGTGCGGCCGATTATCTGGAACGCGAATTTGACAATTTCACTTCGGCGGCGCTGTCTATGCTGGAACCGGCGATCATCGTGGTCATGGGCGGCATGGTTGCGGTAATTATCTTGTCAATATTATTGCCGATATTACAATTACAGAATCTTGCGGGGATTTAGGAATGCTGACATTGAAAATGATCTTTAATCTGCTCACGGATATGCGGATGCCAGACGAAAAATATCGCCGCAAAACAAAGCGCCAAGCAAAGCCCGCGCCCAATGGCTTTACGCTGGTCGAAATGCTGGTGACAGTGTTCATCCTTGGCCTTTTAACCACGATCGTCGTGCTTGCCGTTTTGCCCAATCAGGATAAAGCGATGGTATCAAAGGCAAAGGCGGATATTGCGACACTGTCGCAGGCGATGGAAATCTACCGGCTTGATAATGCTAGCTATCCCGATGCAGGCCAAGGGCTGCAAGCCTTAACCGCTGCGCCAGCGGGCGGCGGAGCAGGCGGAGCCTATATCAAAAAACTGCCCAATGATCCGTGGGGCCGCCCCTATCAATATAGCAACCCTGGACGCAATGGCGGCTTTGACATTTATTCGCTGGGCGCGGACGGGGCACCGGGCGGCGAGAATGAAAATGCGGACATCTATAGCGACTAAACCGCAATCCTCCTGCGCTGCATCCAATGGTTTTACATTGGTTGAGCTGCTTGTCGTAGTTTTTCTCATCGGATTGGCGGCAACGGCGGTTGTGTTGTCTTTGCCGGGGGAGGATGCCAAAGTGCGCGATGATGGCGAAAGGCTGGCGGCGCGGATTGCGGCGCTTCGCGATCAGGCGGTGCTGGAATCTCGGCCCATGGCCATATGGATACGGCCATCAGGCTATGGTTTTGAACAACGCCGCGATGGCGCTTGGGAAGAAGCCGCTGGCAAAAGCTTTCGGCAGGTCAATTGGACCAATGGTACCAATTTGGCGGCGACTGGCACGGCAGGAAAGGATAGGACGGGGACGGGCCGGCAAGGCCGTCTGGTATTTGATGTTACCGGCCTGCCTTCTGGCCCCGCACAATTTCGCCTTGTGAACAAGGATGCTGCAATTATCGTCAATATCAGCGCCGCCGGAGGCATCAGCGTCGGTGAATAAAAAACGTGCCTTTGTTAATGGCTTTACGCTGCTCGAAGTGCTGGTCGCCTTGTCGATTTTCAGTCTCGCCGCGCTTGCGCTCATGCGGCTTCAGGCGATTACGCTGCGTTCCGCTGGGGACGTTATTTCGCATGATATGGCATGGCAAGTGGCGCGTAACCGTGCGGCTTTGTTAATGTCGGACCCCGCACCACCCGTTCTGGGCGAAAGTGGAGGGGCAGAAGAAAATGGCGGGCGGACCTATAAATGGGTGCAAAGCATCCGAAAAACGGATGACAGCCGCATCGTGCGGATTGATATATTGGTAACCGGAGGCGACGGACGCAAAGCGCGGCTGCAATTGGCAAGGCCGGTGCAGCTATGACGCATCGTCGCCCATACCAATATAACGGCTTTACACTGGTCGAGCTTTTGGTCGCGCTTTTTATTTTTAGCCTGATCTCGCTTGCCGGACTTACCTTGCTGCGCAGCAGCGCCGATGGTCAGGTAGCGATCAAAAACCGGCTCGCGCAGCATAGCGATTTGGTGCGCACCGCCAATTTGTTGGAGGCCGATTTGGCGCAGGCGGTCGCGCGGCCGTCCGTGACAATAGCGGCAACCGCCGCAGCGCCTTTGCCCATGGCTCAGATGCTGGGCCATTGGGCTCGGTTTCGAGCGGACAGGCGCTCTTTGCCTTCACCCGCGTAGGATTGCCCGCCTTGAACGGCGGCTCATCCATAGGCCGGGTCGCCTATAGCTTTGCAGAAGGATCGCTTAGCCGTTCGTCTTGGACCGCATCAGATGGCGGCGTGGCAGCGGAGCCGGCTGTTTTGTTGAGCGACCTTCAGGCGGTTACCGTCCGTTACCGGGATATAGAAGGCCAGTGGCGCAGCGATTGGAGCGCGGCGGACGCAGCTGCTTTACCCCGCGCCGTGGAAGTAACGGTTACACCCAAATCACAGCCCGCCTACCGCATCATCCTGCTTATCGGTACGCAAATACGCCCGATAGTGCCGGTGTCAGCGATAGAGGGGGATTCGCGGTGAAGCCTAACGCCTTACCAAATCCAACGCCCGATAAAGAACGCGGCGCGGCGCTGCTGACGGTGTTGTTGCTCGTTGCGGTAATGTCGGTGATCGCCGCGACCGCGCTGGACCGGTTGCAATTGTCGACCCGGCTGGCCGCGAACGGCGCGGCGATGACACAGGCGCGTTATTATAGCTTCGCCGCAGAAGCTATTGCCATGTCGCGGTTGGAGGATTTGCTGGCCCGCGATGCGGCGCAACTGACGCTGCAGGGCGACTGGCTCGACCGAGAGATTCCGATCCCGGTGGATCAAGGTTTAGCGACCGCGCGAATCAAGGATGCTAGCAATTGCTTCAACTTAAACAGCCTAGTTATCTCCCCTCCGGGTCAAACCGGTCCGGTAAGCAGCTATGCGAATCCTGTTACGGTCAATCAATTCGCCCGGATGATGAAAATGCTGCAAGTCCCGGAATATGATGCGGACGCGATTGCGCAGGCTGCTGCGGATTGGATTGACAGCGATGAAGAACCCCTTCCAGGCGGCGCGGAAGACAGCTATTATCGCGGCCTTGCCAATCCGCGCCTGCCCGCGAACCAGATGATGGCAGATCCCAGCGAGCTGTTAGCGGTCAAGGGCATGACGCAGGCCTATTATGCGCGGATGGCACCTTGGATTTGCGCGGTTCCGGCATCTGGCCCGACAGAGATAAATATCAACACTTTGTCACCCGATCAGGCGATTTTATTTGCGATGTTGTTTGACGAGCCGCTACCGATTGGCGAAGCAAAGGCAATTCTCGCCAGACGGCCCGCAAATGGCTATGGCAGCTTGGTGCGATTCTGGAGCGAACCTTCACTCGCCGCGCGAAGCCCATCACCGGGCCTACAAGGACAGGTAAAGTTGAAAAGCAGATTTTTCCAATTGCAGATGAAATCCTGCATACAGAGGCAGAGCTTGGAGATCTGCAAAGCCTGCCGGTACTGCAACTGTGAGCAGGGCAGCGCTGCGTCGTTGGGCATTGGCGCACCAGGAAATCTCACAGGCAATCATCTGTGACGACACAGAGTATGTACCTTGTTCCTCAGCAGATTTTCGGCTCGTTGTTGATGCTACTACGGCTGTTGCGACTATTATTGTTGATTCACTTTGTCTACAGGGACTGCTCAGCAGGTCGCTGCACAGCAAGCCACAGCTACGCGCACGACATGTTCAACAAGCCGCTTTTGCATGCGACCAAACTGACGCTACCTGGGCTTCCAAGTACCATGTGCAACAAGCGCTCTGCCTGGCCTTGGCAACAGTGGCATGCGCAAAACCTCAAGGGGGCACATGTCATCGAGCTGTCCACGCGGCGCACGCACACTGGTCCCAACACGACCGCAACATGACAGTAGCACGCCAGAAAAAATGATAGCAACATGACAGCAAGCCGTCTGGAGCAGCAAGAGGCACGAGGAGGGGAGCCCACCTGATCACCAGCGTAGATCATCGCTCGGATGCCATCCTCCAGCATCTCCGGAAGCAGATTGGCGTACTGCAGCAAGCACATGTGGGTCAACACATTCGGTCACATTTTGGTGTGTCACACTGGACTCGAGGCGCAAGATACAGCACACGTTGCCATGGTGGCAAGAGCGCTCCAGAAGGCAAGCAAGCAGATGCCTGTGGAGCAACATGTCAACACTTCCAACCTTTGTTGGCTCGTTTTCATCGAATCTGCTTGTCAAAGAACAGAGCTGAAGGGACAATGGTGTGCGCCTAAGACGCTGAC
>JAAURJ010000035.1 GCA_012032285.1 Sphingomonadales bacterium
GCTTCTTCGGCCGCCTGAAAATCAATCGCGCCATCGCGACCCGATACGACCAACTCGCCGAAAACTTCCTCAGCATGGTCCATATCGCCGCCGCCAGATACTGGCTCAAATTTGTCCACGCCGCCTAAAACTAACAAGATAGTGTGGGTTTACTTCTACAGCGGAAAGCATGGAGTGTGGTTTAATGACAGCGCAAATTCAAATGCGCGTGGCCGTAAAATCATTCGAAAGATTAAGGATGAAATGATCAAAGCCAACCTTTTATAAAAAGCTACTATTGAGACCAAGACAGTGTCCAGATCACCCGCATTTTGCATCAACTCATGGATCATATGCAGCACTTGACCTGACCTCACTCTGCGTCTCCGCTTGTCAGGCTCAGGAATACATCTTCCAAATCCGCTTCTTTGGTGGTGACATCGACAATCCCTAAGCCCATGCCCTGCACAGCCGCAAGCACTTCGCCCGCATTCATACGGTCTTTATTATAGGTAATCTCTACCACTTGGTCGGCAATAAGCTCTGCCTTTTCAAACGCAGCATGGCGCGGCGGGGCAGTCAGGGGTTTATCCAGTGTCAGCAGCACCGCCTTTTCCCGCGCCATGCCAACCAGTTCCTTAGTCGGTTTTGCGATCAGCTTGCCATGATTGATAATCGCAATCTCATCGCACAGCTGTTCCGCCTCCTCCAGGTAATGCGTGGTCAATACAACAGTAGTGCCGTTATTGTTCAGCCGCGTCACATAGTCCCAAAGCTGTTGCCTTAACTCAATATCAACACCCGCAGTTGGTTCATCAAGAACGATCACGGGCGGAGAATGGACCATAGCCTTAGCGATAAGCAGCCTTCGTTTCATACCCCCGGATAAGGTCCGCGAATAAGCATCGGCCTTATCCTCCAGCCGCATCGCCCGCAGCAATTCCATCGACCGCCTTTTGGATTTGGGCACGCCGTAAAGCCCGGCCTGTAGTTCCAGAGCCTCCAATGGTGTAAAGAAAGGATCGAACATAATTTCTTGCGGAACAATACCGATATGCGCTTTTGCATTGCGAACATCTTTATCAATATCAAAGCCCCAAATGCTGGCGCTGCCGCTGCTTTTCATGACCAAACCGGACAGGATATTGATTAAAGTCGATTTGCCCGCGCCATTAGGACCAAGCAAACCAAAGATTGAACCTTGCGGAACATCGAAGCTGACATCATCCAGCGCTAGTTTACCGCCTTGGTAGATTTTGGACAAGTTACGAATGGAAATAGCATTGGTGTCGGTCATGATCATGCGATAGCCCAGCATTTGATGGGGCGCAATTGGCCAAGAGCAGCGAATGTGGTAACAGTCCTTGTCGGCGCTGGATAGGCGGGCTGCAGCCATAGAGGCATATTCAATGTCACTGCAGATGATTATTGCAATATCGCTATTTTTGTTAACCATGATGCTGCACCTGCCCTTCATTATGGCTGATGCAGGGCGGACAAGTGAAAAGGGTAAACGCGTCTGGACTCGTCACTGGGGTAATGGTGCCTGCATAATTGCGGGTTTCATTCTACTATGTCCGGCGGCGGCGATGGCGGCCAATGGTCAGGGGACAACCAAAACAACATTGGTCAGGCCCATGACGTTGGTGAAGGTAGCCGATCTTGACATGGGGCGGATATTGCCGGGGCCAGCTGCCAGCACTGTGACTGTCGATGTCAACGGAACAAGAACCAAAACAGGCCCGGCGACATTGATTGGCACGGATTTCCAACCTGCGCGTTTTGCAGGTGAAGGCGACCCCAATGGCCCTTCAACAGGGGGCTTTGGCCGGGCGCGGATTACCCTTCCCAACCAGATTTTTCTAACCGGACCGGGGCCGCAAATGCGGTTGAATAATTTTAGGTTCGGACCCGACAGCCTTGTGGCCCCTTCTATTATTCAAAATGGCAACAGCCCGAATATTCGATTGACACGGCCTGACCGTGTTTTCGGATTTGTTGTTGGCGGCACATTAGCGGTTGGTGCGAACCAGCCAGGCGGGATTTACACCGGCACATTTACCGTCACAGTTGACTATAACTGACGCTAACCCCGCGTAAATCAGTGAAAGATTTACATTTCTTTGCATCTATTGCTGTCGAAAAAACAGCGCTCAAAAATATATAAATCACATATAATCAATATATTATGATATATTCTATTAATATCTGTTAACCAAATTCTATATCCAATGTTTACCATTTGCCGTTTAGACGAACCTATATGAACGGGGCAATCTTCTTACGCTTGAAAAAAAGCGCAGCTATATTTTGTGCATCAGCCGCCATTTTTGGCGCAGCGCCGGCTTATGCCGATGTCGAACCGACTGACAGCAGGGCCGTGATCATCCGTCCGCTGTCCTTCATCAACTATGAAGATTTGAACTTTGGTAAGATCATTCCGGCGACAACCGCCGGAACCGTAACGGTCGCAACCAATGGCACACGCAGCACCAACAACGCCAATATCATCTTAGTCGGTGCAGACCATCAGGCCGCCAGTTTTACAGGGCAAGGCACATTTAATCAAAGAGTGGATATATCGCTAGGTGCCAATACGATACAAATTACCGGCCCTGGTGCCCCTATGACCGTGCAGACTTTTACCATCGGCAGCACGCCTTCCGTGGTGCTGACAACAACGCCTTTGCGGTTTCGCATTGCATCGGCAAGCGGGATATTTATTTTCACTGTCGGTGCGCGTTTGAATGTTGGTGCGAATCAGGCACCGGGAAAATATTCCGGCACTTGGAATATCACACTCGATTATCAATAAAGCAGCAAAGTCAATTTTGACTATTTGCCGGATTGCGGCAAGCAAGGCGCTTTGCTAATGGCAGCGCATGAGCAATATTCCTGAAACCATCCTTGTCCGTGAAAAACGTATCTCCTGCGACGGCAGCGGCGATGTCCCCGCCGCACTCGGCCATCCTAAAATTTTTTTGGAAATCGATGAAAAAGGCTATGTCGAATGTGGTTATTGCGACAGGCGTTTTATACTAATTGGCGGGCCTGCCGACAAAAAAGTGGGCTTGTAACCGGTTTGAGGTAAACATTATCTGTTCAATGGCCGGGTATCTGCCTATATCAGGCCTATGACTTATAGCGATCCCCGATCTTTTTTATATCAACACGGGCTGATTGATCCCGATGGCGCATTGCGCGTAACCAAAGAAGCGCTAGCCCATTGCGATGATGGCGAACTTTATCTGCAATATACTGCATCGGAAAGCTTTGGCTTTGATGACGGGCGATTAAAACTGGCCGATTATTCGACCGGTGGCGGATTTGGTCTTCGCGGTGTTTCGGGCGAAATGACAGGATTCAGCCACGCCAACGAAATCAGCGAGGCAGCCATCCGCCGCGCAGGCGAAACATTGCAATTACTGGATCCAGCAAAGGGGACCACATCCCCGCCGCCGCGCAAAAATAACCGGCATCTTTATACCGACGGCAATCCGATCGAAATGATCCCTTTTGCCGAAAAGGTCGCGCTTTGCGAAAAAATTGATGCTGCCGCCCGCGCCCGCGATCCGCGCGTCGCACAGGTCAGCGTTTCTATGTCAGGCAGTTGGAGCGTCGTGGAAATCGTCCGCGCCGACGGCTTTGTTGCCACCGATATACGTCCGCTCGTGCGGCTGAATGTCAATATCGTTGTCGAAGAAAATGGGCGGCGCGAATCGGGCGTTTATGGGTTTGGCGGGCGCTATCTTTATGACAAATTGTTCGATGATGCCGCTCATCAGCACGCGATTGACGAAGCCTTGGCTCAGGCGCTGACCAATTTACGTAGCGTTGATGCCCCTGCGGGTGAGATGACGGTGCTGCTCGGCCCCGGGTGGCCGGGCGTTTTGTTGCATGAAGCCGTCGGCCACGGGCTTGAAGGTGACTTTAACCGCAAAGGCTCCAGCGTGTTCAGCGGAAAAATCGGGCAGCGTGTGGCCGCGCCCGGCGTCACTGTGGTCGATGACGGCACCATGGCGGATCGGCGCGGTTCGCTGTCGATTGATGATGAAGGCACGCCGACTCAAGAAAATATCCTGATCGAAGATGGCATATTGAAAAAATATATGCAGGACAGGATGAACGCTAGGCTTATGGGGGTTGAAGCCACCGGCAATGGCAGGCGCGAAAGCTATGCCCATGCCCCCATGCCCCGGATGACCAATACCTTTATGCGCGGCGGCAATGATGATCCCGCTGAACTGCTCAGCCGCGTAAAGGACGGTATTTTCGCCAAAAGCTTTGGCGGCGGTCAGGTTGATATTGTTTCAGGTAAATTCGTCTTTAGCTGTACTGAGGCTTATCGCGTCAAAAATGGCAAGTTGGGCGATCCGATTAAAGGCGCGACGTTGATCGGCGACGGCTATACCGCGCTCAATAAAGTGACCGGCATCGGCAATGACATGGCGTTGGATGAAGGCATCGGCATTTGCGGCAAGGCCGGGCAAAGCGTTCCTGCAGGCGTTGGTCAGCCAAGCACGCTGGTCAGCGCCCTGACGGTTGGTGGGACAGCCTGAAACCACTCCGAAAAGGACTCAGCCCATGGCCACATTTTACGATCAGCTGAACGAAAAACATATTGAAATGATCGGTAAACAACCGCTCTTCTTTGTTGCAACAGCAGCGGCAGATGGCCGGATCAACCTGTCGCCCAAGGGTTATGATGCGTTTCGGGTGCTGTCACCAACACAGATTGCCTATCTTGATCTGGGCGGATCGGGCAATGAAACCCATGCGCATATTGCCGCAGAGCAGCATGACAAGGGCCGGATCACCGTCATGTTTTGTAATTTTGACCGGCCCGCGCTAATCCTGCGCATCTATGGGCGTGGGCGGGCAATATTGCCTCAAGATGACGAATGGGCGGCGCTGGCCGCGCATTTCACATTGCTTCCCGGTACGCGGCAGATTTTCCTGATTGATGTGGAAAGCGTTCAGGATAGCTGCGGTTGGGGCGTTCCATTCATGGAGTTGAAAAGCGACCGCGAAACGCTCAAAAAAGCGCACATCCAGTCTGAGCCTGGTGAATGGGTCACCAGAATGCAGGGCCGCACGCACAGTATCGATGGCCTTCCCGTGCGTCCAACAGACCGCTTCATTGCCGGAGAGCAATGAATGGCGCTCGTTGAGCTGGCACGATATCCTTTTGCAATGAACGCCGAAATAGCCCGCGGATTCTTGGAATCACATGGCATCGGGGCGGTCGTTTTTGACAGCGGAATGAACGCAGCGGAAAGCCTGCCTATCATGATCCAGACGCGAGTGATGGTACTCGACATAGACCGGGATGAGGCCGCCAGATTGCTAGCGGAAGCCGGTCTTGGATGAACAAGCCGCTTAAGGTCGTTACCTATAATATCCGCAAATGCGTCGGCACCGATCGCCGGCGTGATCCCGAACGCATATTGGATGTGCTCCGCGAAATGGACGCGGATATTATTGCCCTGCAAGAGGCTGACCGGCGTTTCGGACAGCGCGAAACCTGCCTCCCCTTTGCCAAAATTGATGCCGAAACACCATGGAAGCCTGTTCCTTGGGGCGTTCGTCCCAATGGCATTGGCTGGCACGGCAACGCTATTTTGGTCCGCGATGAGATGGAGATTAAGACGGGCCGGCCGCTTGATCTGCCCACTCTGGAACCGCGCGGCGCAGTATGGTGTGAGGTGGAAACACGGCAAGGGCCGATCCGAATAATCGGCGTGCACCTTGACCTGTCCGGCCTGTGGCGGCGGCGGCAGATACGCCAGATTTTGGCGGCTCTTGACAATGAGCCCCGGCATTTGCCAGCGGTGATTATGGGCGATTTCAACCAATGGTCGCGGCGCGGTGCTTTGTCCGAATTTGCCTTTCACCACCACCGCATCATTGATACGCCGAAAAGCTTCCACGCTACCAAACCGGTTGCAAGGCTCGACCGGATTATCGTCAGCCACGAGATAACCGTTTTGGGCAATGGCGTGCATGAAAGCGCCTTGTCACAAAAGGCATCCGACCATCTGCCGATATGGGCAGAACTCGCCTTGACCTGAATGCCTATTTATTAGGCAGCATTATTTCGTTGACTAATTTTTAAGCAATTGCGGCGCAGCACATTTGTTGCATCGCAGCAAAAATCCTAGAAAAGCGGTGAATCCCGATTCTGGCACGCCCCTTGCTGCAGAAAAAGCGCAACAACAATAATCAAGGGGGTAACGCATGAAATATATCATCGCCATTATCAAACCGCATAAGCTGGATGAGGTGCGTGAAGCACTTACCGGTATTGGCGTGGCGGGCATGACCGTCAGCGAAGTCAAAGGCTTTGGCCGCCAGAAAGGTCAAACCGAAAATTACCGCGGGGCCGAATATACCACTAATATGGTACCCAAAATCAAAATCGAAGTGGCCTGCTCCGCCGATACCGCCGCTGCTGTCACCGAAGCGATCAGCAGCGCCGCAGGCACCGGCTCGATCGGGGACGGCAAAATTTTTGAATTCGATCTTACGGGGGCAACCCGTATCCGCACCGGCGACACGGGCGAAACCGCGCTCTGAAACAAGAGGCGCAATAATGATGTTAGGGAAGAAATCTATGATGAAATCTATGAAATATCTTGGTGCAGCGGGATTGGCGGCTTTTGCCGCTATGCCGGCTTTTGCCCAAGAAGCAGCCGAGGCGGCAGCGCCTGTGGTAGACAAGGGCGATACGGCCTGGATGATGACAGCCACTGTGTTGGTTATGGCGATGATCATCCCGGGTCTCGCGCTATTTTATGGCGGTCTGGTCCGTACCAAAAATATGCTCAGCGTGCTGACACAGATTATCGCTGTTGCCTCGCTGGCAATGGTTATCTGGGTACTTTACGGTTATGGATTGGCCTTTGGCGGCGATGCCAACCAGTTTATTTCAACAGGTAAATGGTTCCTAGCTGGCGTTACCCCTGATTCTCAGGCAGCGACATTCAGCGACGGGTTCAAAATCCCTGAATATGTCTTCATCGCATTCCAGATGACCTTTGCTGCGATCACCGTATCGCTGGTTGTCGGCGGCCTTGTTGAGCGTTTGAAATTCAGCGCATTAATGTTGTTTGCCGTAATCTGGCTTACCATCGTTTATTTCCCGATTGCGCATATGGTCTGGTATGCAGGTGCTGACGAAGCCTCCACTGGTCTGATCTTTGGCTGGGGTGCGCTGGACTTTGCCGGCGGCACAGTTGTTCACATCAATGCTGGTGTTTCTGCACTGGTGGGCTGCATCATCCTTGGCAAGCGTATCGGTTATCAAAAGGAAATCATGGCACCACACAGCCTGACCATGACCCTGATCGGCACTGGCCTGCTCTGGGTGGGCTGGTTCGGATTTAACGCAGGTTCAGCTTTGGAAGCCAATGGAACGGCATCACTTGCGATGATCAACACCTTTGCAGCGACCGCTGGTGGCGTGCTGTTCTGGATGCTGACTGAACGTATGCTTGGACATAAAGGTTCGCTTTTGGGCGCTTGTTCAGGTGCGATCGCAGGTCTGGTTGCGATCACGCCTGCTGCGGGTAACGCAGGTCCAGCAGGTGCGATCCTGCTTGGCGCTGTTGCCGCAATCGCCTGCTGCTTCTTTGTGATGAAACTGAAAGCCAAACTTGGTTTTGATGACAGCTTGGATGCATTTGGCATCCACGGGATTGGCGGCATTATCGGTTCGATAGGTGTTGCCATTGTCAACATTCCTGCTCTTGGTGGTCAAGCTGGCGATGATTATAACATGGGAACCCAGCTCGGCATTCAGATTATGGCCGTCGCTGTCGCCATCGCATGGGCAGGAATTGGCTCGGCCATCGCCTTCTACATCGCCAAAGTCGTCACCGGCCTGCGCGTCAGCGAAGAGGTGGAGCGTGAAGGTCTCGACCTTGGTGAACATGGCGAGCGTGCCTATAATTATTAAGCATTAAGCCGGATTGCGGCGGTTTGAACAAGAACCGCAATCCGGCACATAGTTTGGCGGCGGGAATTCCCTTCTCTCCTTCTTAATCCCGCCGCCTCAATTTGTTCCTCCCGCGAACAACCAACTCTCCCCGGATCAGCAATGGTCCGGGGTTTTTCTTTGGGCTTATACGACAATGGCCGGGCAGGCTAAGCTTTGCTATTTCTCGCTTTTGTAAAGGGCTTCCTGCGGTTCCAATGTTCCGCCCAGGTCAATACATTCCCCTGCGGTCACATATTTCCACCGGTCCGGCATATAGTCATTTTCCGCTGTCCCCGCACATTGCGTTCCCGGTCCCGCCGCGCAGTCATTATATTGGGCCAGCGCAATGCCATAGCATTTCTCTCGCGCCGCCAATTGGGGCGGCGGCAATGGCTTGCCATTATCCTCGGCAGTATAGGTCACCTTTACTGTTTCGGCTTCCCCGCACGAAACAAGCGCGCCCAGACAAATGAGCGCGCTTGCATATCTTTTCAGTGCGGATTCAGTAGCCTGCCCCATAGGGCCGCTATAACCGCTCTATTGCGTGCGATCCAGCTTTGTCGTTAAGCGGGCAAATCGCGGGTCAGCGGTTCGAGCGAGCCTTTTTTGCTGTCGGGGAGTACAGCGCCGGTGCAGGCCTCTGCGTTTGCGACATATTTCCAGGCATTGCCCTGATAATCGACCGTCGATGTGCCTGCACAGCTGGTGCCCGGCCCTGCGGCGCAGTCATTCTTTGCTGCAAGCGAGACACCATAGCATTTCACCTTTGCGCTTGGCTCTGCCGATGCGGTTTTTTCACCGCCTGCCGAAGCTTCTTTGGCAGCAGGCGTTTCGCCGCCGCTGCCGCAGGCAGCAAGAGCAGCGGCACCGGCCAATGCGGCGGCCAATCCAGATAATTTGTTCATAATATATCCTTCCCTTTTGGTATCAGGATGGCACGGGGGCCATCTGCCTGATTATTCGATGGTAGACCGATAATAGTTACAATAGCAAAGCACCACGCTATGGGAAGCGGCATGATCAGCAGATTCGACTTTCAAATTGCCGCCACCGATGGAAAGCCCCGCACCGGCACCATAAAAATGCAGCGCGGCGACATTCGCACCCCTGCCTTTATGCCCGTGGGCACTGCCGCAACGGTAAAGGCGATGCGCCCCGCCGAAGTGCGGGCGACCGGCGCCGACATCATCTTGGGCAATACTTACCATCTGATGCTGCGTCCCGGAGCCGAACGGGTGGCAAAGCTTGGCGGCTTGCACGCTTTTTCCGGATGGGACCGGCCAATATTGACCGACAGCGGCGGGTATCAGGTGATGAGCCTGTCGGCTTTGCGCAAAATCACGGAAGAGGGCGTGTCTTTCCAAAGCCATTTGGACGGATCGCGCCATATGCTGACCCCCGAACGGTCGATGGAGATACAACGCCTGCTAGGCAGCGATATTGTCATGGCCTTTGATGAATGCCCGGCCAATGGCGTCAGCCGGGACGAGGCCGCCAAGTCAATGGCCTTATCCATGCGCTGGGCCAAAAGATCGCGCGACGGCTTTGACAGCGGCACAGACCATGCCGCGCGAGCGGCCTTATTCGGTATCCAGCAAGGCTCGCTGGATGAAGCGCTCCGCCGGGAAAGCGCCGACGCGCTGATCGACATCGGCTTTGACGGTTATGCAGTCGGCGGTCTTGCGGTGGGTGAAGGGCAAGAGGCGATGTTCGGCGTGCTCGACTTTGCGCCCGATATGCTGCCCGCCGATAAGCCACGCTATTTGATGGGCGTGGGAAAGCCGGATGACTTGGTCGGCGCGGTGGAGCGCGGGATTGATATGTTCGACTGTGTGCTGCCAACGCGGTCGGGCCGTAACGGCCAAGCTTTCACATGGGCCGGCCCTGTTAATATCCGCAATGCCAAGCACGCCGAAGATACAGCGCCGCTTGATCCCGAATGCGACTGCCCTGTGTGCACCACATGGAGCCGCGCCTATTTGCACCATTTGATCCGGTCAAAGGAGATATTGGGCGCGATGTTGATGACGCAGCATAATCTGCATTTCTACCAAGCCTTAATGGCCGCGATGCGCCGGGCGATTGCGACCGGGGGCTTTGCCGCCTTTGCAAAAGCATTCAGGGATAAATATCAGGGCTAAGTTTACAAAGTTTACACCAAGGAAGCTTTTTATTCCGCCATTTTCGCGCCAAAATGTAGGATAAATCCTACACGGCGATGATCCGCTGCCCTGATACAGGTTCAGCATGGCTGTTGTTTGATTATAGAAAACAGGCATATAAACCAGGCATGATGACACAAATCGCAAATGCCCTTGCCCGCGCTGAGGCGCATAGCCCGTTTCTTTGTGGGCTCATCAAACGGTATCCGCATTTGACCGCGGCGATGCACGATGGCGATATGGACGGGGCGCTTGCGGCGGCGCTGTCCGCTAAGGGCGCTGACATTGCGGCGACGCTGCGTTTGCGGCGGCAGGGTGCGGCCTTGGTAACGGCGATTGGCGATTTGTCGGGCCTGTGGGATTTGGCAAAGGTGACGGGTGTTTTGTCGGATTTCGCCGACGCCGCGCTCAACGCCGCCATTGCCGCTGCGATAGAGGAGCGGGTGCCCGGCGTCCCGGTGCAGGGCTTTGCCGTCATTGCACTCGGCAAACATGGCGGACGCGAGCTGAATTATAGCAGCGATATTGACCCGATATTCCTGTTTGATCCCAAAACCCTGCCTTGCCGCGAGGGCGATGATCCGCAAGACAGTGCGGTGCGGATCGGCAAACGGATCATCCAGATTTTGGATAGTGTCGATGAAAATGGCTATGTTTTTCGTGTCGATATGCGGCTGCGCCCTTCGCCAGAGGTCAGCCCCGTCGCCCTGCCGGTGGAGGCGGCAATCGGCTATTATGAATCGAGCGCCTTGGCATGGGAACAGGCCGCCTTTATCCGCGCCCGGTTTGCGGCTGGCGATGCGCGGCTTGGCAACTATTTTCTGCGCAGCATTGACAGTTTCATCTGGCGGCGCTCGCTTGATTTTGGCCAGCTTAAAAATATTCAGCAGATGAGCGCCCAGATACGCGACCATTATTCGCGCGGGCAAAAAGCGGGGCCGGGCTATGATTTGAAGCGCGGACGCGGCGGCATACGCGAATGTGAATTTTTTGCGCAAGCGCATCAATTAATCCATGGCGGGCGCGATCCCGCCTTGCGCATTGCCGATACACAGGCCGCTCTGGCGGCTCTGGCTTCCGCGGGCTGGATTGGCGGCGAGGAGGCAAAGGCCT
The DNA here is from genome assembly GCA_012032285.1 of Sphingomonadales bacterium. Classification (GTDB taxonomy): domain Bacteria; phylum Pseudomonadota; class Alphaproteobacteria; order Sphingomonadales; family Sphingomonadaceae; genus Sphingorhabdus_B. Next base: position 11,233 of record JAAURJ010000035.1, read on the forward strand.
TGTCCGAAAGCTATGCGTTGATGCGGCAGATTGAACACCGGCTGCAAATGATGAATGACCGGCAAACCCACAGCCTGCCCAGTGACATGGCGGGATGCGATGCAGCGGCGCGGCTGCATGGCCTTGCGGACGGTGAAGAGCTGCTTGGCCTGATCGCGCCGCATATCGCGCGGGTGCAAAAAATTTATGATGGCCTTGCCAGAGAAGAGGAGGAAGGGAGCGCCCCGCCACTCGCCGCCGACACCCTGCCTTTGTCGGACCAGCTGCAATCCATGGGATTTACCGATGCCGGCGGCGTGGCGGCCCGCATTACAAGATGGCGTTCGGGCAAGCTCCGCGCCATTCGCAGCAATGCGGCGCGGGATGCTTTTGAGGCGGTGTTGCCCGAAATGATGGCCGCCTTTGCCGCCTCCCCCGATCCCGAACGGGCGCTGGCGCGGTTTGACACGATGATCGAGGCGCTGCCCAGTGCGGTCAATTTTTTCCTGCTTTTGGAAGCGCGGCCGAAATTGCGGTCCTTGCTGGGCAATATTTTAAGCTATGCCCCGACGCTTGCCGATACGCTCGCACGGCGGGCGGAGTTGCTCGACGGGTTGATCGACGCCAGCGCGCTTGATTTGCCCGATGACACGCAGCAGATGACCCGCCATTTGGAAATGGTAACAGCGGGCAGCGATTATCAGCAGCTGCTCGATTACGTGCGGGTGTTTGTCGGCGAGCGGCGCTTTGCCTATGGCGTGCAGCTTATCGAGGGGCAATATGATCCGCTGCGCGTTGCCCGCGGCTATGCCCATTTGGCCGAAGCAGCGCTGCTGATATTGACCAAGGCGACGATCGCCGAATTTGAACAGATGCATGGCCGCGTTCCGGGGGGAGAGCTGGTGATATTGGCGCTCGGACGGCTGGGCGGTGAAGGGCTGACCCATGCCTCCGACCTTGATCTGGTGATGCTGTTCACCGGCAGTTATGAGGCGGAATCAGACGGCGCAAAGCCGCTGGGCGCGACGCAATATTTTAACCGTCTGGCGCAGCGTGTGGTCGCCGCGCTCAGCGTGCCGACCGCATCGGGGGCGCTTTATGAGATTGACACAAGGCTGCGACCTTCGGGTGAACAGGGGCTGCTTTGCGTATCGCTGGACAGTTTTGAACGCTATCAACTGAACGATGCGTGGACATGGGAACATATGGCGCTAACCCGGGCGCGGCCGGTTTTCGGTTCGGCAGGCGCACGCGCCGCAGCGCAGCAGGTGATTGACAAGGTGCTGTCGCAGCCGCGCGATGCCGACAAGCTGTTTCAGGATGTTGCGGCGATGCGCGGCGATATGGACAGGCATAAGCCGCCCAAAGGGACGCTGGATGTCAAGCTGCTGCCCGGCGGGCTGGTCGATAGCGAATTTATCGTCCATGCGCTGCAGCTATCGGGCCGGGCAAAGCCGGTGCCGCAATTGGGCGATGCGATAGAGAGGCTGACACAGGCGGGGGCTTTGCCCGATAGTTATAACCCCGCCGATGCGCTTCTATCCCGTTTCCTGATCATCCTGCGGCTGGTTGCGCCGGATATGGAGACGCCCGGTCAGGCCGCACAGCAGCTGATCGCGCAGATATTGAAATATGACGATTGGGCCGCGTTGATGGCGGCGGTTGAAAATGCGCGAAAAATCCTGTTGGAAGAATGGAACATATATCTCCCCCCGCGCGATTCGATTGGCGCTCAGCAATAAATGAAGGATATGATAATGACCGACATTGGCGATACCCTCCCCAAAGTGACCGTGAAGGATATGGCGGATCAGGATGTGGACCTGTCCGCCTTGCCCGCGCCCTTTGTGCTATATTATTATCCCAAGGCGGATACGCCCGGCTGCACCAATGAGGGGAAGGATTTTACCGCGCTCAAGGCAGATTTCGACAAGGCCGGAGTGACGGTTTACGGCATATCAAAGGACAAGCCTGCAAAGCTTGCCAAATTTGCCGCCAAATATGACTTCAATCTCACCTTATTGTCGGACGAACAAAGCGACGCCACAGAGCAAATGGGCGTTTGGGTAGAGAAAAATATGTATGGCAAAAATATATGGGCATTGAACGCGCCACTTTCCTTGTCGGCAAGGATGGCAAGGTCGCGCAGATATGGCGCAAGGTAAAGGTGAAGGGCCATGCCGAGACGGTGCTGGCCGCGGCACAGGCGCTTTAGGCCGGGATCTGGATAGGTGCAGAGCGTCGCCGAAGCCTGCTATCATGTCCTGATAACAGCGGATCCGGTCCAAAAGCTGATGGCGGCGCGGCGGGCGGCGCGGCAATGGCGGCTGGGGCGGCTCGAAGCGCGTTTTGACTGCGCCATGCCGGGGCAGCCTGCACGCCCCGATCAGCCCATATTGCTGCCGCCCGGGCAAATGCCAAAACGCAAAGGCGCAGGGTCGCCGCGCAACCGGATCGCCATGCTCCATGCGCTTGCCCATATCGAATTTGCTGCCATTGATCTTGCCTTTGACCTGATCGGGCGGTTTGGCGGACAATTCAGCCCGGAATTTACCAGCGACTGGATGCGGGTCGGCGCGGAGGAGGCGATGCATTTCGCGCTGCTTGCCCGGCGGCTGGAACAATGTGGCAGCTATTATGGCGCCCTTCCCGCCCATGCCGGACTATGGGAGGCCGCGGACAAGACCAGGGATGATGTCCTCGCCCGGCTTGCGATTGTGCCGATGGTGCTGGAAGCACGCGGCCTTGACGTCACGCCGTCTACGATAGACGCTTTTTCACGCGCCAATGATTCGCGTTCAGCAAAGATATTGCAGCGCATCTATACCGACGAAATCCGCCATGTTTCCTATGGGACGAAATGGTTTGAATCGGCTTGCCGCGTTAGGGGTTTGTTAACCCATGAAACGTGGAAAAGCCTTGTCCAAAGCCACTTTCGGGGCGGATTAAAGGGTCCATTTAACGACTCGGCGCGTTCCAAAGCCGGTTTAACGACAGATTACTACGCTTAGGTTGCAATTAGGTTCCGAATAAATTTACAAGCAATCCAACGATAAGGGGAAGGCGAATAATCGCCGAAAAATTCGGGGCTGCGTTTAGGCGTGGGTCGCAAAACAAAGGTTATAAACGCTTATGAAACGCAGCGCATTGGCCCATGGCCATTCACTCGTTCGAAAAACTGTTGTTGCTTTGGGCTTGGCATTTGTTGCTACGGCAGCAACATCGCCAGCTATGGCCTCTTCGGCAGCGGCCGCATCAGACAGCTTCCGCATCGATCCCGAAGATGTAAAGGCGAATGAAACCGCACTGGGCGTGGCCGATCCCGACTTTCGTTCGCTCCACAATAGCTGGGGCAAGATTAACGGTATGACCGCTCCCAAAATCGATATTTCTATACCCTCGATTGATCCGGTTGAATCGATGCGCCTGTCCAGCGGATTTGGCAAACGCCGGGCGCCAACACGCGGAGCAAGCCGCAACCATAAGGGCATCGACATTCCCGGCCCCGTTGGCACCCCCATTTACGCCACCGCCGACGCAATTGTCAGCAAATCACAATGGGTGAACGGCTATGGCAAATATATTGAATTGTCGCACGGCAATGAAATCGAGACACGGTATGGCCATATGTCGGCCTTGAATGTTGTCGCCGGGCAGCGCGTAAAAAAAGGCGATATCATTGGTTATATGGGTTCCACCGGCCGTTCAACCGGCAGCCATCTACACTATGAAGTGCGTATTTCCGGCGTTGCGGTAAACCCAATGTCCTTTTTATCACCAGATAAAAACTCCGATTCCAGTTCAAACGCCTTGCTAGCTGCCGGTGAAGATGATAGCGATGCTATCGGTGGCCCAGCTGACTAAGCTGGAAAGTTTAACGCATCACCTTTGGGAGAGGGTGTAAATCTGGGGGCGGACGAGGCTTTATGCCTTGTCGCCCCTTTTGTTTATTCCTACATGATAATTATGGTAGACGCTTCGGAAATCATTTTGACCGACAATGCGGCGCAGCGCGTTGCGGAAATTGCGCAGAAATTGGGCAAGCCCGCTGTGCTGCGTCTTTCGGTGGAAGGCGGCGGCTGTTCGGGCTTCCAATATCGTTTCGGTCTAGCCGATGCCATTGAAAGCGATGATATTCAGGTCATGACAGCGGCGCATCGCTGGTCGTCGATCCAATGAGCCTTGATCTGGTGCGCGGCAGCGCCGTGGATTTTGTGGAATCGCTCGGCGGCAAAAGCTTTCAGGTAACCAATCCCAATGCGCAGGCGGGCTGCGGCTGCGGCTCCAGCTTTTCGGTTTAGGGTTATAAACCTGTCCGTCTGGCGAGCGGAATGTCTTAAAATTGAATCGTCATTGCGGGCGGCCGCATAGCCCCGAAGCAATCTGGCGCCGCCAAATCCAACATCCTGGATTGCTACGCTTCGATCACAAGGGCGCAATCATGCCATATTATGTCGGCCGGTTTTAATCCTTTGCGAAAAGCATCGCATCATCGGCAAAGGCCTTAAATTCCAGCGCATTGCCGGCCGGGTCGCGGAAAAACATGGTCGCCTGTTCCCCCGCTTGCCCGGCAAAACGGATTGTTGGCTCCATTACAAAACGGGTATCTAACGCCCGCAACCGGTTTGCCAAAGTCTGCCAATCCGCCATAGTGAGGACAATACCAAAATGCGGCACCGGCACGCCGTGACCGTCCACCGGATTGGACGCTTCACGCTGCGCCTTATCCTCATCCAGATGCACAACAAATTGATGGCCATATAAGTTGAAATCAACCCAGCGCGGGGAGCATCGCCCCTCTTCGCAGCCGATCACCTCCCCATAAAAACGCCGCGCGGCATCAAGGTCATTCACTGTGACCGCCAAATGAAAAGGGCGCAATGTCATGGCTTGGCTTCCGCTTCTTGCGGCTCTGGCGCTTGCAGCTCTGGATCTTGTTTCTTCGGCACCTCTGCATCTAAAAGCGGCAGGCATTTGGCCATTAACCCGTCAATAAATGCGATGCGCTGTGCATCGCTACCCGCGTTTATCGCCTTTTCCTGCTGACCGGCGACCGACTGGCGGATGGCGAGTGCGATCACCTCTTTGGGTTGCCCGCTGTCAAAGACAATCCGGTCGCCCAATAGGCCCGCATAGATTTTTCCGCGTTCGGTAATGTCGGGAAAGCGCTGCGCCGCGCCATCGCCGCGCCTTTGGTCATAGGCGACAAGGCCCAGCGTGGCGATGCAGCCAATGGCCTCCATTTGTGCGCTGTCCAATGGCCTTGGCAAAGGCGCAGAGGCCGTTTGCAGTATTAGGAGAAGAGAAATCATCATCTGCTATCTTTAAATTGCATTCTGCACACCATCAAGGCATTGGTGCAGCCGATATGAAAGCCTTGCTCGAAAAGCTCAAACGCTACCGCTATTGGATCGCGCCTGTCATCGGCGCGATTAGCGCATTGGGCTTTGCGCCCTATAATCTATGGCCGCTTAGCATCGCCGCGCTGGCGCTGCTGATTCATATATTGTCCGCCATGCCGACCCGCAAAAGCGCCTTTTTTCTGGGTTGGTTATTTGCCGTCGGTCATTTCACCATTGGCAATGACTGGATTGCGGTTGCGTTTACCTATCAAGCCACCATGCCGGTATGGCTGGGCTATTTCGCGGTGTTTGCTCTGGCGCTTTACCTTGCGCTGTTTCCGGCGGCGTCCTGTCTTTTGGCTTGGACCTGCGGCGATATTATCCGGCGGCGCGGCGGCAATCCCACCTTGTGTTTTGTCCTATCGTTAAGCGCTTTTTGGATCGTCACCGAATGGCTGCGCAGTTGGTTGTTTACCGGCTTTGCCTGGAACCCCCTCTCCGCCGTCATGCTCGAAGCCACGGGCGGCTATGCCATGCGGACCATCGGCAGTTACGGCCTGTCGGGAATGGTCATACTTGGGGCGGCTATTATCTGGGGGTTGATCGCGGCGTTGCTGCACCGCAGTGGCAAGGCGATATTTGCCCGCCTGCTTGATCTGGTTTTGCTATCTATGGTCACCGGCTTTTTCGGTTGGATCGGGGCTGGCCGGGTGATCCCGCAAAAGGGCGGCGGTTATCCCATCACCATAACACAGCCCAATATCAGCCAGGCGGAAAAATATGAGCCGGGTTATGATGCCATCAACTTTGCCCGGCTGGCTCGGTATAGCAGGCCGCTGAAAGGGCAAGGGCCGCGGCTGTTATTATGGCCGGAGGCGGCGATTCCCGACTATCTCGAATCGGGTTATCCCTATCGCTTCTATCAGGGGCAACCGGGTGAATCGGCGGTTGGCGCCCGGCTAAGGCTGACCGGCTTAATGGGCAAGGGGGACATATTGGTCACCGGCGCGGCAAAGCTGGAAATTGATGATGAGGGGCAACTGACAGGCGCCCGCAACAGCATGATCACGCTGAATGATGCAGGCGATATTATCGGCAGCTATGATAAATCGCATCTGGTGCCTTATGGCGAATATCTTCCGATGAAATGGCTGCTCGAACCTTTGGGGCTGGCCCGCTTGGTCCCCGGTGACATTGATTTTTGGCCGGGTCCAGGAGCGCAAACTTTAAAGCTGGGACCGGGCAAACCCGATATCGGTTTTCAAATTTGCTATGAGATTATTTTTTCCGGCAAGGTTGTGGACCGGACGAACCGGCCCGATTTCATATTTAACTCCTCCAATGACGCTTGGTTCGGGCCATCCGGTCCGCCGCAGCATCTGGCGCAGGCGCGAATGCGGGCGGTAGAGGAAGGATTGCCGGTCATCCGCGCGACGCCAACGGGGATCAGCGCAGTGATCAATGCCAATGGCGAAGTGCTCAAAAGCCTGCCTTTGGGTAAGGCGGGGCGGATCGACAGTGAACTGCCCGATGCGCATAGCCCGACGTTATTTTCCCGTTATGGGAATATTGTGCCCTTGGTCCTCGCGTTTTTCATGCTGATTTTTGCATTCTTGCCTGTTGTCACGACCCGCAAATCACGCTAATGCGGCCCGCATCAACACATAAAGCTTTCTTTATATCTATAGGACACATCTATGCGCTCCAGCTTTTTATTCACTTCCGAATCGGTTTCCGAAGGCCATCCTGACAAGGTATCGGACCAGATTTCCGATGCTGTTGTCGACCTTTTCCTGTCAAAAGACCCCGAAGCGCGGGTGGCCTGTGAAACGCTGACCACGACCAACCGCGTTGTTCTGGCCGGTGAAATCCGGTGCAAGGGGGTGTTTGAAAATGGCGAATGGGCCGAAGGTGCGCTCGCGGAGATTGAAAAGGTTGTTCGCGCTACGGTCAAAGAAATCGGTTATGAACAGGATGGTTTCCACTGGGAAACTTTCAGCTTTGAAAACCATCTGCACGCCCAATCCGCGCATATCGCGCAGGGCGTTGACGCCAGCGGCAATAAGGATGAGGGCGCAGGAGACCAAGGAATCATGTTCGGCTATGCGTCGGATGAAACGCCGGATTATATGCCCGCGACACTCGATTTTAGCCATAAAATCCTGGAACAAATGGCCTCCGACCGCAAATCGGGCAAGGTTTCTTTTCTGGAACCCGATGCCAAAAGCCAGGTTACGCTGCGCTATGAAAATGAAAAACCGGTGGAGGCGGCCGCATTGGTGGTTTCAACCCAGCACGCGCCGGGATATTATTTCCACAATGGCGAAGGCGATGAAGCCAAATATGGCGAGCTGCGTGATTATGTGATGGGCGTGTTTAACAACGTGCTTCCCGCTGGCTTTATCACTGACAAGACAGAAATCCACGTCAACCCTACGGGCCGTTTTGAAATTGGCGGACCGGACGGGGATGCGGGCCTGACCGGGCGTAAGATCATCGTCGATACATATGGCGGCGCAAGCCCGCATGGTGGCGGCGCTTTTTCGGGTAAAGACCCAACCAAGGTGGACCGTTCAGCCGCCTATATCACCCGCTATCTGGCGAAAAATATCGTAGCCGCCGGGCTGGCCCGCCGCTGCACGATACAGCTTAGCTACGCAATCGGCGTGGCGCATCCGCTGTCGGTCTATGTCGATCTGCACGGCACCGCAAAGCCCGGCGTTACCGAAGATGCGGTGGAGGCGGCAATCCCTTCTCTTGTTACCCTGACCCCGCGCGGCATTCGCGAACATTTGGGCCTGAACAAGCCCATTTACCGCAAAAGCGCCGCCTATGGTCATTTTGGCCGGACAGCCGAAGCGGACTATTTCCCTTGGGAAAAAACCGATCTGGTGGACAAGTTGCTTGCCGCGTTAAGCTAAACTGACCTTGCTGATCGGTTTATCCTTTTGGCGCGACCGGGGCAGGATCATATTTTCATCGGCATCGGGCAGGCTATCGCCTTCTGCAATGCGCAACCGGTTGCGCCCTGCGTCTTTTGCGGCGTAAAGGGCAACATCCGCGCGGCGGATAAGCCGTTTCATCGGCTCGTCCTGCCGGGTGAAAGCAAGGCCGAAGCTGGCCGTCACCCGTCTGTCATCGGGCATACCTTCATGCTTAGGAGCGATATCGCAACGCGCAAATGTTCGGCGACCAAAAAGGCCGCAGGGCTGCTTTCCGGGTTGAACAAAAACACAAATTCCTCACCGCCCGACCGGGACGCCTCGCCATGATGTGCCATGATCTGCTGCACAGTTTTACCAATATTGGCCAGCACCGTATCGCCAACCTCATGACCGAATTCGTCATTCACCGATTTGAAATGGTCGATGTCAAACAACAATACCGCGCGGCCCGTTTGCCGTAACCGGTCGGGATCCGCATCCATTTTCCGAAAAATAGAGGACATACCCCGGCGGTTCAAAAGTCCGGTCAAGGGATCGGCCATCGCCTCTTTTTGATGCTGCTCAATCAAATCAGCCCCCAGGGCGACAAAGATAATATTGGCCCCGATAACACTGGTAATCGAGCTGGTGAGATAGAGTACCGCCTGATAAAAAGCGAAGCTATTTTCCCATAGTCCTGGCGCTACACCGGTAATAAGGATGAAGGGGCGTGCGAGAAACATCCCGATGGAAAACAAGTTGAAAATGTAGAGGAGATTATGAGTGAATTTGTCCCGGTGATGCCGCAAAACCGGTATACCGCACATTAAAATAGCCGCGCAGATCCACTCCATGAAAATAGCTTGCAAGGGAATGATACTTGTCGCACTCACCATGGCCAGCCCGATGAAACACAGCGTCCCGATCATTTTCCTATTGGGCCGGATATGCGTCCTGCTGCCATAGGCCATGACAACACAGATGCAACTGCTCCAAATTGCTGGCTCGGCCAATCTGTCCAGAAAATAGGGCTCCAAAATGTCGCGATTCTGATCAATTAACTGTGCAACCATGCCGCATAAAAAGGTCAGGGAAATCCATCCGGCCGCCTTCATCTGGCGGTTGGTGATATATATCGCCATGAACGCCACAAAAAATAGCAGCGTAATCATCCCGATCATAAGGTTAAACATCAGCAAATCCATTGCGCTGGCATAGTCGGCAAAGCAAAAAATCCGGTTAACATTTGGACAGGGCGATATTTACCAAGAACATCTGACAAAAGCCGGGTCTCGAGCCTTGCCAAAAATTGCAATTTGGTTATGCGCACCATTATGACTGCTTATAAATCCGGTGACCCGACAACATTGAAACGCCTATATGGGCGGACAAGGGTAAGAAGCTGCGCGGCCTGCAATCGGAGCTGATGGAGGAATTATTACCGAAAGTCAGCGTGCCGGACGAAGGCCCTGTAACGGCAAAGCGCCTATTTGGCCTCGATAAACCGCTGCATTTTGAAATCGGTTTTGGCAGCGGCGAACATATGGCTGCGCGTGCCGATATGCTGCCTGATCATGGGTTTATTGGCTGCGAACCATATGAAAATGGGGTTGCGGCGGCGCTTGCGCATATTGATGATTTCAACGGCCTTGGTCCGCTCGGCAATGTCCGTCTGCATATGGGCAATGCGCTGGAGGTGCTGGAACGTATACCCGATGGTGCGCTCAGCTTCGTTTATCTGCTCCATCCAGATCCATGGCCCAAGGCGCGTCATGCCAAAAGGCGGATGATGAATGACGGCCCTGTCCATATGATCGCCGCAAAGCTCAAGCCGGGGGGCGAGTTTCGTTTCGGCACCGATCATCCGGTATATTTGCGCCATGCGTTAATGGTGATGCAGCGGCACCGGGATCAATTTATGTGGATGTGTAATGATGCGGATCATTTCCTGAACCGCCCCGGTGGTTGGCCCGAAACCCGCTATGAGGCAAAGGCGAGGGGACAAGGCCATGAGGTGTGGTATTTTCGCTATCGCCGCTATTGACCATATACAGATGCGGCTGTGCGCCTATGTTTAATGCGCCGAATTTCCGGTTTCGACCTTTTCCACCCATTCGGGGAAAAAACTGGGCTCGCGTTTGGACCATCCCGGTGCGGTGGCGGCGGCCTCGCTGATCGATTGCAGCAATTTTTTACGCGCCTCTGGCGGCAGATGCGGCATCGACGCGGCGGCACAAAATGTCGCGGGCAGCCAGGGCCGGGCCTCGGCAGCGATCAAGCGTTCGTAGAGAAAACGATATGCGGCAAAGCTGTCAATCCGCCCCTGCGCCAGATCAAAGGCGGATAGCGTGACCAAAGAGGAAAAGAAACCTTCTGCATCCTCGATCGAACTGCTTTTTGGCAATGCTTTGCGAATATCGGAAAGGCGGAGATACATATCCTGCTGCGCCAATATGCTACCCGCCTCTGCGGCATCGCGCGACCATAGGGCAACCGCGTCAATCCGGTCGAAAGCGACATCGAGTGATCGGCGAATATAACGCTGCGCTGATGCGCTGAAACTCGCAAATTCCTTGATTTCGGCCAAGGTCAAAAGGCCCGGCGCGTTATTGCTGTTTTTGCTCATAATCCGCATCCCTGTTTGCTTCCCGTGCAAGGTGCCAAAACATGGTTAGCAAATGATTAACGGTCTTATTCTTCGACCAAGGCCGCGCCTGTTTCGATGAATCGCGGTGCGGTGTCCGGCAAAGCTATCCCAATTGGTAAAAAATAAGCTATCACCAACCCATGCAGTTACGCCCGAAAAAACGCAGCCCACTTGTCAGCCCGCAAATCGCATTCCTGACAATCATCGGTTTTTGGATATTCCATGCGCTTGTCGTATCGCTGCGGGCCAGTGTTATGGATTTTCCGACGCAGGAGGAACTTGCCGGCCGGCGGGTGATCGCAACGATTGCCGGTATTATCCTGACTTGGCTGTTATATCTGTTTTTGCGGCTGTTTGACCGAAAGCCGCTAAGCGTGCGGGTGGCCGCAGCTTTTTTTCCTCTATCCCAATCGCCTTGCTTTTTGCGTGGGTCAATTATCTGATCTTCAATGTCTATGATCCCGCCAGCCTGTTTGATGACAGCAATCAAGGGCATAGCGCAGAAGAGTTGGAGGAGATGATCGCCTTCACCCCGTTCCAGCAGATTGCCGAAATTGCGATTACCCGCTTTTTTTCATCATCGCCTGGGCTTTGCTTTATTTGGCCATCGGTAATGCGCGCGAAGTGCGGGAGGTGGAACGGGTTGCATCGCGCTATGCGCAGGCCGCACAGGATGCCGAGCTGCGCTCGCTGCGTTATCAGGTGAACCCCCATTTCCTGTTCAACACGCTCAACTCCTTGTCCAGCCTTGTGATCAAGGGGCAGAATGACAGGGCCGAAGCGATGATCCATAATTTGTCGAATTTCTACCGCAACAGCCTGTCGAGTGACCCGCTGGAGGATGTCACCCTTTTGGAAGAAGTCGAGCTTCAAAAGCTCTATCTTGATATTGAGATGGTCCGCTACCCTGAACGGCTGCGCACAAAAATCACTATTGATCCCGCATTGACCGATGTTCAGATACCCGCCCTGATCCTGCAACCGCTGGTCGAAAATGCGATCAAATATGGTGTTTCACGGTCCAACCGGCCAGTGACCATAGAGATCAGGGCGCATAGCCATGAAGGCAATATAATCCTGTGTGTCGAGGATAATGGCGACAAAATGGACCCGCTGGACCATAATCATGGCAACGGTATCGGCCTACCCAATGTCAGGGACCGGCTGGAGGCGCGGTACGGGAAAAAGGCCCAGTTCGAAACATTCCATAAACCCCATGGCGGATTTATCGCCACCATCACCATCCCGCTATAGGGAAAGGGCCAATGACTTTGCCAGAAACATTAAGTGCCAAACCCCGGTTGAAAACGATCATTGTCGATGATGAACCGCTCGCCATCGAACGCTTACAAATTTTGTGCGCCGCGATTTCGGCCATCGACCTAGTCGCGACAGCCAGCGACGGCGCGGCCGCGCTTCGATTGGTGCAGGAATTGTCGCCCGATCTTGTGCTGCTCGACATCGGTATGCCCAAAATGGACGGGATGAGCGCTGCGCGTGCGCTTTCACTATTACCCAAAAACCCGCAATCATCTTTGTTACAGCTTATGATAATTTCGCGGTTGAGGCCTTTGACCTTGATATTGCCGATTATGTGTTAAAACCGGTTTCGGCAGACCGGCTACAACGGGCCATTGGCCGGGCCGAAATAGAAGCGAGCAATGGCAATGCAAAGTTTGAGCCAAAAGAGGAGCAAGATGAAAGTGCATATGCCAATGAATTTTGGGTATCCCACCGCTCCGAACTGATCCGTGTTGCGGCAATTGATATTGAACGGATAGAGGCGGAGCGCGATTATATGCGTTTGTTTACAGGCGGGCGCAGCTATTTATTGCATCAGACGATTTCGACATTGGAACAAAGGCTTGATCCCGAAAAATTCCTGCGCATCCACCGCAGCCATATTGTTCGCCGCGATTTGATCAGCGGCCTTCGTCATGAAGGCGGCGGCGTTTGGCACGCGCTTTTGGACGATGATGTGTCGATGCGTATTGGCCGCAAATATCTGGCCGATGTCAAAAAAATGGCGGGTAAATAATGGCCGACCCGCAATGAAAAGCCCCTGAATGAAAAGCCCCTGCACAATTGGCAGGGGCTTTGCGATTTAGGATAAAACGTCAACAAACAAATTCGGTTAATTTCCCGCGACAACCATTTTTGCGGACGCTACGCGGCCTTTATTATAATTGGAAATTGCAATTTTAGCTTTTTCATTGCGCCTTCCATTGCCTGCGCCTTACATTGGTTCGCAATCGCTTTTTCTTCTAACCTGCGGGCATTATTGTCTTGGCACACCATGCGCACCGCATATTTAATTCGGGTTTCAAAGCGCTTCTGTCCTCTTGCACTAGCCAGATCGAGATCGCCATATTCCACTAGACGGCTAACCGGTTCCAAATTTTGCGGGTCAGCGGCAAAGGCAGCCGGAGCAGCCAAAACAGAAAGTCCAGCAAGGGCCAAAGGCGCTATTTTCTTAAGGGTCATCATATCGCATTCCTTGGTTCTTAATCAGGTTCACGGCAAAGCCCGAACCTAGGGGAGAGGGTGCAGGCCGGTTCAAATAGCTGGGGAGCATTTTCAAGCCCGGCCTGCCATTTGGATGTAGCCGGACTGTATTACATATGCACGACAGCTTCGATAAGCTTCGATGACTTTACGGCGAAACGACAAGCAACATGATGAACGACATGATATTATCGACAAATGGTATATTATGAAATTTTTGTTGCACCCTGTCGCGGATGGCTTTGGTTAAATTAGCCCTGCCAAGGGGCTGGATGGATCGGCATATAGACGCCGCCCCATACGCCCGGCCAAATAAGCCTGCCGTCCGGCCTCGACCGACAGCTTCATTGCGTGGGCCATTCGCACCGGATCCTTGGCCTCTGCAATCGCGGTATTCATCAGCACCCCGTCGCAGCCCAGCTCCATCGCCACCGCCGCATCGCTTGCCGTTCCAACACCCGCATCGACCAGAACTGGAACCGAAGCGCCTTCGACAATCAACCGGATAGTGACGCGATTCTGTATGCCAAGCCCCGAACCAATGGGTGCACCCAGCGGCATGATGGCAACCGCGCCTGCATCCTCCAACTGCTTCGCGGCAATCGGATCGTCGGTGCAATATACCATGGGCTTAAACCCTTCCTTTGCCAGCACCTCGGTCGCGCGGATGGTTTCGACCATATTGGGATAGAGAGTCTTTGCCTCACCCAGCACCTCCAGCTTGACCAGTTCCCAGCCACCCGCCTCCCGCGCCAGCCGGAGCGTGCGGATCGCATCTTCGGCGGTGAAACACCCCGCAGTGTTGGGAAGATAGGTATATTCTTTCGGGCTGATATAATCGGTTAGCATCGGTGCTTTTGGATCGGACACATTGACCCGGCGCACCGCGACGGTGATGATTTCGGCGCCCGAAGCCCGCAGCGCGGCTGCATTTTCTTCAAAATTCTTATATTTGCCGGTCCCCACAATCAGACGGGATGTGAAGCTTTGCCCGGCAACGGTCCAGTTATCGGTGGTGGTTTGGGATAAGGCTGAATCAGTCATTCCAGCGCCTTACCCCCCGCCGACAAAATGCACAATCTCCAACGCATCGCCGTCCACGAGCTGGACCGCGCCAAATGTGGAGCGCGGCACAATCTCCAAATTCCGCTCCACCGCCACTTTCGCCGCATTTAGCCCGATTTCAGCGCACAGATCGGCAATAGTATAGCCGGAAGCAACCGTGCGCGGTTCGCCGTTCAGGGTGATGTGGATTACCGCACGCATTCCTTTTACCATTAAACTCAGTCTATTTAGCAATTGCGCTTCCTATAGGTAAACCGCATAGCTATAGGCAACAGCATTTGCGAACTATGGTGAGAGAAATTTGCCCCACAAAGCCATCATCTTCGTCCTTAACGGCCCCAATCTCAATCTGCTTGGCACGCGGGAGCCGGAAATTTACGGGCGCGATACATTGGATGACATTGCCCGCAGGCTGGACGATCAGGCGCAGACGCTGGGCGTGGAAATAGACTTTCGCCAATCCAATCATGAAGGGCATTTGATCGATTGGCTGCATGAGGCACAGGCAGTGGGGGCAAAAGCGGTGCTGCTCAACGCCGCAGGGTTTACGCATAGCAGCATCGCCATCCATGATGCGATTAAGGCGATTAGCGTGCCGGTGGTTGAGGTGCATTTGTCCGAGCCAAAAACCCGCGAAGCATTCCGCCATATCAGTTATGTCGGCATGGCGGCAAAATTATGCTTTGCGGGCCATGGTGCAAAGTCCTATGAACTTGCACTGGACGCAGCCGCCCGCTTTTGACTAAAGAGCGGCAACCGTAACGTAACGGGCTGAACATATAATTTCGGGAGCATATAAATGGCCGCTAAATCTGGCAATGGTGACGGGATGCAGGTTGATACCAAATTGGTGCGTGAGCTTGCGGAAATGCTGGGGGAAACCGGCTTGTCGGAAATTGAGGTGGAAGATGGCGACCGCAAAATTCGCGTATCGCGCGCCGTAACCGCCGCCGCTAGCATTGCCATGCCGGCCCCTATTGCCCCTGCGGCCGCTGCCCCTGCTGCACCGGCCGCTGCGCCCGCAGCAGAGGCCGCCGCCGCTGTTTCCGCTAATGCAATCAAATCACCGATGGTGGGCACCGCCTATCTCTCCCCCGATCCCACCGCCGCGCCCTTTGTGACCATAGGTCAAAGCGTGAAGGCGGGCGATACATTGATGATCATCGAAGCGATGAAAGTGATGAACCCGATTACCGCCAATGCGGCTGGAACTGTACAGGAAATATTGGTCGAAAGCGGACAGCCTGTTGAATTTGACCAGCCTTTGATGGTGGTTGCATAAATATGGCTATCCAGAAAATACTCATCGCCAATCGCGGTGAGATTGCGCTGCGTATTCACCGTGCCGCCCATGAAATGGGCATTAAAACCGTTGCCGTCCATTCGACCGCCGATGCCGATGCGATGCACGTGCGGCTTGCCGATGAAGCGATCTGCATCGGTCCGCCTTCGGCCATGGACAGCTATTTGAATATACCGGCGATTATCTCCGCCGCCGAAATCAGCCATGCCGACGCCATCCATCCTGGATATGGCTTTTTGAGCGAGAATGCCCAATTTGCCGAAATCGTCGAAAGCCATGATATTGCGTGGATCGGGCCGAAGCCTGAACATATCCGCACCATGGGTGACAAGGTGGAGGCCAAACGCAGCGCAGGGGCGCTCGGCCTGCCACTAGTTCCGGGCAGCGACGGCGCGATCAGCGATGCCGAAGAGGCAAAAGCAATCGCAGCCAAAGTCGGCTATCCGGTCATTATCAAAGCAGCATCGGGCGGCGGCGGACGCGGCATGAAGGTCGTCCATAATGAAGAGGAACTGGAAAGCCAGATGCAGCAGGCCGGCAGCGAGGCCAAGGCGCCTTTGGCGATGCGACCGTTTATCTTGAAAAATATCTCGGCAATCCGCGCCATATTGAATTTCAGGTGTTCGGCGATGGCAATGGCAACGCCGTGCATTTGGGTGAGCGCGATTGTTCGCTGCAACGCCGCCATCAAAAAGTGCTGGAAGAAGCCCCCTCCCCCATATTGTCCGCCGAAGAACGCGAACATATGGGCGAGGTATGCGCCAAAGCAATGCGCGATATGGGTTATCGCGGCGCAGGAACAATCGAATTCCTATGGGAAAATGGCGAATTTTACTTCATCGAAATGAATACCAGGCTTCAGGTTGAACATCCGGTGACCGAAATGATCACCGGCATTGATCTGGTGCGCGAACAAATTCGGATTGCAGAGGGCAAGCCGCTTGGTTTCACACAAGATCAGATCGAGTTTAAGGGCCATGCGGTCGAATGCCGGATCAATGCAGAAGACCCGCGAACCTTTATGCCCTCCCCCGGAACAGTCAGCTGGTATCACCCGCCCGGCGGCCTGTATGTCCGCGTCGATAGCGGCCTATATCATGGCTATAAAGTTCCGCCCCATTATGACAGCATGATCGCCAAGCTGATCGTGTTCGGCCATACCCGCGAAGGATGCCTGATGCGGCTGCGCCGGGCGCTGGGCGAATTTGTGATTGAGGGGATGAAAACCACGATTCCCTTGCATCAGGCGTTGCTCGATGATCCCGATTTCCAAAATGGCGATTATACCATCAAATGGCTGGAAGAATGGCTGGCAAAAGACACAGAATGATATTCTGTTCACATAAAATTCGCCTTTCCTGAATATTTACGCTTGGTTCAGCCCAGCGTCAGAATAGTTGTGACATAAACCCTCTATGATCAGGGCGGCATGGTGCTTCCCGTAAACAAGGGAGCAGGATTATGAGACAATTCTACATTCTCGCACTGGCCTTTGCCACGTCGCTCACTCCGGGGGCAGCGGTTGCAGCCGATATGTCCGCCCAGCTTGGCAAAACCCAGGCGACATCAAATGCCGACATACAGCAATTTCAAAACCGGGATGGACGGCGCGGCGGCGAAGCGCGGCGCGGCGGACAACCGAGGCGGCGAAGCGCGTCGT
>JAAURJ010000078.1 GCA_012032285.1 Sphingomonadales bacterium
CCTCCCCCGCCGCCTACTGGCAATGTGACGATTTCAGGGCAGGCGACATTTGACAAAGTCACGCACAGCGCGGCGACCAATGCGCTGAATTATAACGTTATTGTGCAAGCGCCCATTCGCAACCAAGTGGTTGAGGCCGCGGATGCATCGGGCGCTATTCTGGCGACCGGCGTTACCGATACGACCGGACGCTACAGCCTCACGGTACCAGCAGGAACACAGGTGCGCATCCGCGTGCAGGCAAAGCTTTTAAGCACCAGCGGCGCAACCTATGATATTGAGGTGCTGGACAATACCAATGCCCGCGCCCCCTATATCTTGGCCGGCAGCCTTGCGAGTTCGGGAAGTGCCAATTCCACGCGTAACTTGAATGCGCCTTCGGGTTGGGGCGGGACATCCTATACCGGAACCCGCGCGGCCGGACCCTTTGCGATTACCGATAGCGTGTTTGAAGCGGTGCAAGATATTGTCGCAGTAGACAGCAGCGTCGCTTTCACCCCGCTCGATATTTACTGGAGCGTGAACAACCGTCCGGCAAGCGGTAGTTTCGCCACAGGAAATGTCGGCACATCCTTCTTTACAGAAACCGGACAGGCCGGTTTTCCAGGGCCGTTCATATCGATCCTGGGCGCAGCGAACAGCGATACGGATGAATATGATTCCCATGTCATCATCCATGAATTCGGCCATTATTTTGAAGGCACATTATCGCGCTCCGACTCTATTGGCGGCAGTCATAATGACACCTTTGCCCTCGACCCGCGGCTTGCCTTTGGCGAAGGTTTTGGCAATGCCTTTTCCGGCATGATATTGGACGATCCCGAATATCGGGATAGTTTTGGCGCAAATCAGGCCAGCGGCTTTGAAGTAAATGTCGAGGATAATGTTGTCAGCCCCACTGGCTGGTTCAACGAAGGGTCGGTGGCCTCCATCCTTTATGATGTCTACGACAGCAATTCGGATGGTTCCGACAATATCTCAGCAGGTTTTGCCCCAATATACCGGGCGTTTCGCAGCGACGCTTATCGCGGCAGCAGCTTAATTACCAATTTGCACAGCTATATGGGCGCCCTGTCAGCGCAAAGCGGGGTTAGCGGGGCATCATTAGACGCGCTGATCGCGCAGCAGTCGATCGGCAGCCGCAATGCCGATATGTCGGGAGAAACCAACAATGGCGGTATCGCCACCCTGTTGCCCTTCTACAAAAATGTGACGGTCAACGGGGCGCCGGTGACCGTTTGTTCAACCAATGCCGCAGGAACGATAAACCGGCTGGGCAATTATGATTTCGCCCGGCTCAATAACCCCACATCCCGGTCTGTCACGGTAACGGTTACCGCGACCAGCGGCCCCAATGTGGCGACAACCGATCCGCTGTTTCAGATTTTCAATCGCGGGGTTTTGGTGACTAACAGGGATGTTGGTGCAGGCACATCCGAAACGCAGACATTGACCATTCCAGCGGGTAATTTTATTATTGCGGTGGCCAGCTTTGTCAACATCAGTGGCAATCCGACCGGCGACCGTGCCTGTTACAGCCTGACGGTGACAGCATGATGGGAGTGAATATTATGCGCAATAAAATGATGGTCGGCCTCCCCCTTCTGGCCGCTGGTATGATAGCGCTTGGCGGTTGCACGGCAGGCCAGAGCGATGCCGGCGAAGCCTTGGCAGGAAAAGAACCCAGCCATAGTGACAAGCGGCATCAGACGGTGAAAGTCGGGGCGGCGCTGACCTTTACCCACATTATGCCTACAGGCCGCCTGCAGCCGGGCGGTAATTATAGCGCGGCATTGACGATCAAGCATGGGTATAGCGGCGGCACCCTTTCGCTTAGCGCCAATGCCGATGAAGGGATAATTCTGGGCGTTCGGCAAAGCGCGGTGCAGTTGACCAAAAGCGGCGCGGTTAATTGGAATATCCCGTTCAAAACAAATGCCAATGGTGTTTATTATATCAACATCATCGGCACAGTGACCAAGGCCGACGGTTCAACCGAAGCCCGGGCTTATTCTATCCCTGTCGAAGTTGGCGATCAAAGCGGACAGAAAAAACCGGCATTGAAAGAAGTGATTTTACCCGCCGAGGAAGAAATTATTCGCTAGGGTCAGGGTCAGCTTTCCAGTTCGACATCCCAATAAAGCCAGTCGCGCCATGTTTCATGCAGATGGTTGGGCGGAAAGGCGCGGCCGATATGCTGTAATTGCCAGCTGGTCGGACGGATCGGTTTGCTGTGTATCTGCATATGGGCCTGCTGCGGTGTGCGGCCCCCTTTTTTGAGGTTGCACGGCAAACAGGCCGCTGCGACATTTTCCCAGCTTGTCCCCCCGCCCAAACGGCGCGGGATGACATGGTCAAAGGTCAGATTATCACCCGATCCGCAATATACGCATTGGAATTTGTCGCGTAGGAACAGGTTGAAGCGCGTAAACGCGGGATATTCCGACGGCTTCACATATTGTCTAAGCGCAATCACCGACGGAATTTGCATATCCAGGCTGGGGCTGTGGACCATTTCCTTATAGCTGTCGATGATATCAACCTTATCAAGAAATACCGCCTTGATCGCCGTTTGCCATGGCCATAGGCTGAGCGGATAGTAGCTGAGCGGCGTATAATCGGCGTTCAGAACAAGCGCTGGGCAATTTTCGGGATGGCGTGCCGGCGCTGCTGCTTCCAATAGTCCTGCTTCATACATGGCTTCGATCACTCTCCCCCTATAAAAGACCCTGTTCCTTTTATCGCTTATCCAAAAGCTGCTTTTGCTCTTCTCTCATTATCGTTACAGCCTTTTGACATATGCCACATTATTTACAACAAATATGACGTCAAGAGGGCAATCACCCCCATATATGGCGTTGCCGGAAATTGCGGCGGATATGTCACAACCCGGTGGGCAAGGCGCTGTAACCACACGATTTGCACCCAGCCCGAACGGGCCATTGCATTTGGGCCATGCATATGCGGCGCTGTGCGCACATGATTTCGCCCGCGCCCATGGTGGCCGTTTTTTGCTGCGGATTGAAGATATTGACGCCGCACGCAGCCGGGCGGAATTTGTGGATGGGATATTGGCCGATATGGATTGGCTTGGCCTGCGCTATGATGGAGCGGTGATTTACCAGTCATCGCGTGTGGACCGGTATCGCCATGCTTTGGAACGGCTTTGCAACCTTGGCCTTATCTATAAATGCGTTTGCACGCGCGGTGATATTGCGGCGGCGATACGTGCGCGGCCAGTGCGCCATGGCCCCGATGGCCCGGTTTATCCCGGCCTGTGCAAGGGGCGCAAAGTGGCGCAGGATCAGCCCTATTGCTGGCGGTTGGATATGGCAAAGGCGGCGGCGATGACGGGGGAACTTGGCTGGAATGACCTGTCCGCTGGCGCGCAAAATGCCGATCCGGCCCAATTTGGCGATATTGTCCTTTGGCGCAAAGATGCTCCTGCCAGCTATCATCTGGCCGCAACGCTGGATGACGCGGCGGACGGCGTTACCCATGTGGTGCGCGGCAAGGATTTATTTGCCTATACGGCGGTGCATATTGTATTGCAAAAACGGCTAAACCTGTTGCAGCCTGTTTATTGGCATCATGATCTATTATGCGACGAAAGCGGTGAAAAACTGGCGAAGAGCCGTGGTTCTGCGGCACTTTGTGCACTGCGGAGCGCAGGCAGGGATGGCCGGGAAATCGCTCAAATACTGCGCTCTGGCCAGCTTCCACTTGGAATCTCGCTTTCGGGTGATTAGGATTAGTCCCATATTGCCGCAGAAGCGCACACCGTTAAAATGGCATAACAAAGGAAAAACAAATGGGTATAATCTTAATCCTCCTCCTGATTGCCGCCATGGGTGCGGTGGTGTTTGCTGTTATCCGCGGCCTGCACGCTTTTGCCAATTTGCAGCCGGAAAATGTTGATGAAAACGGCGTGCCTGTGTCGCTTAAAATTCAGAATAAGGCGATGTTTGCCCGTGTGAAGTGGCAGGCGATAGCGATAGTGATCGTCGTTGCGCTGCTGGCGCTGAGCCAAACCGCCTAAGCCCCATCACCAAATGGTCAAGCTGAACAAAATTTATACCCGCACGGGCGATGATGGCACCACCGGGCTGGTCGATGGATCGCGCCTGCCGAAATCCGATGCACGGCTTCATGCCATTGGCGAGGTGGATGAGGCGAACAGTGCGCTGGGCATTGCCATTGCCGAACTGGATGAAGACGGCGTCGATGATGACCAGATAGAAAGCCTGCTGCGGATCCAAAATGACCTGTTCGATCTGGGCGCGGATATCGCCACACCGGCGGGCGATACCGGTGATTTGCGCCGAGCGAAATGCAGCTGCGTATAGTTGCCGAGCAGGTGGAATGGCTGGAGGCGGCGATTGATGCCGCCAATGAACAGCTTGAACCGTTAACCAGCTTCATCCTGCCGGGGGGCAGCGAATCCGCCGCGCATATGCATCTTGCCCGTGCCGTCACCCGCCGCGCCGAACGGGCCTTGGTCGCCGCCGCGCAGGATGTAGCGATCAACCCGCTTGCCATTCAATATCTGAACCGCCTGTCCGACTATCTGTTCGTGCTGTGCCGGTTGATCAACAGCACGCGGGGCGGCGATATATTATGGGTGCCGGGCCAATCGCGTTAGGATTGCTTGATCAATATCGCTCCGTCCGCAATGGGACGGAGGCGTTGGTGGCCGGTCTGTCCGATGCCGATGCCACCGTGCAATCGATGGAGGATGCCTCTCCCGCTAAATGGCATTTGGCCCATGTGACATGGTTCTGGGAAACATTCATTCTACGGGACCATGTGCCGGGTTATGCGCCATTTGATCCGGACTATGCCTATTTGTTTAACAGCTATTATGACGCCGAAGGGCCGCGTCATGTCCGGCCAAAACGGGGAATGCTCACCCGTCCGTCGCTGGACCGGGTGCTGGATTACCGGCATTATGTCGATGAACAGATTGAAACGGCATTTGATGGTCTGCCGCTATCTGCCTTTGCCCTGTTCGAGCTGGGGTTGAACCATGAACAGCAGCATCAGGAATTGCTGCTCACCGATGTTAAGCATTTATTGGCGCAAAACCCGCTTAAGCCTGCTTTATGGCCCGGTGACGATGATGGCGCCGCCGCCGGTGAAACAAGGTTGGAATGGATAAGCGGGAAAGAAGGCGTGGTGCAAATCGGCCATGACGGGCCGGATTTTGCCTTTGATTGTGAAGGGCCGCGCCATGATGTTATCCTGACCCCGCATGATCTGGCGAGCCGGCCGGTCAGCAATGCCGAATGGGTTGGGTTTATCGAAGATGGCGGTTATCAAAAACCCGAATATTGGCTGTCCGACGGCTGGGCTTGGGTGCAGCGCGAAGCGGTTACCGCACCGCTTTATTGGGAAAATGTTCGCCCCGGCGAATGGCAATCCTTTCAACTGAACGGGATGCGTTGGATTGATGCCCATGCACCAGTTGCGCATATCAGCCTGTATGAAGCTGACGCCTATGCACGCTGGGCCGGGTGCCGCCTGCCAACCGAGGCAGAGTGGGAAAGCGCGGCGCAACATTGCGATCCGGCTGGTCCGGGCTTGCGGGAGGATTCCGGCCCGCCAAGGCCGCATGGCGCACCCAAGGGCAAAAGCGGCCTGTTGCAAATGTTCGGATCGGTATGGGAATGGACGGGCAGCGCCTATCGCCCCTATCCGGGATTCAAGGCGGCAAGCGGCGCGGTCGGCGAATATAATGGCAAATTTATGAGCGGCCAATTTGTGCTGCGCGGCGGCAGCTGCGCCACACCGCGCGGGCATATGCGCCCCAGCTACCGTAATTTTTTCCATCCGCACCAACGCTGGCAATTCACTGGATTAAGGCTAGCCCGTGACGGTTGAGACAGAAACAAAAGAGAAGGCCGATCCGCAATTTAGGGCCGATGTCCTGAACGGGTTGAAGGGACCAAGACGGGCGATCCCGGCCCGCTGGCTTTATGACCGGCGCGGGTCAGAGCTGTTTGATGATATCACCCGGCTTCCCGAATATTATCCAACCAGAAGCGAAACGGCGCTGCTTGATATGATCGCAGATGACCTGCGCCGTCATATCGGTGCGGGCGGCGCTGTGATCGAATTTGGCGCGGGCAGCGTCACGAAAACGCCGCTCTTGCTTCGTGCGGTTGCGCCCCGTGCCTATGTGCCCATTGACATATCGGGCGATTATTTGCGCAGCGAGGCAGCAGGGTTGAAGGCGGAATTTCCCGATTTGCCCATCTGGACCGTTGAGGCTGATTTTACCGCAGTTGTGGATTTGCCTCATAGGACCGCGTCCTTGCCAAAACTGGGTTTCTTTTCGGGCTCCACCATCGGCAATTTCGTGCCGCGCAGCGCAGTAGATTTGCTACGCACCATGCGACAGACGCTTGGCGAAGGGGCGATGCTGCTTATCGCCTTTGACCGGGTGAAGCCGCTGGACGTCCTGATCCCGGCCTATGATGACGCGGCGGGGGTGACAGCGGCGTTTAACCTTAATCTGCTCGAACGGATCAACCGGGAACTGGATGGGACGATCCCTATATCCGGCTTTGTTCATGAAGCGATCTGGAACGACCGGGAATCGCGGATTGAAATGCACTTACGGGCAAGACGGGATATGGAATTTGCCGTCTGCGGGCGCAGCTTCGCCATGAAGGCGGGCGAAAGCATCCACACCGAAAACAGCCATAAATTCGATCTGCGCAGCGCCCGAACCTTGCTGAGCGCAGGCGGCTGGACGGCAAAGGCGGAATGGAGCAGCGCAGACAATGGCTTCAGCCTGATATTGGCGCAAGCCATGCCGGTTTATGATGCGCCTAAATCCCAAGATTAAGCCCGCAGGCCCTATCTGTCGGGATTACGTGTCCTTGCCCTGGTCCGCGTGAAGAGCGTGTACCTTCATTGCGGGCCGCACGATTTGCCGGTGCCGATTGTGGTGCCGATTGTGGTGCCGTATTGCGTCGCTGGGGCCTG
>JAAURJ010000036.1 GCA_012032285.1 Sphingomonadales bacterium
CCCCAGTAAAAGAGCTTTACAACCCTAAGGCCTTCATCACTCACGCGGCATTGCTGGATCAGGCTTCGCCCATTGTCCAATATTCCCCACTGCTGCCTCCCGTAGGAGTCTGGGCCGTGTCTCAGTCCCAGTGTGGCTGATCATCCTCTCAGACCAGCTAAAGATCGTCGCCTTGGTGAGCTTTTACCTCACCAACTAGCTAATCTTACGCGGGCTCATCCTTAGGCGATAAATCTTTGGTCTTTCGACATCATACGGTATTAGCACAAATTTCTCTGAGTTATTCCGTACCTAAGGGCAGATTCCCACGCGTTACGCACCCGTGCGCCACTAAACTTCAGGCCGAAGCCTTGGTTTCGTTCGACTTGCATGTGTTAAGCCTGCCGCCAGCGTTCGTTCTGAGCCAGGATCAAACTCTCAAGTTTGTATCCAAAACATTGAATGGCACGGTAAACCGCTAACCACCCATGCTCGAACTTTTCAGGCGTTGTTCCTGCACAAATTACTATACATGGTATAG
This sequence comes from Sphingomonadales bacterium, assembly GCA_012032285.1. Lineage (GTDB taxonomy): Bacteria > Pseudomonadota > Alphaproteobacteria > Sphingomonadales > Sphingomonadaceae > Sphingorhabdus_B. The sequence continues at coordinate 521 of JAAURJ010000036.1, forward strand.
GACATATGTGCTGAACGACGTAATTTGGTAACCAAGCACCCGAAGCCTGAAAGCCTTCGGACCTGGCGCCGTCGCCCACATGTCCCTTCATCTTATTATCACAATGTCAAAGAGCCAGCCGACACAAAAGCGGACACCTAAGGTTCCCTGAAATTACTCCCAGGGGATTAAGGTGACCGTCATGTTGGCGACCAGTGCGGCGAAACAGTGTTCGTTCGCTCCGGTGAGAGGGCATATATGGGGGGCATTTGATTCGGTCAACAGCCTTTTGCAATTTTATTTCAAAAAAATGATTTTTTTACCGAAACCCATGGATTGGCGAGGCTTTGGTAAGTATTTCCCATTATATGCCTAAGCCATGGAACAAAGCGGTCACAATGACATATCCAGCAATGGTGATTTCGGAAACCGCGTAAAAAGCGCGGTTTTCTGGCGTTCAGGCACACAGATACTGGCGCAGGTCATAAGCTGGGGCGTGACATTGGCGGTCGTGCGAATCCTCGATCCCAGCGATTATGGCCTCTATGCCATGACCTCGGTCATCCTCACATTCCTCAATTTTCTGAACGGCTATGGCTTTGCCAGCGCCCTGATTCAGCAGGAAAAGCTCGAATCAATACGAATCAGACAGGCGTTCGGGATGTTGATCCTCGTCAATGCGGCGCTGGCGTTAATTCAGATCGGCATCGTCGCGCCTGCCGCCGCGGCCTATTACCGCGAATCCATGGTCGCCGATATGCTGCGCTGGCAATCGCTTATCTATTTATCGACGCCCTTCCTTGTCCTGCCCGAAGCGATGATGAGCCGCAGGCTGGAATTCAAAAAACCCGCCATCGTCAATTTGTCGGTGGCGATATTCTCCGCTGCTGTGTCCTTGGGACTGGCGCTGATGGGCTATGGTGTATGGACTCTGGTCTTTGCGCCGATTGCCGGATTTTGGGCAAGGGCCATTGTTCTGATGATCGTCACCCGTTTTTGGGTAATCCCCAGTTTCAACTTCAAAGGCGCGTGGAGCGTATTCAGCTTTGGCGGATTGATGTTGCTCAGCCAGGGCTTTTTTATCATCCAAAGCCAATCGGACATATTCATCGCCGGCCGCTTTTTCGACAATCACCAAATGGGCATATATGCGCAGGCTTTGTTCCTGACACAGTTGTTTGCCACCAAATTTGTGCCGCCGCTTAATGAAGTCGCCTTTCCGGCTTATGCCCGGCTGCAAAATGACCGCAGCGCATTATCCTATAGTTTTATAAAAGCGGTGCGGATGATCATGCTGATCACCTGCCCCCTATATTTGGGCATGGCGGCAACCGCTTCGCCTTTTGTCGATACCCTGCTTGGCCCCAAATGGACCGAAGCCGCGCCCCTGATCATGGTCATGGCACTGGCCATGCCGGTGATGACTTTGCAGATATTGTTCCATCCGATTTTGAACGCCATTGGCCTGCCCCATATTTCGATCCGCACGCCGATCATTGGCGCCGTAATCATGCCGGTCATCTGGATGATCATGGTTCCTTATGGCGCCATGGGGCTTTCTATGGGCTGGCTGATCGCGCTGCCCCTACTGCTTGCCTATACCATCTATAATGCGCGGCCCCATGTCGGCTTTGAATTGGATGAACTGGCCAAAGCTGTGATGCCCGGCCTGTCCGCATCGGTCATCATGGGGGGCGCAGTTGTCGCGTTTGACCACTTCCTATTGAGCAATATTGCATGGGCAATCTGGCCGCCGGTGCATCTCGCTATCCTGTCCGCATTTGGCGCAATAATCTATACAGGCCTGTGCTGGTTCTTCGCACGCGAAACCTGTATGGAGGCCCTACGCATATTGCGGCGCAAACAGGCGGCTTCCCCTGAACCGGTTTAACCGGCAGGCTCTATTGCGGCGCAGGCGGGCCCGCTAATTTGGCTCACACACTCGCCGCCATGCGTTTCAGGGCAAGGCGGTCGAACCAAAATTCGGGCAGGCTGCTGCGCGGCGAGCATAAGGGTAACTGCTGCGGATAAAGGGTCGAAAGGCGCGGGGGCAACCCATGGGGGCCGGGGCCTTTCATAATATCGGTGATCATCCGGTTCTGGAAATGACGCACGCTATAGCTGATCATGCGCTTATATTGCATTTGCCAACTGCCCAGCTGCAACAGCGAGACTGGCTCGCACAAAAAACCCGCCCCCTCGCAAACGATTAACCTGTCCTCGCGCCAATTGTCTTCATTGCCCAAATCGGTCTTGGCCATGGCGGCAACCAATCCGTCATCACCAATCAGGTCATCGGGCAGGCGGATATTTTGCGCCTTCATCCGCGACAGGAAATCGCCGCTAAGCGCATAAAGGTCGCCGAACATCCCATGCGCCTCGCGCATCTTGTCCCTATAATGGGCGGCACGCCGTCCATTCATCGGCAGCCCCGCCGCCGCATTGGCTGCGGGGTTTGCCTGTAGCGCAGCGGCAAGCGCCGCCACCGATCCGGGAATCAATTGGGCATCCCCGTCGACAAAGATATGGACAGGGCTGAAACCGGTTAGGTCATCCATTACAAAACGGTTCCAGCTGCGTGACTTTCCGCCCTGTTCATATTCATGGACAGTCATGGCGCGGCATTCCCGCGCCATAACCCGCGCAATTTGGGCGGTATCATCGTTCGACCCGTTGACCACCACATGGATCGCCACATCGCTATCGCCAAGCGGCAGGCTGTTCAAACAGGTCGCAATCCGGCCCGCTTCATTATGCGCCAATATAGTGATGCAGATTTCGGGTGCAGCCATGCAAACGCGTCCTATGCCTTTAACAACCCGATTTCGATCAGCCGCTCGCGCAGATAATCATCCGCCAATATCGGCTGCGGATACCGGTTGGGGTTGTCATCGGTTATGCACCCCGGCAAAGTCGCAATTGGAAAATCGCTACGCAAATGAAGGAAATAGGGCATTGAGTAACGCGAATATTGTGACCGGTCACCCGCCGGGTTGACCACCCTGTGCGTCGTCGATGGCAGGACATTGTTGGTCAATCGTTGCAACATATCGCCAACATTCACCGCCATGCCGCCTTCTGGCGGGGATATGCTTTGCCAGCTACCATCGGGACGCAATATCTCCAACCCGGCTTCTTCTGCGCCCAATAAGAGCGTGATTAGATTTATATCCTCATGTGCACCGGCCCGGATGGCACCGCCGGTATCTGCGCCTCCTATCGGCGGATAATGCAGCAGGCGCAGCACGCTGTTGCCGTCTTCTATGGCCGCATCAAACCATTCCGCCGAAAGCCCCAGATAGAGCGCAATCGACGATAATATATTCGCGCCAACCCGGTCCATTTCGCTATAAAGCTCAGTAAAAACCTCCTCAAACTCCGGAATATCACCGGGCCAGATATTATCCGGCATGGACGCCCTAAGCGGGCTGTTTGATGGCAAGCTCCTTCCGATATGCCAGAATTCCTTCAAATCATGATGCGCGGCGCCCTTGGCAATTTCCGTCTTGAACGGCGTATAACCCCGTGCCCCGGCAATCCCATCCTTAAACCCGCGCCGTTTATAGGCTTCGTCCTTTGCGAATAATTCGGCGGTCAATTCCCACGCCCGCTGGACAAGGGCCGGGTCCAGACCATGATCGGTAATGGTCGCAAACCCAAATTGCTTAAAACTATCGCCCAGCGCACCGCCCAAAGCGGCGGTGTCATCATTGGCCAGCGAAATGATTGGCATTTGTGTCATGGACAACCCCATAACAACTGGCTTAATTTCCGGCCAGTGAATTATGGTCAAAGAAAGGGCAAAGGGCGTGATGCAATATTGGCTGATGAAATCCGAACCCGATGAATATAGCTGGGAAGACCTGATCCGTGATGGCAAAACTGCATGGTCCGGCGTGCGCAATTTTGCCGCGGCCAAAATATGCGCAGCATGGTAAAGGGCGACCAAGTCTTTTTCTACCATTCGCGCGAGGATTGGCGGTGGTCGGCATCATGGAGATAGCCCGCGAACATTATCCCGACCCGGCGGCACAGAATGACAAATTTGTGCTGGTCGATGTCGCCCCGTTAAAGCCCCTGCCCCGCCCGGTGACGCTCGGCGAGATCAAAGCCAATCCAGCGCTGGCCGAAATGCCACTGGTCAAACAATCGCGCTTGTCGGTCAGCCCGGTCAGTGCAGAACAATGGACAGAAATAGTGCGAATGGCGGAGGAATAGGAAAAGAGCGGAGGCGCTGGCCGATCTCGCCGTATTTTGGGTGCTGCACAGCGCAGCGCAGCGCCCCGTCCTATCCGGTCCGATAATCCGCCGTCACATCGGCAAAGCTCGCCAATTCTTCCTCATGGCCGATTTCGCGCCAGTCCTCGGTTAATGCCTGCGCTTCCCAATCCTGCATTGCCGGGTGCGCGATGATATGGTCTGTCCATGCCCGGCCCGCATCACCCACGTCCAGATCATAGCTTCGCACCCGAAAAGCAACCGGCGCAAAAAAAGCGTCGGCGGCGCTAAACGCTTCGCCTGCCAGATAAGGCCCGCCGAAACGCGACAGGCCTTCGTCCCATAGCTCCTTAATCCGCGCGACATCGCGGATCAGATCGTCCGTGTGCGACCGCAGCTTGGCCCGAACGCCAACATTCATCGTGCATTGATTGCGAAGCGGAGCAAAACCGCCATGCATTTCGGCCACAGCACATTGCGCCCAAGCCTTTGCCGCCTCCTCCGCAGGCCAGACGCCATCATGCCGGTCCGCGAGATAAAGGGTGATGGCCAGCGAATCATAGATGGTCCGGTCGCCGTCGATTAGGACAGGGACTTGGCCCGTGGGCGAAAAGGCGCGAAATTCGTCATAATTGCTGTCTTTGGTAAAAGGTTCAATCCGTTCCTCAAACGCAATCCCCAACGCCTTCATCAGCAGCCATGGCCGCAAGCTCCAGCTCGAATAATTGCGGTTTGCGGTGATAAGCGTGTAAGTCATAATGCCGGTTCATAGGCAGCCGTCGTCTTTGCTGCCACTTCCTGTGCGCCGACCCCCGGTGCCAGTTCGATCAGCTTGAACGGGGAGTGATGATCCGGCCGCTGAAATACGGCCAGATCGGTGATGATCATATCGACCACATTCTTTCCGGTCAGTGGCAATGTGCATTGCGGGATGAATTTGGGGCTGCCATCCTTCGCGGTATGATCCATAACGACAATGATTTTTTTGACCCCGGCGACCAAATCCATCGCGCCGCCCATGCCCTTGATCATCTTGCCCGGTATCATCCAATTGGCGATGTCGCCATTTTCGGCAACCTCCATGGCGCCCAGCACGGTCAGGTCAATATGCCCGCCGCGGATCATGGCAAAGCTCGCTGCGCTGTCAAAATAGGCCGATTGCGGCAGTTCGCTGATCGTCTGTTTGCCTGCATTGATCAGATCGGCGTCCACATCCTCCGCATAAGGAAAAGGACCAATACCCAGCATCCCGTTTTCGGATTGCAGCGTCACTTCGACACCCGCAGGGATATGGTTGGCCACCAGCGTCGGGATACCGATGCCCAAATTCACATAATAGCCGTCCCGCAATTCTTTTGCCGCGCGGGCCGCCATCTCGTCTCTGGTCCAGCTCATTGCGCTGCCTCCCTTTCGCGTACTGTGCGAAATTCGATTTTTTTGTCATAGGGCGCACCGATGATCATGCGCTGTACATAAACACCGGGCAGGTGGATATGGTCCGGGTCGAGGCTGCCGACAGGAACGACTTCTTCCACCTCCACCACACATATTTTTCCGCAGGTCGCGGCGGGCAGGTTGAAATTGCGGGCGGTTTTGCGAAAAATCAGATTGCCGCTTTCATCGGCTTTCCATGCCTTAACAATGGCAAGATCGGCGAAAATACCGCGTTCCAAAATATAATCTTCGCCGTCAAAGCTTTTGACTTCTTTGCCCTCTGCCACTTGTGTGCCGACGCCGGTTTTGGTGTAAAATCCCGCTATGCCTGCGCCGCCGCTGCGCATCCGTTCGGCCAGCGTGCCTTGCGGGCAGAATTCCACCTCCAATTCGCCCGCCAGATATTGGCGTTCAAATTCCTTATTCTCGCCAACATAGCTGGAAATCATCTTCTTAACCTGACGGGTGCGGAGCAGCTTGCCAATGCCTTCATTGTCGATCCCGGCATTGTTGGAGGCAAAGACAAGGCCGGTTACGCCGCTGTCCCGAATGGCATCCAATAACCGTTCAGGCAGGCCGCACAGGCCAAAGCCGCCGCTGGCAATCAACATATCATTGCGCAGCAGGCCATCAAGCGCGGCGGCGGCATCGGGATAAAGTTTCTTCATGGGAGGGGCTTTCTTTTTACAAATGAGCCGATGGCATTGAGTCATCAATAACGGCGATTTTGTAAAGCCGCAATCGGTCCCATCCGCTTTTTACTTCGCCTCTTTGATTCATATCAAGGACACCGTCCACTTAATCTGCGATATTGCTTCTAGAAACTGGATAGGCGCAATGGTTGCCGGCAATGTTCGGTTACAAGGAGAGGTATGATGAAAAATATTCTCGTAAACGCTGGTCTGGATGAACATATGGACGGCCGGCTTCAAGTCGCATTGGACTTTGCCCACCGTTTTGACGCGCATCTGATCTTTGTTCAGGCCCAGCCCTATCAATCCATCATGGGCGTTGATATGTTTGGCGGTGCCCATTTAATTGCCGAAGCTTTGGCGCCAGCGATAGCAGCATGGCCGAAATGCGCAGCAGGACAGAGGCAAAGTTGCAAAAGGAAGGGGTAAATTGGAACTGGCTCGAATTTATTGGCCAGCCCGGTGCCGTGATCAGCGACGCCGCGCGGCTGTGCGATTTGGTTATCATGTCGCTGGGCGAAACCGGAAAGCCGGGGCCAAGCATCTACCGCACTTTGGTGGGTGAGGTAATTTTTGGTACCGCCACCCCTGTCCTTGCCCTGCCCGCGCATATCCGCTCTATGCAATTTGGCCGCGCTATGGCCGCATATGATGGCGGCGCAGAATCAGCGGCAGCCCTAAAGGCTGCGGTCCCATTATTATCCGCCGCCGATGATGTCTGCATTGCCGAAATTGAGGAAAAGGAGAGCGAATTTCCTGTCACTGAAGCTTCGCTTTATCTGTCACGCCATGGGATTAAGAATGAAATTGAAACCGCCTTTACCAAGGATAGTATCGAACAGACGTTATTCGACATGGCGTCTGATTGGCGGGCGGATTATCTGGTCATGGGCGCTTATGGCCATAGCCGCCTGCGAGAGACTTTATTTGGCGGTGTGACCAAATATTTCCTGCATGAAAGCAGGATACCGCTGCTGCTTGCGCATTGACGGATGTGGCACTCACTTGGCAAGCAGGGTGAACAGATCGCCAAGCGCCTGCTCACCGCTTACCACCTTGATCGCCGCCATACCAAGCGCAGCAGCAGGTTTGCAGTTGATACCCAGATCGTCGAGATAGACACAGCTTGAAGGCGGCAGCGCCAGCGCATCGCACATCATCCGGTATATACGCGGATCGGGTTTACGCACCCCCACTTTGCTCGATTCAATCACATGGTCGAAACGGCCCATGATTGCGGCAATTTCTGCTGCCCGCTGCTCTGATAATGCCATGCCAGCGCCTTTTCCTGCGGGCACATTATTGGTGATACAGCCGATCCGGTATCCCTCGCCCTTTAACCGGTCCAGCGCCGCCACCATCGCGGGACGGACATCGCCCGCCAAACAGGCAATGACGCTTGCCCCGTCGAGATCATGGCCCTGCGCCCTCGCCTCATTGGCAAAGGCTGTGTCAAAGGCAGCGGCATCAATTTCCGCCCGTTCAAACCGTGCCCAAGCATTGGTATCGGGATTATGGCTATTGACCATACGGATAAAATCACGCGGCAGGCCGCGCTCGGCCTCCAACCGGTTAAACGCCTCAAAGGGTGAAGAGGTAATGACCCCGCCAAAATCGAAAATAACTGCCGAATAGGTCATCTGTGCCTTTGCTTAAAAATTCAACCGCAAGCCGGGGCGTGCCCAGCGGGTTTTGGCGAGCTGCCCGCTGCCCGACAGGCAGATATAGGTGTCCATCATATCATCCCCGCCAAAGGCGATATTGGTGGTGAACAGATCGGGAGTGGCAACGAATTCGACCAGCTCACCGCCGGGTGAAATCACACTGATCCCGCATTCGCCTATGGTAGCGACGCAGATATTACCGCCCGCCTCAACCGCAAGGCTATCGAAAAATTTATAGCCTGCGGGGCGATAAAGCGGAATTCCGGGGCCGCCCGGGCCCGCATCGGGGGCGACCTTTCCCGGCGCTGTGATATTAAACTTCATCAACCGGCACGTATAGGTTTCGGCGGCATAAAGTGTCTTGCCATCCGGGGACAGGCCGACACCATTGGGGTTGTTTGACGGGAAAATCACTTCTTCCAAATGGCTGCCATCGGTGCGGCCATAAAATATGCCGACAATGTCATGGCACCGGTTCGCATAATCCACCTTGCCATGGTCAGTGAACCAGAAGCCGCCATCCTTGTCGAACACAATATCATTTGGCCCGCGCAGGGTGCAGCCATGGTCGCCGCTTTTATACAGTATTTCAACAGCGCCGCTTTCGATATCAATCCGTTCGATCCGGCCGCCTGAATACCCGTCCGCTATGCCATGCGGCATTAAATATCCACCCTCATCCTGCCAGTTAAAACCGCCATTATTGCAGCAATAGAGCTTTCCATCTGGGCCCAGCGCCAACCCGTTAGGTCCGCCGCCCGTAACCGCGACGATCGATTGGCTGCCGCCGGGCATCACCCGTGTGATCCGTCCCGCTTCAATTTCGGTCAGGATGATGCTGCCATCGGCCATCACCACCGGGCCTTCGGGAAAGCGCAGTCCGCTTGCAATAATCTCCATCTCTCGCTCCTCAATTCGGTCCGCTATGGCTGGCACAATAAACGGGCGCTGCCAAGCCGTTCATTTTTCGTTAATCAAATCCTAATTGTTGGTAAATTTTCCTAATTTCTATGATGCAATGATATTTTAATCTCAGTTAAATTTTCGATATATATTTGTTTTATATATATTTTCAAAAACTGGCACGCATCATGCTCTATTTGGTCATGTAAGCAATTACGACCCACACAACCGCCCATATGGCACCCAAGAAAAGGAAAATGACATGACCCTATCGACCAACAACCAAATCGCCGCTGTTTTCGCCGCCTTTATTTGTGCAGCTTTGACTATCGCCATCAGCGCCGGTCCCGCACTATCTTCTGTATCGCCCTATCTCGCTTAAACGCTCCATCCCGAACAAAGGAAACCCCCATGAATTTCTCTCAATATCCCCGCACCACCGCTGTTTTTGCCGCCCTGTTTTGCACATTGCTCACCTTTGTAATCAGCGCAGGACCGGCGTTCGAACCCGCCGCCGCCTATCTCGCCTAAAACAGACGGAAAGCAGATTTGAGCCCCGTCAGTAGAAAATCTATTTTGCCCTGCCCGCCAACATGGTTACACCCAAAAGGGTAATCAAAAGGAGTATTGGGCATGAGCGAGCAAGATAGAAAGCATTATTTGGAAACCATGGGTGTCCACGCAGGGACACAGGTGGACCCAGCAACAAAAGCGCGAATCACGCCGATTTATCAGACCGCATCCTATGTTTTTGATGATGCCGCGCACGCCGCCGACTTGTTCAACCTAGATGCTTTTGGCAATATCTACACCCGGTTGATGAATCCGACCAATGGCGCGTTGGAGGGCAAGATCGCCGCGATGGACGGAGGCGCCGCCGCGCTCGCCACCGCATCGGGCCATGCCGCACAGTTTCTTGCTTTTCACACTATTATGGAGCCGGGATGCCATATCGTCGCGGCAAAGCAGCTTTATGGCGGATCGCTCAATCAGATCGGCCACAGCTTCAAAAAAATGGCTTGGGATTCCACCTTTGTGGATGCCAATGATCTGGATGCGCTCGCTGCGGCCATCACCCCCCAAACCCGCGCGTTTTGTCGAAAGCCTCGCCAATCCGGGCGGCGTGGTGCAGGATATTGAGGCGATAGCAGACGTGGCGCACAAGGCAGGCATTCCCCTGATCGTCGATAACACTATGGCCACCCCTGCGCTATGCCAACCGATCAAGCATGGCGCGGATATAGTCGTTTATTCCGCCACCAAATTTCTGGGCGGGCATGGCAATTCCATCGGCGGGCTGATCGTCGATGCGGGCAGCTTTGACTGGGCGGCGAGTGACAAATTCCCCGCACTCAGCACGCCCAACGCCTCTTATCATGGCAAGATATTTACCGAATCCTTTGGCAATCTCGCCTTCATCCTCGCCTGCCGGACATTGGGAATGCGCGACATCGGCCCTGCCATGGCGCCGTTTAACGCCTTTCAGATTTTGACCGGTATGGAAACCTTAATTTTGCGGATGGACCGGCACTGCGCCAATGCTGTTCAGGTGGCGACATGGTTGTCCGGTCACCCAGCCATTTCATGGGTATCCTATGCCGGGCTTCGCACCAGTCCCTATCATGAACTGGCGCAGAAATATATGACCGGCCGCGGCGGCAGCGTGTTCACCTTTGGTCTGAAAGGCGGCTATGATGCCGGCGTCAAGCTGGTCAGTGCGGTCAAATTGTTCAGCCATCTGGCCAATATTGGCGATACACGCTCGCTGATCATCCATCCCCGGTCCACTACCCACCGCCAACTGGGCGAGAGCGAAGCGGTTGAGGCTGGCGCCGGCCCCGATGTTGTGCGCCTGTCCATCGGTATTGAACATATTGAGGATATTATCGCCGATCTGGATCAGGCCTTGGCTTCGCTGGAATAGACTGTTTGGGGTTGGCATTACCCCAAATACTATTCGTCATTGCAAGCGGCCAGGCCGCGTCGCTGCGTTCCTCGCAATGACGCTCATTGTCAGATGGCGCTTTCCAATCCGGCCTGCCGGGTCTAAATAGATTCATCTGTAACTATCTTCCCTAATTCTTTTTGAGAGCAGCCATGACCGCCTACCCAACCGATTTGAAATTCTACATCGCCGGATCGTGGCGCAAAGGCGAAGGGCGCGGCGTACACAGGGTGATCAACCCGGCCACTGGTGACGTTCTTGCAGAATTGCCGCTGGCCATAGCTGCGGATCTGGATGAGGCATTGGAGGCGGCGCAGCGCGGTTTCAAAAGCTGGAGCGCGGTCGATGTCAATGCCCGCGCCGCTCTATTGCATAAGGTCGCGTCGCTGATCCGCGAACGCACCGATAGCATCGCCACCTATCTGACCATGGAACAGGGCAAACCCATTGCCGAGGCGAATGGCGAAGTGGCAAGCTGCGCCGGGGTGTTTGACTATTTCGCCGAAGAGGCCAAGCGCGCCTATGGCCGCGTTCTTGTTCGCCCCACCGGGCAACGCAGTCTGGTTTTGAAACAGCCCATCGGCCCGGTCGCAGCCTTCAGCCCGTGGAATTTCCCCGTCAGCTTGATGAGCAAAAAAATCGCCGCTGCGCTCGCGGCTGGATGCTCGATCATCTCCAAGCCGCCTGAGGAAACCCCGGCCTGCACCATCGCCTTAATGCAATGCGTTGTTGATGCAGGCGTTCCGGCGGACGCAGCGCAGCTCGTCTTTGGCGTGCCCGATATGGTCAGCCGCCATCTCATCGCCTCGCCTATCATCCGCAAGGTCAGCTTTACCGGCAGCGTGCCCGTCGGCAAACATTTGCTGAAACTGTGCGCAGAGGGCGTCAAGCGGACCACGATGGAACTGGGCGGCCATGCACCGGTTTTGGTTTTTGACGATTGTGATTTGGAAAGACGCTGGACATGGCGGCCTTCACCAAATTCCGCAATGCCGGGCAAATCTGCATCAGCCCGACACGCTTTTATGTGCAGCAAGGGGTATATGATGCCTTTGCCAAGGGATTGGCAGAACGCACGGCAAAGCTGAAAATCGGAAACGGGCTTGATATTGACAGCGGCATGGGTCCGCTCGCCAATGAACGCCGCCCCGGCGCCGTATCCGCGCTGGTCGAAGATGCGCGGGCAAAGGGCGCAAACATCATGACCGGCGGCGAACGCGCCAGCAGCGCGGGCAATTTCTATCAGCCAACGGTGATCAGCGATGTCCCCATGGACGCCGATATTATGGCACAGGAACCTTTTGGTCCTGTTGCGCTGATCCGGCCCTTTGCTTCGATGGACGAAGCGCTGGAGCAAGCTAACCGTCTGCCCTTTGGCCTTGCGGGCTATGCCTTCACCCAAAATTTGCACACCGCCAATCTGGTGAGCGACGCGCTAGAGGTAGGCATGGTCGGGATGAACAGCTTTGCCATATCCGCCCCCGATGCGCCCTTTGGCGGGGTAAAGGAATCAGGTTTCGGCAGCGAAGGCGGACCCGAAGGCCTCGACAGCTATTTGGTGACAAAGGCCGTTCATATGTACTAAAGCAATCGTGGGCCGAAATATTATGGAGTATAGTATGCGAAGATATTTTGCGCCCGTTATTGCTTTTTTGTCTGTGTTTACGGCTTTGCCGCTGGCGGCAAAAGCGACCTGCCCTGCCGATAACCATCAACAGCTTTACGATATGAATGAGCGGCTGATCGTGCCCGAAAGCCGCAATCTTGATGCCGCAACAGCCTTTATAAGAAAGCGGATGGGCGAATGCCCGGATGATTATGAGGCACTTGGATATATGGCGGTCCAAATGGGCAATATCATCCGGCTGAGACAGGATCCGGCCCAGATTGTGAAGGACATTGATTTGGGCTTTGATTTGGTCGCCAAAACGGCCGTGTCTATAAACCAAACACCCCGGCCTTTTCCGTTACCGCTAAAAACGGACAGCCTGCGAGCTTTTTCACAGTAGGCTATGTAACCGCAGCGATTACCAATGTGTATCTTCCTATGATGGCACAATCTGCTCGGGCGGGGAATATTCATCCCGCAATGGCGGGTTCCGCAAAAATAGCCTGTCCCTATGATGTCAACTATATGGCACGAGCGGAAGACGAAGCAAAATTATGGTTGCGCGCAAATACGGAATTTGGACGCATCTGGTTCAACCGGGAATGGGCAATTAACCGCTTGTCGAATCTGGCCATGGCTTGCGGTGATTTGAAACCTGTCTTTCTGCTCGGCATCGCAGAAATCGAAAGCAAGCTGGTCAAAGATATTGATATCAAAATTACCACAACCACGCGGGCCGCCGGACCTTATGCCACATTGGCTGAACGGGAGAATATCAAGCAACTTGAGGCGCAGCGCAAAACACAGGCCGCAGAGGCGGCAAAAGCATATGAAGCTTTTTTTGCGACAAAGTTTTTTGAAAATGAAAAGCTGGAATATTTGTCCAAGGGGCTGGACCGGTTTGCCGATGTAGACGACTACCCATCCTGGCGGCTTAAAAAACTGCGTGAAATCGCTGGATTACCGGCAAAATGATTGCCAGCCTTGAGTGCGGGTATCAGAAACTATCTGGACTATGCTTTTGAAACGGCATCTTTATCTTATCGCTGGTATCGTTTCGGTGGCGCTGGGCACGGTTGGCATCTTCCTGCCGCTTTTGCCCACCGTTCCTTTTATGATCCTGGCTGCTTTCTGCTTTGCGAAAAGCAGCCCAGCGCTGGAAAAACGCCTGACAGACGATCCGCGCTTTGGCCCGCATATCCGGGCTTGGCGCGAAAAAGGCGCGGTCAGCCGCAAGGGCAAAATCGCCGCCACCCTTGCCTTCACCGTCAGCATCGCGCTTGGGGCATGGATGATGATCATGCCCTATGCCCTGATCCCGCCCGCTATCGCCGCAATTTGCCTAACTTGGTTATGGACGCGGCCAGAGAGGTAAAAGACCGTCGTTCCCGCGCGAGCATGACGGTAATCGTTATGACTGTGCCTACGCCAAAATCCAAGTTTCTGCGTTTTAACCCAAGTCTGCGCCGCGCACCACAGCAATCCCGGCTTGCCTCTGCGCCTTTAATTCGGCTTTTAATTTGGCGGGGCTTCGGGCAAAGACGAAGCCAAAGCTGACCCCGCCTTCTTTACCAATGGTTGCATGGTGCAGCTTGTGCGCCTGAACAAGCCGTTTGGCATATCCCGATTTGGGCACATATTTGAAATAACGTTGGTGAACCAGCCCGTCATGGATCAAGGTATAGATGATCCCATAAACCAATATACCAAGGCCGATCCACGTCCCCGGCTTCCACGCACCGCCGCCCATGACAAGCGGGCTGCCGATGGCGAACATCGAAATGCTCATCGCCGCGCCGACCAGCCCGTAAAGGTCATTTTTTTCCAACAACTTGTCATGCGGTTCATGATGATCCCGGTGCCAGCCCCAGCCAAAACCGTGCATGATATATTTGTGGCTTACCCAAGCAACGCATTCCATCGCGATGACGGTAGCAATCACAATTACGACTATGGCAAAAATACTCATAACAGTATTATAGCCACGATTTTGCATCTATTGAAGCACTGATATCCGAACGCTACTTGCATAATGGCGCATCGCAGTTAAATCAGCCGCATGACACACGCAAAAACCCTTTATGAAAAAATCTGGGACGCCCATGTCGTTGAACAGCGCGAGGACGGCACCGCAATTTTGTATATTGACCGGCATTTGGTCCATGAGGTGACCAGCCCGCAAGCTTTTGAAGGGCTACGCGCGGCCGGACGCAAGGTGCGCAGGCCCGATTTGACGCTCGCGGTGCCGGACCATAATCTGCCAACGACGGCGCGGCGTGATGCACATGGACAGCGCATCCCCATCGCCGATCCCGAAAGCGCACAGCAGCTGGCAGCGCTCGAAAAAAACGCGCCTGAATTTGGCATACATTATATCGGCGATGCCGATGCCGAGCAGGGCATTGTCCATGTTGTCGGCCCCGAACAGGGGTTTTCGTTGCCCGGCACCACGATCGTTTGCGGCGACAGCCACACCGCCTGCCACGGGGGGCTGGGGGCGCTGGCCTTTGGCATTGGTACCAGCGAGGTCGAACACGTTCTGGCGACCCAGACATTGCAGTTGAAACGGTCCAAATCAATGGAGGTCCGCGTCGAAGGCACGCTGGGCGCGGGCGTATCGGCAAAGGATGTCGTGCTGCATATCACCGGCGTGCTGGGCGCTGCGGGGGGCACTGGCTATGTCATTGAATATACAGGACAGGTGATCCGCGACCTTTCCGTCGAAGGCCGCCTGACGATCAGCAACATGGCGATTGAACATGGCGCCCGCGCCGGGCTGTGTGCGCCCGATGAGAAGACTTTCGCCTATTTGCACGGCCGACCGATGGCCCCCAAAGGTGCCGATTGGGATGCGGCGACCGCTTATTGGCGCACGCTTGTCAGCGATCCGTCCGCGCATTATGACAAGACGGTGGTAATCGATGCCGCCGATATTGCGCCGGGCGTCACATGGGGCACCAGCCCCGAAGATGTCCTGCCGATCACCGGCGTGGTGCCCGACCCTGCCAGCTTTGCCGATCCGTCCAAGCAAATTGCTGCGCAAAAAAGTCTCGATTATATGGGCCTGACCCCCGGCACCGCGATGCGCGATATAGAGGTGCAGAATATCTTTATCGGCAGCTGCACCAACAGCCGGATCGAAGACCTGCGTGCCGCCGCCGCCGTGCTGAAAGGGCGGAAGAAAGCGGATAATATCAAATGGGCCATCGTTGTGCCCGGCAGCGGCCTTGTGAAGCAGCAGGCCGAAGCCGAAGGGCTGGACCATATCTTTACCGACGCAGGGCTGGAATGGCGCGAACCGGGATGCTCCGCCTGCCTTGGCATGAACCCCGACAAAGTGCCTGCGGGCGAACGCTGCGCCTCTACCAGCAACCGCAATTTCACCGGCCGCCAAGGACCGGGCGCAAGAACGCATCTGGTCAGCCCGGCAATGGCAGCGGCGGCGGCGGTGACGGGTAGACTGACGGATGTGCGGGAGATGATGGGATAGATTGTATATCCCATTGACATATCCCGACCGATATGTAACCCTTCCCATAATATGAATGCGCCACAAAACCTGACCCGCAAGAGCCGGATTTTCAAATCCAACCGTTCCCAAGCGGTGCGGATACCAAAGGATTTGGCCTTTCCCGATACGATTAAGGATGTCATCATCCGGCGGTCGGGCAATGACCTGATTATCTCCCCCAAAGATACATTTTGGGAGGATTTTTTTGCGCAGCCCGGCATTGATATAATTGAGCCGGAAGATAATCTGCCCCTAGAGCAGCGCGAAAGCTTTTAATGTTCCATTCAATGCTCGATACGAATCTGTGTATTCGTGCCCTGCGTGACCGCCCGGCCTATATTGGGGAGCGCCTGAAAGAAGAGGCAGATGGTTGCTGCATTTCAACCATCATGTGCACGAACTTTATGTGGGTATTGCGCTGACAGGTGACGGTCAAAAAAAGCGGCAGGCGCTGCAGCGGTTTATTTCGGCCTTGACTGTGCTCGACTTTGACGATGATGCCGCAAAACATAGCGCCGACATCAGGGCAATGCTGTCCATGCAAGGCAATCTCATCGGTCCCAATGACCTGCTTATCGCCGGCCATGCCCGCAGTATTGGCGCAAAGCTGATCACCGGGAATCTGCGCGAATTTGCCCGTGTGGATGGCTTGGCTTGCGAGGACTGGTTGGCGGAAGGAAAAGCGGTGGAGCTTAAACCAGATGCTAATCCAATTTTGTGATAAATGGCGCAAGATAGGATCTTCAATATGATCAGTTTTTTAGGTTTATGTGTAGTCGGGTTGTTCTTTTATGGCTTGCATAAAATCCAATTTTACTGGGTCGATAAGGCTGCGGATGATTTACGGCGGGAAGAGTCCGAAGCGTCCCTAGACCGCAAACTTGCAATTTTCGACGAAATGCAAAAAGCACAAACCAATGGCCAAGAATATCGTCCGCCGCGCAATTATTCGGACTGAAAAACCGGCGCAGCCATAAATAACTTGCATCCCCGCAGCGTTAATGGCTTTGCTGCGCGGATCAAAGGATATTGGCATGACAGATAAGAAAAGCGGCAAACCCGCAAAGGACGGCTGGTCGAAACCGGCGAAAATAGGTGCGGCGGTTGGTTCGGCGGCATTGGTTGCGGCCTTGCTTTATGCAGGCAAGCGCAGCCTGACGAAAAAGCAGGGCAAGCTGGAACCCGGCTCGCCCGAACCCAAAGAACGGCCTTCCACCAGCAAACAACCCAAGGGCGATACGGATTAAGCAGCATGAAAGCAGTAACCCAAATCAGCGGCAAGGCCATTCCCTTTGGCGCGAAAAATATTGATACCGACATCATCATCCCGGCCAAATGGTTGAAAACCATAAGCCGCGTCGGCCTTGGCAAGGGCGCGTTTGAAAGCATAAGGGCGGAAGAAGGCAATATTTTCGACGACGAACGTTTTTCCGGCGCTCCGATTCTAATCGCGGGCGATAATTTTGGCTGCGGATCCAGCCGGGAACACGCGGCATGGGCGATTTCCGATTTGGGCATAGAGGCGATAATCGCGCCCAGTTATTCCGATATATTTTCCGGCAACGCGTTCAAAAACGGCCTGCTAGCCATTGAATTGCCGCAAGCCGCAATCGACCGGTTAATGGCGGTCGCCGCCGAAGCGGGGGATGATGCCGCGCCCATCCATATCGACCTTGAAAGCCAAACGGTGACCACGGTTTTTCAGGACCGTTTCGCCTTTGAGATTGATCCCTTCCGCAAAGAATGCCTGCTCGCCGGGCGCGACGAAATTGCCCTGACTTTGGAAAGCGAAGCGGCGATCAAAGCGCATGAAGAGATGCTGACGGCGCTCCGCCCATGGATGGTTCCGGCATAGGCTGTAAACTTATACCTCACCCCTTGCGGCGCACCGGCACAGGGATGTTGCAAATATCCGCGCCGCCCGCAGGTTTGATGAAAAATGGATCGCGGCGGTTGGCGCGAGCATCGGCATATTTGCCAAATGTTTCTCTATTCGTTGACAGATATTCAAAGCGCGGCAAGTCCGCCACTTCATCGCCCATACGCACCGAAAATATGGGTGTGCGTTCCGCAGCGCTTTCATAAAAGCCCAATGGCCCGGTGCCGCGCGGCAGGCTGCTCATATGCTCCATCCCCTCAATAATCCGGCCGACCAGCGCAATATTGCGGTCCAAATGCCGCGGCGCATGGCCGATAACGGTATATAGCTCTGCGCCACTGCCGGTATCGGGAGAAAAATTGCGTCCGACCCCGACCATGCCATAACAATGAATGGGCCAGGCCTTTGGCAAATCTTGTTCATTCCCATCCTTTGGCGGGCCATCTGGAATAGAAAAGCCAAAAGGAAAACCGGCATAAAATCCAACAATTTGCGAATAGCTATCGCCCATGCGCGAATCGGGTTTAGGCTCAAACACTGTAAATAAATCCGATGTCATTTCAAATGTATAGGATGTATAATCCCACTCGGCCATCACCCCCAACCCGGCGGGAAGCGGTTTTGCCTTGGCCTTGTCATCGCCATCAGGATCGCCCCATTGCGTGACATAATTATCCTGCACCCGGTTGATGCTGATATTATCATACCATCGGGCAGCGACCAGTTTGCGGATATTGCGCACCCAGCCCTTGCTGAACGGTTCCGGCATCAATTGAATAACAACGCGGCGCGGCTTTCCCTTTTCATCCGGCGCAAGCTGCATGACCAACAGGTCCGATGCGGCAATTTCGGTCCATTCTTCCGCCGGTGCGGCGGCGACAATCTCATTCGGCGATGGCGGGCCTTCCGGTTCCTCTTGCGCGATCGCGGGGACCGTCAAAGCAGCAGCGAGAAGCGGGGCCAAAACAGGGGCCAAAAAAGGAGCCAAAAAAGGAGCAAGCAGATATTTTTTCATAAGGATGGCTTATTACAAAATATGCGCCCTTGCGAAAGCGCAATTCCAAAGCTAGAGGAGCCGCTTGCCGAAAGGCAATCAGCGGAGACGTGGCCGAGTGGTCGAAGGCGCTCGCCTGGAAAGTGAGTATACGGCAAAACCGTATCGAGGGTTCGAATCCCTCCGTCTCCGCCATATTTTACCGGCTCGGCCTTGCTTTTTCCATCCGGCCTAAAACAGACTCAACCCGCCATAGCTGTTTGGGAACGCCCCGTTATCTGCTAGGGATCGGCTCTATTTGCCGGAGGCCTATCGTTTGACACCAACGCTTATTCTGTTTGCCCGCTATCCCGCCGCCGGGACGTGCAAGACGCGGTTGATCCCGGCATTAGGGGCGGAGGGCGCTGCGGATTTGCACCGGCGGATGACGGAGAGGACCATTGGCATTTTGCGCAGCAGCGGCCTTCCCGTCATAGTCGCCTATACCGGGGCCGGACGGCAGGATTTTGAACGCTGGCTGGGCGCGGATGTCGGTTTGGAAGAGCAGGTTGCGGGCGACCTTACGGACCGCCTGCTTGCCTTTACACACCATGCGCCGCTTATCTTTTTCGGTGCGGATACGCCGGACCTTCAGGCCCGCCATATCGCGCAGGCAGTTGATGGTTTGCAAAACTATGAGGTCGTCATCGGCCCTGCCGAAGATGGCGGCTATTATCTGATTGGTATAACCCGGCCTATCCCCAAATTATTCACCAATATGCCCTGGAGCAGCGAACAGGTGTTGCCCGAAACCCTGACGCGCTTGGCGGATATGGGGATCGCGCCGCTGCTGCTTGAAACCCTGGCGGATTGTGACCGGCCGGAGGATTTGGCCCGCTGGCCGGAATTTACGCTATGATCCAATCGAGCGGCCTGACCATCCTGATCCCCGTTTATAATGAGGAAAAGGCGCTGCCTGAAACACTCGCGTCGGTGGCCAAGCTATCGCCGCAACCTGAGGAGGTTATCATCGTCGACGGCGGCAGCAGCGACCGGACGATGGAAATTGCAAAGGCGGCGGGTATCCATGCCATGCTGTGCCCGCGCAAGGGGCGCGGGGCGCAGATCAACTATGGTGTGGCATTGGCCGGACAGGACATCGTCTGTGTCCTGCACGCTGACACTTTTCTACCGGCAGATGCGGTCACGGTCATAAAAACCAGTATGGCGGACAAGCGGCTGGCGCTGGCGAGTTTTATGCCGCGGCTGGCCGGGCCAAAGGGCACGCGCTGGGGATCGACTTTCCATAATCTTATCAAGACATGGTATGCGCCGCTGCTCGCCCGGCCGCATCTGTTTTTTCGCGGCGTGCGCCTGTTATTTGGTGACCATGCGATGTTTTTCCGGCGGGACCAGTTTTTGGCTGTGGATGGCTGTGATGAACGGCTGGCGGTGTTGGAGGAGGCGGATTTGTGCATTAAACTCGCACAATTTGGCCGTACCAAAATGGTCCGCCGCTGGGTATGGACATCGGACCGGCGCATAACCGAATGGGGCCGCTGGCGGGCCAATTACATCTATCTGAAGGTCGGCCTGATGTGGGCGATGGGCGCCCGCGAACGGCTTGCCGATCATTATCCGGATATCAGGTGAGTGTAATGCCTAACAGCAGCCAGCAGCCTCTATATTCGTATCCGCTGATAAATCAAAAGGCAGGCCGCCGCCGCATCCGGCAAAGACGCCAAAATGGCGGCTGAAATCGCCAATAAAATCGAAATGCGGAGCGAAGCGGCTTAGGCCTAGCATTTTCCAGCTATTGCCGCACAGCGGAAATACCCGGCCCGCTTCTATGATATGATGCTTGTCGAGCGTGAACAGCCGCTCCTCGCCCGCTACTGTCCCGCGATAGATCACTGCTTGGCCATAATCTTCGCATTCTGTTTCCAGCCCGTCCAGTTTGAACAGCCGGTAAGTGGCGGAAAAGAAGCGGATGCCGTCCAGTTTTTCGGCAATGGCCGGATCGCCAATGCCCAGCGGACGATCCTTTACCAACCGCGGATCGGCAAAGCCCGCCGCCTTTGCCTGCGCGAGGAAATCGCCCCAATAAAGCGCACCTGACAGGCATTCGCCGTGCAGCACCGGATCGGATAGCAAATGCTCCGGCACGCGCCGGTCGGCATAAACATCGCTAAAATAAAGCTCTCCGCCCGGTTTGAGCAAGCGGTGCGCGGCGGCAAATACGCCTGCCTTGTCGGCAACAAGATTGATTACGCAGTTGGAAACAATCACATCAAAGCTTTCGGGCTCCAGGTCAAGGCTGCCCAATTTTTCTATGTCGCCTTCTATGAAACGGACATTGCCCTTGGCATAGCCAAAACGGTCACGATGCCATTCGAGATGGCGGTTCGCCACGGCCAGCTGTTCGGGCGTGGTATCAACGCCGACCACTTCGCCTTCTTCCCCCACTAGCTGCGCCAGCAGATAGGCGTCCTGCCCCGAACCCGAACCCAGATCGAGTATCCTTGCGCCCGCAATGGCCGATGGTGCGACCAATCCGCAGCCATAATAGCGTGCCTTCACCTCTTCATGGACATTGGCCAGCGCCCGGCGAACATGGGGCGGCGGTGCATCCGCCATGGTGCAGGCGTCGGTGCGCAAATCGCCGGAATTCTGCAAAACTTCACCATAATAATTGCGGCTGTTTTCGATATTCATAAAGATGCTTTCCTGTAGCTTTCCGGCTCAATACTGTTATTCGCCTTTCTATACAAACAGGTTACAAAGGCCGCTGCGGCGTTAAAACTGTAACCATCTTAATAGCAAGGGCGAATGGCCAATATGGCAAAGTTAGTTTCTAATCAATCACCCTCGCCCTTCGCCCTGACCGATAAAGCGCCGCTGCCTGCGCGGAAATTCACCGATCCTTTGGTCACCGCAAAGGGGAAGAACGCGCCCATGTCGCCATGACCGGTTTGGAAACGCTTTGGTTCAACACCGGCACGCTGTGCAATCTTGCCTGCCAAAATTGCTATATCGAAAGCTCACCCAGCAATGACGCGCTGGTTTATATCAGCCTTGACGAAGTGCGCGGCTATCTGGACGAGATAGCCGAAAACGCCCTGCCCACGCGCGAAATCGCCTTTACCGGCGGCGAACCATTTATGAACCGCGACATGGTGCCCATTATCCAGCTTTGTCTCGACCGGGGGTTTGAAGTGCTTATTCTATCGAATGCGATGCGCCCCATGCGCCGGTTTGAGGCAGGCTTGCTTGCCTTACAAGGACGCGAACGGCTGACCATCCGCGTCAGCCTCGATCATTATAGCAAGGCCGTGCATGAAGCAGAGCGCGGCGCGGACAGCTGGGACAAGGCCCTATCGGGCTTATGCTGGCTTGCGGCCCATGATTTTCACATCTCCGTGGCCGGTCGCCATTTGGCCAGCGAAAGCGACAGCAACGCACGGGCGGGCTATCACCGCTTGTTTGCGGAACTTCGCCTGCCGCTTGATGCCGCCAATCCGGCGCAGCTTGTGCTTTTCCCCGAAATGGATGCGGACGCGGATATTGCCGAAATTTCCACTGGATGCTGGGACATATTGCATATCAACCCGGCCAATATGATGTGCGCAACCAGCCGAATGGTTGTAAAGCGCAAGGGGGATGCCGCCCCGCGCGTCGCCGCCTGCACGCTGCTGCCTTATCAAGCGGATTTTGACATGGGGGCGACTTTGCCGAAGCAGCCAGAGATGTGCGGCTCAATCACCCGCACTGCGCCCGTTTTTGCGTTTTGGGCGGGGCCAGCTGTTCGGGCTGAACAATCGGGCCTGCTACTCCACAGCGTTCAATTTCCAATCATAATCATAGCTGTCTATCCCATTGGCATTTGCCAGCATTGCGGCGGCATCGCCTTTGGCATAAAGCCGCGCATGGTTGAGGATAGATTTTACATCACCCCAATCGCTGCCATACCAGTCAAAAATACGCGATGCCTGTATCTTGCCTTCTTTCTGCGTAAAACCGCGAGGATGGTTGATAAAATCGGCTGCTGCCTGTTGCAGCATATCCTCCAATTCCTCTCCGCTATAAGCGCGCAGTGCCAGATTAGGGCATCCGATAGAGGCGCAATTTACGGCATAATGGATCCGCACATCCTTCCATATCGGGCGCAAAATGCCATGTTCGATGTCATTCAGCGACAGGGCGCTGTTGTTAATCCGCACCAAATCCTTATTCCATGGTCCCAGGGTGAATATTCCTAGGTCGCGGATCGATTTTATGCCGGGATTTTGCAGGATCAGGTCGGCGGTTACGGCATTGTATAAATTGATCCAAAAGGCCATTTGTTCGTCTTTGTTCAAACTGGCCGGATCAATTTTCTCCAGCGAAGTAATATAAGGTCGCAGCATCCTTGTATTGGTCTTTGCAGCCCTAGCATAGGCAACACGGTTCACCCCATCGGAACCGGTCACCACATAACGGCCAAGAAACGCATTCCATTGGCTATTATCCACCTTGCGATCCGATTTCGCATCATAGCGCCCCCAATTACCGGCCAGCATTTTGGATTGGGGAACGCAGGCCGACATTGCCCAAATAAAAGGTGCGGCCAGCAACAATTGGCGGCGGTGCAGAGTGATGGTCAATGTCTTCGCTTTCTATTCATCATGTGTTTAATACCCGTCCCGCAACCGCGTCTAATTTTGCGACCAGTTTGGAATCGCGCCGGGCAGGATCGGTGATCAGCGCATAATCAAGCACGCTGTCAATCGGGCTGGCGCTGCGAATTTCGGGCAGTGACGCAATCAATTGGGCGACTAGGTCGCGGCCTTTGCCCGCATTGGCATGAAGCTGCGCGATTAACGTCTCCACCTCAACCGGCGCTTCATCTTCGCGCCAGCAATCATAGTCGGTAACCATTCCAACCAGCGCATAAGGCAATTCGGCCTCACGCGCCAATTTTGCCTCTGGCATTGCTGTCATGCCGATAACATTCGCGCCCCATTGGCGGTATAAATGGCTTTCGGCGCGGGTTGAAAATTGCGGCCCTTCCATCGCCAAATAGGTTCCGTCGCGATGCATAGTCGCCCCCGCCATTTGCCCAGCATCAGCGGCGAGCGCGGACAGGCGCGGGCAAACCGGATCGGCCACCGAAACATGGGCAACCAATCCGTCCCCGAAAAAGCTTTTTTCGCGGGCAAAAGTACGGTCGATAAACTGATCCACCACAACAAAATCACCCGGAGCCATTTCCTCGCACAGCGACCCCACCGCCGATATAGAGACAATATCGGTTACGCCCAGCCGTTTCAGTGCGTCGATATTGGCACGATAATTGAGCTGGCTTGGTCCGATCCTGTGCCCGCGCCCATGGCGGGGCAGGAACACGCATTCCGTATCCCCAATCACACCGGTCAGCACAGAATCAGACGGATCACCCCAGGGGGATTGCACCTGAAGCCATTGTTCATTTTGCAAGCCATCAAGCTGATACAAGCCTGAACCGCCGATGATTCCAATTTTCCATTTTGCCATATCCACCCTTTCGTTTGTTCAGGTGGATTGGTTACAGTGCGGCGAACCGATTCTCAAACGCTATAGTTCCGTTTTTCCTATCAACCGCGTTTAACACCCAAATGTTCGAATTCCTGGCGCAATTCATCGCCAATGGGCACCGCACCATTTTTTTCAGTCAGCACGATGGTGGTGATACAGGTTGCCTTGCACGCCCCGCCCTGAAAGGCCGCGGACGCAATATCCCAGCTGGAATTGCCAATCCGGCTGATCCCGCTGGCGATGGCGACGCCTTCGGGGAAATGCGCTTCGGCAATATAATTGATGTCCACCGCCGCGATCAGCCAGCGTTGGCCATCGCTGCGCCGCTGCGCCATGATGCTGTGGTTGAACATACCCCGCCATGTTCGAACAGCCCGGCCATCGACACATTGTTGATATGGCCCAAAAGGTCCAGATCGGCAAAACGGGTTTCGGTCAAATGGCTGAAGGGATAGCTTTCAGGGCGCATCTGCCAGGCTTCGGGACGGGCCATATTTATTGCTTTCGTAAACAAGGGTGCGCCGCCCGCAAACAGGCAGGCGGCGGCAGGTTGATGTAAAAACGGCGCAGGCGCGGGGTTACAGGCTGCGCCCGATCAATTCTTTCATAATTTCATTGGTGCCGCCGAATATCCGCGTAACCCGCGCCCCCCGCCACATTTTGGCGATAGGATATTCATTCATATAACCCGCACCGCCGTGCAGTTGCAGGCATTTGTCCATCACATCCCACTGCAAATCGGTGTGCCACAGCTTTGCCGCCGCCCCTTCTTCTGCGGTGAGTTCGCGCTTATAATGGCGGTTCAGTGCCCAGTCGAGATGCGCCCATCCGACCTGCAATTTCGCCTTTATATCGGCGAGCACAAATTTGGTGTTCTGGAAATCGAACACGGTTTTGCCAAAGGCCTTGCGTTCCTTCACAAAAGCGACGGTTTCGTCAAAAGCCTTTTGCGTTGACGCCATGGCGGATACCGCAATCGACAGCCGCTCTTGCGGCAACTCGCTCATCAAATAGACAAAACCCATGCCCTCCTGGCCCAGACAATTGGTCATCGGCACGCGAACATCTTCAAAAAACAGCTCCGACGTATCGGCTTCGTCCATACCGATTTTATCGAGATTGCGTCCGCGCTTAAACCCTTCACGCTCAGCCTCCACCAACAGGATCGACACGCCTTTCCATGCAGGTTGCACATCACTATCGGTTTTCGCGCAGACCAGAATCAGATCGGCATTCTGGCCATTGGTGATATAGGTTTTGCTGCCATTGATGACATAGTGATTGCCGTCTTTTTCGCCGTGGTCGACATTGACTGCAAATCGGAACCGGTGCCAGGTTCGGTCATCGCAATGGCGGTCACCACCTCGCCCGATACCAGCTTGGGCAGCCAATGCTTCTTCTGCTCCTCGCTGCCATAGCTGACCAGATAGTTGACCACGATATCGCTTTGCAGCGAAAATCCGGTTGCCGCGCCGCCATAATAGGCGCCTTCTTCATCGACAATCGCATTATAGCCGAAATCAAGGCCCAGCCCGCCATATTCTTCTGGCACAGTGGGGCACAGCATTCCCAGCGCTCCCGCTTTGGGCCAGATGGATTTGGGAACAATTTTGTCCTTTTGCCACTGCGCCGCATGGGGGGCGATTTCATTTTCCATAAATTGCCGAACAGTGCGGCGAAACGCCTCATGATCCTCATTATAGGCGCTGCGGGGTATGCTATCCAATGACATGGCTTGTCTCCTGAAAACGAACGTGCTGCGTAAATGCCAGCTTGTTTACGCGAACGTCAAGCTGTTTCTTAATCGCGCGATTAAATTTATCAAAAGATACCCGGCATATGGAACCCAGCAGAAGGAACCGATCGGCAGGTTAGTTCATTTTTGCGACCATATCTTTGTCCAGCGTCTTTGCGGTTACAAGATAGATAAGCCCCGCCACCGCAAATAATAATCCCACCATTTTGATCGCTTGACGCAGGCCCTCTGCGCTCATCTGCACACAAAAGGCGGCTTTTTCGGTGCCAAGCGTTTGCAGCATGGTCGCTGCATCCCCCTTGCACATGGGAATGGTCAATTCATTGGCATATTGCGAAGCCGCCAAAAAAGCGGATGCATAATGATCGCTAAGCAAGCCGACCGTCAATGGTCCTGCGCCATATCCGATAAAATTGATCACAAACAGCATGATGGCAATGGCGGTGGCGCGTGAACGCGCACCGACAACGCCTTGGCAAATGGTATATTGCGCCCCCAAATAGCTGTAATGCAGGATGGCACCGATGAACAGAAACCAGAACGCGGTATACGCATCGCTGCTGCTGAAACCGAACCAGTAAAAGGGCATCGACAAAATTAGCCCAAAGCCGGGCAGCCATGCCACAGCCGTGCTGTAACGCTTGCTTAATTTTTCGGTTATGTATCCTGCCAAAAAGGTTCCGCCCGCTGCGGCCAGACCCAATGGGACAAGGAATTGCATCGCAACCTGTGCCAAACTCAAATCAAAAGCGCGTACAAAAAAGGATGCCTGAAATGATGATACCCCATAGCCGACAAAGGCAACTATCGTCGCAGCCGCGACATTTAACCAATAGCTTTTATTGCTGGTCAACCTGCGCAATGTCTCTCCCAATCTGCGGGCCTCTACCTTGGGCGTGCCGACCGGGTCGGAATAGCCGCGCGGCGGCTCCTTAATGGTGAACCAGACGATAATGCCGATCAAAATTCCGGGAATACCGAGCAGCAAAAAACGCTTCGCGCCAGGAAAAAGCCTGCGCAATTGGCCCGCCAAAGGCCGCGGCAAGCACGCTGCCCAATGTGA
>JAAURJ010000006.1 GCA_012032285.1 Sphingomonadales bacterium
TTCGCTGTCCGGGCTAATTGCCGCCATTTGTGCGCCGGTTGCGGCTTTTTACTTCGAACGCGGTGAATTGGTACCCTTGCTCATTGCCTGTTCCTTAATTGTTTTTGGAAACACCGTGAGAATATCGAAAGGCTGCTCAATGGAACCGAACCGCGTGTCGGCTCCAAACCGAAATAACGGCGGGTAATTTTGAACAATAACAATGATTTTGATAAGCTGAGACTGCTTCGTTCTCCAAATATCGGACCAGTTACCTATCGGCAGCTTATAACCCGTTTCGGCACCGCAGCAGAAGCATTAAAAGCCATTCCCGATCTGGCGGCCCGCGGAGGGAAGCGCAGATTTTCGGCTGTTAGTGAAGTCAGCATCGAGAATGAAATGGAGGCGACCCGCCGCGCCGGGGGGAGTTATCTGTTCTTCGGTGATCCTGCCTATCCCGCGCTCTTGGCGCAGCTTGATAATGCGCCGCCTGCTTTCACATATCGCGGTAATCACAGACTGCTTGACCGGATGACGGTCGCCTTGGTTGGTGCGCGTAATGCATCGGCGGGGGCGTGCCGCTTTGCCCGGCAATTGGCGCTGGAATTAGGACGCGAGGATTTGGCGGTCGTCTCCGGCCTTGCCCGCGGCATAGATACAGCCGCCCATATAGGCGCGTTGGATAGCGGAACAATTGCAGTAATCGCGGGCGGAATCGATGTGGTCTATCCGCCTGAAAATGAAGCGCTACAAGGCGAAATTGCGGAAAAAGGACTGTTAATTGCCGAAGCGCCGCCGGGAACCGAACCGCGTGCACGGCATTTTCCCTATCGTAACCGGATCATAGCCGGGCTTTCGCTGGGCACAGTGGTTGTTGAGGCCGCACCGCGATCCGGCTCGCTGATTACGGCAAGGCTTGCTGCGGAAATGGGGCGAGAGGTTATGGCTATTCCGGGCTCTCCGCTCGATCCAAGGGCGCGAGGCTGTAATCAGCTTATCCGTGAAGGCGCGACACTGGTGCAAAATGCAGAAGAGATTGCCGAACTTATCAAGCCTTTTGACGAAAGGATGCAGCGCACCTACGCTAGGCAAGCCGTCGAAGAAAAAGCGCCGGGCGAATATAATTATGAAAGCGAGGCAGAGCGTCAGGCAATTATTGACCTGCTTGGCATGACTTATGTGTCGGTTGATGAGTTGGTGAGGCAATCGGGTGCGCCGCCATCTGTGGTGCAGCTTGTGCTGTTGGAACTGGAATTGGCGGGCCGGTTGGAACGCGGCGCAGGGGCAAAGGTTCGCATGGTCGGATAAATCCATGCTGGACAAGGGCGTGAAAATCATGCTTGACGGCGTTGCAATTTGCCATCCACCATATGCGCACACGTAAGGCCATTGGAAAAAGATAAATAATTTATGCGTTTAGTAATCGTTGAATCGCCCGCAAAAGCAAAAACAATCGAAAAATATCTGGGGCCTGGTCATGTCGTACTGGCTTCTTATGGTCATGTCCGAGATTTGCCGCCCAAAGACGGTTCGGTCGATCCCGACAATGGGTTTTCGATGCTTTGGGACAATTATTCAGATAAAGCGAAGCAGCTCAAGGCGATTACCGATAATGCCAAAAAGGCCGATACGTTAATCCTTGCCACCGACCCTGACCGCGAGGGGGAGGCAATTAGCTGGCACGTGCAAGAAGTATTGGTTCAGAAAAAAGCGCTACCCGCCAATGTTCAAAGGGTAACATTTAACGCCAT
The DNA here is from genome assembly GCA_012032285.1 of Sphingomonadales bacterium. Taxonomy (GTDB): domain Bacteria; phylum Pseudomonadota; class Alphaproteobacteria; order Sphingomonadales; family Sphingomonadaceae; genus Sphingorhabdus_B. The sequence goes on from JAAURJ010000006.1 coordinate 1,731, forward strand.
TACCAAAGCGGCCGTTACCGACGCGATGAAGAAACCGCGCGGGTTGGACGTCGACCTTATTGATGCCTATCGCGCCCGGCGCGCCCTTGACTATCTGGTCGGATTTACCTTGTCGCCAGTGTTGTGGCGCAAATTGCCCGGCGCGAAATCAGCCGGACGTGTGCAATCGGTGGCGCTGCGCCTGATCGTAGAGCGGGAGCGGGAAATTGAAAGTTTCACTGCGCAGGAATATTGGTCGGTCAAAGTGCAGATGGAGCATAAGGGACAAGGCTTTGAAGCAAGGCTGACCCATTATGCTGGTGAAAAACTCGACAAAATGGACCTGAAAAGCGAGGCGCAGGCAGAGATGGTTCGCACGGCTGTTGAGGCGGCCAATTTCAACGTGGATAAAGTTGAAACGCGCCCGCTCACCCGCAACCCATCTCCGCCATTTACCACATCGACTTTGCAGCAGGAGGCTGCCCGCAAATTAGGCTTTGCCGCCAGCCATACTATGCGCATTGCGCAGGGTCTGTATGAGGACGGCGCAATCACCTATATGCGGACCGACGGCGTACAAATGGACGGCAGCGCGATTTCGGAAGCCCGCCGCGCAATCGCGACGCGGTTTGACAGCGGCTTCATCCCGGAAAAGCCGCGTATATACCAAAGCAAAGCCAAAAATGCGCAAGAGGCGCATGAGGCAATTCGTCCGACAGATTTCAGTAAAGAGCGTAGCGGATCCGGCGACTATGCCAAGCTTTATGACCTGATTTTCAAACGCGCGATGGCGAGCCAAATGGCATCGGCGCTACTGGAACGGACCACCGTTGATATGACCGACGGCACCGGTCAGCATATTTTAAGAGCGACGGGGCAGGTAATGAAATTTCCTGGCTTCTTGGCGGTATATGAAGAAGGCTTGGACGATAGCGAAGGTGAAGACGGAGCAATTTTACCGCCAATGACGGCAGGCGACGCTCCGGCCAAAAAAGCAGTAGAAAAAACGCAGCATTTCACGCAGCCACAGCCACGATATTCCGAAGCGAGCCTTGTCAAAAGGCTGGAGGAATTGGGTATTGGTCGGCCGTCTACTTATGCATCGACGATCCAGGTGCTCAAAGATCGTGCTTATGTGCGGATCGAAAAAAACCGTTTTTTTGCAGAAGAATCCGGGCGGCTTTTGACAGCATTTCTGGAGCGGTTCTTTGAACGCTATGTGGCCTATGATTACACCGCCGGGTTAGAGGACCAGCTTGACGTGATAAGCGACGGGAAAGAGGATTGGCAAAAATTCCTAGATGCATTTTGGCGCGATTTTAAGCCCAAAACCGCTGAGGTAATGGAACAAAAGCCTTCGGAAGTGACTGCTGAAATCGACAAATTTCTAGCGCCTTATCTGTTTCCAGAAAAAGAGGACGGCGCCGATCCCCGTTTATGCCCAAGCTGCGGCGAGGCAGGCTTGCCCTGCGCGGCGGACGGTTTGGGGCCTTTGTTGCCTGTTCGAACTATCCGGAATGTAAATATACACGGAAATTTGGGCAACCAGGCGTCAGTGATGCGGGGGATACAGGCCCGGAAAATTTAGGCAAGCATCCCGAAACCGGCGAAGATGTCATGCGAAAATCTGGTCGCTTTGGTCCTTATTTCGAAATGGGAGAGGGCAAGGATGCCAAACGGGCTTCTATCCCCAAAGACTTGCCAAGCGAAGATATCGGACTTGAATGGGCGGTGAAGCTGTTATCTTTGCCGCGTACAGTTGGGCAACATCCTGAAACGGGTGAGGATATAATCGCCGCCATTGGCCGTTATGGTCCTTATTTGATGCATCAGAAAAAATATGCGCGGCTGCAATCCACAGCCGATGTGTTCGAAACCGGCATGAACGCTGCTGTCGCCAAATTAGCTGAGGCTGCTGCCAATCCGGGACGTGGCCGTAGTGCAGCGCGAGAGCCGCTGAAAATATTGGGCAAACATCCGCGCACCGATGAAGAAATTAAGCTGATGGAGGGGCGCTATGGCGCTTATGTGACCGACGGCACAACCAATGCAACATTACCCAAATCAATTGCGCAGGATCAGCTGACTTTGGAGGAAGCGGCGCAGTTGATTGATGATCGCGCCGCAAAAGGGCCGGCAAAAGGCAACAAGAAAAAAGCCGCCCCCAAAAAGTCGGCCGCAAAAAAGAAATCGCCCGCCAAGAAAAAGGCTCCGGCTAAGAAGAAAGCGACGACAACAAAGGCGGCCGCGAAAACCAAGCAATGAATTTAAGGGGCGGCGATTATCTGTTCCAATCCAGCCCCATGCCTTCATAAATTTCAGGGCTTTCGTCCCAGTCCGCCTTAACCTTTACATGAAGATAAAGGTGGACAGGGCACCCGCCCATCAGCGCGCTAATCTCTGTCCGCGCTTCGGCGCCGATTGCTTTGATCATTTGTCCGCCTTTGCCCAAGACTATGCCGCGCTGGCTGTCGCGTTGGACAATGATTTGCTGATGTATTTCGATGCTACCATCGTCCCTTTCCGAATATTTTTCTGTAACCACAGTAGCAGCATAAGGCAGCTCTTCATGCAGCTTGTGATAGAGCTGTTCGCGGGTGATCTCGCTTGCGAGAAGCCGATCGGTGATGTCTGACACCTGATCTTCGGGGAAATGCCATTCTCCCTCCGGCATAGCAGCGGCAAGTTCCCCCTTCAGGTGCGCTATACCTTCGCCATCCAGAGCGCTGACAAAAAAGCTTTGGTCAAACGCACATAGGTCATGGAGTTTTGCAGCCAGTGCGAGCAGCTTGTCTTTGCGCGATATATCAACCTTGTTGAGTATCAGCCACTTGGGTTCGTCCCGCCGCGCCAGAGCCTCGGCAATTTGTTCTACTTTCGGGCCAGCACCCTTTCGGCCATCGATGACAAGAGCAATCATGTCCGCGCCCGATGCGCCGTCCCATGCCGCCGAAACCATGGCGCGGTCCAATTTTCTTTGCGGTGCAAATATGCCAGGGGTGTCGACAAGGATCATTTGAACTTCATCCTGCATCGCAACACCCATAAGCCGCGCTCTCGTGGTCTGTGCCTTTGGGCTGACTATAGCGACTTTTTGCCCGACAAGGGCATTGACCAATGTTGACTTTCCGGCATTAGGCGCGCCGATTATGGCGATATGACCGCATTTGCGCTTCATGCATTTTGCTCCAAAAATAATTCTGCGGCCATTGTTTCTGCGGCCTGTTTGCTATTGGCGGTCGCGCTGACCGGATCGAACCCTTTTACCGTTACGGTCACTTCAAAACGCATGGCATGGGGCGGCCCTTCTTTTTGGTGACTGCATATTCAGGTGTTTTACGGTTTTTTGCAGCACACCATTCTTGCAATGAGGATTTGGGATGCTTTGGCGCTTTGATCGCAGCCTCGATATGCGGGGACCAGTGGGTAATGACAAAAGCGCGGGCATCGGCAAATCCGCGTTCCAGAAACAAGGCACCGATCAAGCCTCCATAACATCGCCCAACACATTATCGCTATTTTGAGCGCCATCATCGCGGGCCTGTTTTCCCAATATGATATGGGCAGGCAGACCGATTTTACGGGCGATTTCTGCGCAGGTCGACCCGGACACAAGGCTGTTGAGCCGGTGCGAGAGGCGTCCTTCCGCTTCATCCGGATAGCGGGCATAGAGCATTTCCGCGATTGTTAAGCCCAGCACCCTGTCACCCAGAAATTCCAACCTTTGATAATCGGGCTTACCCGTGCTGCCATGGGTGAGAGCGCGGCTATAATTGTCAAGCTGCGCCGGTTCATGGCCCAATATTTGGCACAGCCAGCTACGCGCTGCGTCGCAGATCAAAAACCTTCCCCAATGCGTTCTCCGCGGGCCGCTGTGAACCATGTCCATGGCAATAACCAGCTTGATGAACCATCGGTTGAAAATACGCTGAACATCGCTTTACCGATCAAATTTTCCTGCGGGACAAGCCCGATGCCGCCGCCTTCTTGGGCCGGGAAACGGCTATCGGCGCTGCGGTCGCGGTTGTCGCCCATTAAAAAGACTTCGCCCTCCTTGACGATAAACACCTGCGTATCGTCGGCGTCACTTTTATATTCAATATCAAGGATATTATAGCTTTTGCCCTCTGGCAAAGTCTCCCGGTATCGGGGATAACGGCATTGCAGGCCGCCTGCAGGCGCGGCCTCTTCATAGCTTTCTTTATAACAGGCGGTCGTTTGCCCCTCTAGCGCCGCCGCATCCTTCATATTCTGTGTCACGGGAATGACGAAATCGGCAATCCTCTCTTTTTTCACTGCATTACCATTGATATACAGAATGCCGTCAATCATCTGTATCTGATCCCCGGGAAGGCCTATAACACGTTTGATATAATCATCGCGCTGTGTCGGCGGCGCTTTGAAGACAACGACATCGCCGCGTTCAGGCTGATGGGCAAAAATATGGCCCGGTATAATCGGCAGGCCGAAAGCCATGGAATAATTGCTGTAACCATAATTCCATTTTGATACAATTAGATAGTCACCAATTAACAACCGCGGTTGCATCGATTCTGACGGGATATTGAAAGGTGAAATGATGAAGCTGCGCAAAATAAACATGAACAGGGCCAGTTTCAGAAGGAATTTGCCATAGTCCTTCCATTCCGACGCACTGTCCTTTTCGACCTGAGGCGCTTTTTCGTCCAGAGGAGTGGATGGTTCATTTGCGGTATCCGCAGGGTTTTTGACAGTTTCTTGCAAGGGTGCCTCAAAAAATTAATGGTGAATAAGCTTTGGCTGGCCTTCTAATGGCAAGCCGGGCTATTGGCCAGCATCAGATTCACCTGTTTACAGAAAAGAAGAACCTATGCCCCGAAATATTTGGAATACCATCGCTGCGGTGCCCGCTGATAGCCTTAGACATATATTTGCTAATGATGCGCAGCGGGTTCAAAACATGACGGTGCGGCAAAGCGGTATCTTGTTTGATTTTTCGAAAACACATTTGAACGATGGCTTGCTGGCTGCTTTCCAATCTTTGGCGGGCCATGCCAAATTTACAGAGGCACGCGAAAAGCTGTTTTCTGGGGAGATTGTAAACCCCAGCGAAGGACGCGCGGCAGAACATACAGCGGAGCGCGGCAATGGCGCGGCGCAGCAGGTGGAAATGGCAAAGGCGCTGCAAGCTCGGATGCGCGGTCTTATCGAGGCGATAGATGCGGGCGCGATGGGTGAAGTAAAGCATATCTTGCATATTGGAATAGGCGGATCGGCTTTGGGTCCAAAGCTGTTAATTGATGCGCTGGGCCGTGATGATGCCCGTTATGACGTCAAAGTGGTCTCCAATGTGGATGCGGCAGCTTTGGCAGAGGCGGTTGCCAATATGGACCCGCATAAAACCATTGTCGCGGTTGCATCCAAAACCTTTACCACGACCGAAACATTGATGAACGCCGCCAGCGCAATCGAATGGATGAAACAAGCGGGCGTTTCCGACCCAGAAGGACGGATTATTGCGCTGACGGCAAACCCTGAAAAAGCGATAGAATGGGGCGTTGATGAAAGCCGCATCTTGCCTTTTAACGAAGCGGTGGGTGGCCGTTATTCGCTTTGGTGCTCGATCGGCTTTCCCGTTGCTATTGGACTTGGTTGGGCCGCTTATGAAGAGCTGTTAGAAGGTGCAGCGGCGATGGACCGCCATTTCAAAACCTCTGATCTGACTTCTAATGCCCCGGTTTTGGCGGCCTATGCGGACCTATATTATTCGCAAGTAAGGAAATGCCAGACACGGGCGGTATTTGCTTATGACGAACGGCTGCGGCTTTTGCCGGATTATCTGCAACAGCTGGAAATGGAATCGAACGGCAAATCGGTAACCGCATCGGGCGAGCCATTGGGCGTTAACAGTGCGCCTGTAACTTGGGGCGGTGTCGGCACCGATGCCCAGCACGCCGTGTTTCAGTTGCTGCATCAAGGGACGCATTTGATCCCCGTGGAATTTATCGTCAGTAAAACGCCGGGGCATGATTTCGATCCGGCGCATCATGAAACCCTTTTGATCAACTGTTTTGCCCAAGGTGCAGCGCTGATGTCGGGACGAAAATCGGACGATGGCGCTCGTAACTATGTAGGCGACAGGCCGTCTGTAACGCTATTGCTCGAAGACGTCACGCCGTCGGTGGTTGGCGCATTGATCGCTTTTTACGAGCATCGCACCTATGTCAATGCGATGCTGCTTGATATTAACCCCTTTGATCAATTTGGCGTGGAATTGGGCAAGGAAATTGCCAAAGCGATTGCACAAGATGGTCCAAGCGGCTTTGACGCCTCCACTATGGCACTGATTGCAGAGGCGGAGTTATAGGCGCTTTTGCCTGTAACAAATGCTGCTTCCTTCGCGAAAACACAGTCTGAAAGCAGATTAGCTTATGACCTATGATTATGATCTTTTTATTATTGGCGCTGGATCGGGCGGGGTTCGGGCTGCACGCATATCTTCCGCGCATGGCGCAAAAGTGGCGATTGCAGAGGAATATCGTGTCGGCGGCACCTGCGTCATTCGCGGCTGCGTGCCCAAGAAGATGTTGGTCTATGCGGCCCATTTTGCCGAAGACTTGCATGAAGCGAACCGCTTTGGCTGGGATATGGCAGGCACGATTTTCAACTGGCAACGTCTGCGCGATATTGTGCAGGATGACGTCACCCGGCTTGAGGGGCTTTATGGTCAGACTTTAGCGAATAATGACGTCGCTATCTATCATGAAAGAGCCGTTTTAAGCGGCCCCAATGAGGTGACACTGGCCAGCGGCAAACGGATCAAAGCAAAATATATTCTGGTAGCGACCGGCGGGTGGCCAGCCAGCGCTGACTGTGAGGGTGCTCAATATACACTTACCTCTAATGAGATTTCCATCTGGAAAGCTTACCAAGCAGCATTATTATCGTCGGTGGAGGGTATATTGCCAATGAGTTTGCCGGGATTTTCCACGCTTTTGGCAGTGACGTCACTATCGCCAACAGGTCAGATACAATATTGCGCGGTTATGATCAGGAAATTGTCGGAAAATTACAAGCCATGGGAGAAGCCAAAGGCATTAAATACCGTATGAACGCGCCGCTTGAACGAATTGAGAAAAATCCAGACGGGAGCGTATCCGTGCATTTCCGGGATGGCGGTGCGCCGCAAAAAGCAGACGTCATCATGGTGGCTACCGGGCGTGTTCCAAAAACAAGCGGCTTAGGTCTTGAATCATTGGGTGTCGCAATGGACTCAGACGGCGCAATCATTGTCAGTGACGATAATAAATCAAGCATCGGCAGCATCTATGCTGTCGGCGACGTCACCAACCGTGTTCAATTGACACCGGTGGCGATCCGCGAAGGCCATGCCTTTGCCGATACAGTTTTGGCGCAACCCAAGAAGGATAAGCTATCAAAATATCCCGTCCGCCGTGTTTTCAAGTCCGCCGATTGCGGCTGTAGGCTTGACCGAGGCAGAGGCGAGGCTGCGCTATGATGATGTTAAAATCTATACAAGCGATTTCCGCCCAATGAAAAACGCTCTTTCGGGTCGGCAAGAGCGCGGTTTTTATAAGATGGTGGTTACAGGTGAGGAAGAAAAAGTCATTGGTCTTCATATGATTGGACCTGATTCTTCTGAAATATTGCAAGCAGCGGCAGTGGCAGTTGTTGCAGGATTAAGCAAGCAAGCTTTTGACGACACCGTCGCCTTGCATCCCAGCATGGCGGAAGAGCTTGTTTTGCTCAAATAGCACTGGACGAGTTGCTATTTGCAATTTATTCCTTGGATAAGGAGAGGGAAATGTCCAAGACGGTATTGGTTACAGGCGGCACAGGCTATATTGCGGGCGAGTTGATCAGGCAGTTATTGGTCAAGGGCTGGACAGTGCATACCACGGTGCGCGACAAGGCGAAGAGTGAGGCGCAGCTTCAATCGCGTTTTGGCGATCCGGGGGACAGGCTAAAGGTCTTTCAAGCAGAGTTATTGGCTGATGATGGCTGGGAAAAGGCCAATGCCGGGTGCAGCCATGTCGCCCATGTCGCATCGCCCATTTCGGCCAGCGCTCCGAAGCATGAGGATGAAATGATCGTGCCGGCAATAGAGGGCACTTTAAGGGCGCTTCGCTTTGCAAAGGCGGCGGGCGTGATGCGCTTTGTCCAGACCAGCTCCATGGCTGCGGTTGCCTATGGCCGCAGCGAGAAAGACTATATTGTCACCGAAGCCGATTGGACCGATGTCAATCATGGCGATATTTATCCTTATATAAAATCCAAGACGCTTGCTGAACGGGCTGCCCGTAAATGGGTTGCGGATGAAGGCGGGCCAATGGAGTTTGTATCGGTCAATCCTGCAATGGTTTTGGGTCCGGTCGAAAGCCCCGATTTTTCGGCTTCGGTGGAGGCGGTGAAGCAGCTTATCGATGGATCAATGCCAATGGCGCCCGATCTGGGTTTTTCGATTGTCGATGTCCGCGATGTCGCCGATCTGCATATCAGGTGCCTGGAAACGCCGGGTCTTGGCGGAGAACGATTTCTGGCGGGTGGACCGTTTCTGAAAATGATTGAGGTTGGGGCCATATTGCGGGCTGGACTGGGCAACAAGGCACGCAAGGTGCCGACGCGCGTGATGCCTAACTGGATGGTATCGGTGCTCAGCCTTTTCAATCCCGCCGTCCGTTCGATAAAAAGCGAACTGGGCAAAAGCCGTCATGTCGATGCGGCCCATGCCAAGGAGAGGCTGGGCTGGGAAATGCGCGATGTTGAGGGCACAATCATAGACACCGCGCAAAGCCTGATCGAAAAGGGCGTAGTTAAAGCTTAAGAGACGTCCAGCGCGGATATTTGGTCATGATGGCGTCAAATAACCGCGACGTCAAAAGCTGCTCCAACCAATGCTGCAATGGCTGCAATGGCAGCGAATCAAACCATGCCCGGTCGGTATTGGCAAATTGCCGGATAAAAGGGAAAAGTGCGACATCGGTAAAGCCGCGCCTGCTCCCGGCCAAAAAAGCCTGATGCGACAATATTTGGTTTAGCCGCTCTAAGTGCGGACAGGCTTTGTCCCGCTCTTCATCTGGATTGCTCTGATCATAGCGTGTGGGATATTTATACCGGTCAAGCGCACTCTTAAACGGACCGTCATTTGCATCAATCAAATTCTGATTTACAGAATTCAGCCAATTTTCCGGGTCATTCTGTGTTAAGGCCCAATGCATGATGTCAAGGCTCTCTTCCAGAACCCGGCCGTCAGGCAGCACCAGCACCGGCACTGTGCCCTTTGGCGATGAAGCCAGCATTTCTAATGGCTTTTCGCGTAGCAATATTTCGCGATGTTCATATTCGGCGCCGCTGATATAAATCGCCATCCGCGCTCGCATGGCATAGGGGCACCGTCGGAAACTATATAATATTGGTTGTTTAGTCATCCGGGCTTTCGCTGTTTAACTCTGCACCCAAATGCTGCTCCCCTCGTTTTTTTGCCAGCGCAATCTGTTTTTGCCTTTCGGCAAAGCGCCTTCGGTCCTCATCGCTACGTTCCTCATGACAATGGGGGCAGCTTATCCCTTCGATATAATATTCTGACGCCATGTCAGCTGCGTCAATTGGGCGGCGGCAGGCATGACAAAGCTGTTTTTCGCCAAGCGCCAATCCGTGTCCCACCGATACGCGCTCATCAAATACAAAACATTCCCCCCGCCATTTGCTATCTTCTTCAGGTATTTCTTCCAGATAGCGTAATATCCCGCCTTCTAGATGGTAAACCTCATCAATCCCTTCGGCTTTCAGGAAAGCCGTGGACTTCTCACATCTAATCCCTCCGGTGCAGAACATGGCGAATTTGGGGTTGTTGGTCCGGGCGGTCAAAGCGGCACGATTATCCCGAAACCATTTGGGGAAATCCCTGAACGCCTTGGTTTTAGGATTGATGGCGCCTTCGAAACTACCAATACCGACTTCATAGTCATTGCGCGTGTCGATGATGATCGTGTCGGGATCACTGATCAGGTCATTCCAATCCTTCGCATGGACATAAGTGCCGACTTCACGGGTGGGGTCAATGCCGTCCACGCCCAGCGTCACTATTTCATTCTTCAACCGCACCTTCATGCGGTAAAAGGGCATTTCTTTTGCGCTGCTATATTTGACATCAAGGTCGTCGCATCCGGGAAGCGAACGAATATGCTCGACCACCGCTGCAATAGCGTCCGCCGTTCCGGCAATGGTGCCATTCACGCCTTCATGCGCGAGCAGTAAAGTCCCTTTAATAGCATTTTGCTTACACAGGCGAAGCAAAGGCGGCTGTATTTTTTCCGGGGCCTCAAATGCGGCAAAACGGTAAAGCGCGGCAACAGTTATGGGCAAATGCTGATTCATGCGCTCCATATAGCAATCTGCGCTGAAACAGCAATTCAGCCTGTTTGGAAGCAAATTTAATCGCTCGATTAAAAATTGCATTGACGGGCTTTGGGTGTCAAAGCTATCGCTTCTGCTTAACGAGGGAGAGGCTATGTCCGCCAATATTGCCGAAGTTGAACGCCGCCGTGCCGCAGCGCATTTGGGGGGAGGGCAGAAACGCATTGATGCGCAGCACGCCAAAGGACGGCTGACAGCGCGCGAGCGGCTGAATGTGCTGCTTGATGAAGGCAGTTTTGAAGAGTTGGATATGTATGTCGAACATAATTGCGTGGATTTTGGTATGGCCGACACCAAAATTCCTGGCGATGGTGTTGTAACGGGCAGCGGCACAATTAACGGCCGGCTGGTCTATGTCTACAGTCAAGATTTTACTGTTTTCGGTGGCTCGCTGTCTGAACGCCAGGCTGAGAAAATCTGCAAGGTGATGGACAATGCGATGAAGGTCGGGGCACCTGTCATTGGCCTCAACGACAGCGGCGGCGCTCGCATACAGGAAGGCGTGGCGAGCCTTGGAGGTTATGCCGAGGTGTTCCAAAGGAATGTGCTGGCATCAGGCGTCGTTCCGCAAATCAGCGTGATTATGGGGCCATGTGCAGGCGGCGCGGTCTATTCGCCTGCCATGACAGACTTCATATTCATGGTGAAAGATTCAAGCTATATGTTTGTAACTGGACCGGAAGTGGTCAAAACAGTGACCAATGAAGTGGTCACACAGGAAGAACTTGGCGGGGCAGTCACCCACACTGCTAAATCAGGGGTTGCCGATAATGCATTTGAAAATGACATAGAAGCGCTGTTCGCTGTGCGGGATTTCTTTGACTATTTGCCAGAGAATAATCAGGCCGGCGTGCCGGAGCGGCCCAGCAATGACCCTTGGGACCGTATAGAAGATAGCCTTGACACGTTGATCCCGCCATCAGCCAATCAGCCTTATGACATGCATGAGCTGATCCGCAAAACCTTTGATGAGGCTGATTTTTTTGAGGTGCAGCCCGCCCATGCCGGCAATATCCTATGCGGTTTTGGCCGGATTGAAGGGCGCACTGTGGGCATTGTCGCCAATCAGCCGATGGTGCTTGCAGGATGTCTGGACATTAACGCCTCCAAAAAAGCCGGGCGCTTCGTGCGTTTTTGCGACGCCTTTGAAATCCCAATCGTCACCTTTGTCGATGTCCCCGGCTTCCTCCCCGGCGTGGGGCAGGAGCATAATGGCATCATCAAGCATGGCGCAAAGCTGCTCTTCGCCTATGCCGAAGCGACCGTACCCAAGATTACCGTCATCACGCGCAAAGCCTATGGCGGGGCCTATGACGTTATGGCGTCAAAGCATCTGCGCGGCGACCTGAACTATGCCTGGCCCACCGCCGAAATCGCGGTGATGGGCGCAAAGGGCGCGGTGGAGATCATCTTTCGACATGAAAAAGACGACCCCGAAAAAATCGCCGAGCGCACACAGGAATATGAAAACCGCTTCGCCAACCCCTTTGTGGCGGCGCAAAAAGGCTTTATCGACGAGGTGATCTATCCGCATTCGACGCGGAAACGCGTGGCGTTGGGGCTAAGGAAGCTGCGGAACAAGGCGTTGGAGAACCCCTGGAAAAAGCATGATAATATTCCGCTATGAGTAACCGCGAATCTGCAACGATATTGATCCAAAATTTCGATGGTCGATCTGAGCCGTGCGACCTCAAGTTTGAGGTCTCTCACTATAGCGAGGTGATGAAATCAGAAACGCCAACATTTGGTCAGCAGATTTGGCATGGCAACGATGCCTTTCACGCGCTTGAGCTTTTTCGTCGAAAATCGAACCACAAGGATGGCGAACACTTTGCAATGGGTCTCGGAAGAATGCTTACCCGTCAGGTATGTGCCGCGATATGGAGAGAGGGTTTATGCTATACCCTATTCCGTCAGGCGGGCCTCCAGCTTTAAAGACGTTTGAACCGGCACCCATTGAGGAAATCGGCACGGTGGATGAACAATTAGCAGTTTGGCACGAGTGGTTAGATCAAGCGAAACGTCAGCGACAAGTAGATGCGTCGGGCTTTGCTGCATCGTCTGACGATCCTAAACCTAATAGGTCGAGTTTTTGGAATAGAATCTGGAAGAGAAGATGAAACCAAACCGCCCCAACCATATCGGCGTCGCACTGCCTCACTACTGTCTCGTTATTGCGAGGAGCGTAGTGACGAAGCAATCCAGTGTTACGCAGGACTGCTCTGGATTGCCGCGCTCCCTTTGGTCGCTCGCAATGACGAATGTTTGTTAGTTATATGAAAAATCCGTGTGTCTATATGATGGCCAATAGGCGAAATGGCGCGGTTTATACTGGCGTGACATCTGCTTTAGTCAAACGCGCCTATCAGCATCGAGAGGGGCTGATTGACGGTTTCACCAAGCGGTATGGCTGCAAATTGCTGGTCTGGTATGAGCAGCATTCGACTATGGATTATGCGATAGCAAAGGAAAAGCAGATCAAGGGCGGATCGCGGCTCAAGAAGCTTGCGATGATTGAGGCGATGAACCCGGATTGGAAGGATTTATATGATGATATTGCGCATGGCTTTTGAACAGCAGAGAATTTGTCATTGCGAGCGCAGCGAAGCAATCCAGTGCAGTTTTGCGCTGCTCTGGATTGCCGCGCAGCCTTTGGCTGCTCGCAATGACGAGGTTATGGGGCTATGAAACTAGGCCGCCTGAACCATATCGGTGTCGCTACGCCTTCCATCGCGGACAGCATCGTCTTTTACCGCGACGTCATGGGTGCGACGAAAATTCATGAACCGTTTGACCTGCGCGACCAAGGCGTGAAGATATGCTTTGTCGATACGCCGACGCATTCGGGTATGGATGGTACGCAGATTGAGTTGATCGAGCCGCTGCCGGGGAACGCCTCCATCGCGTCCTTCCTTGCAAAGAACCCGCAGGGCGGGCAGCATCATCTTTGTTATGAGGTGCCGGATATCCACATCGCCAAGGCCGAATTTGAGGTCATGGGCAAGCGCGTGTTGGGGGAACCACGTATTGGGGCGCATGGCACGCTTATCTTTTTTGTACACCCGGGGGATATGGGCGGTGTGCTGACCGAAATTATGGAGACGCCGAAAAACGGCCATTAAGCTATACTGTCATATGGGTTTTAATCAAAGTGACGATTGAAAATATTTTGGAGGAAAAATGAGCAATTATAATAATATTACACTCGATATTTTAGATAATGTTGCAACAATAACCTTAAATGTCCCGGAACGGCTTAATGCCTGTTCGCTTGGCATGGCGGACGAGATTAATGATGCATTAGACAGGCTTGATGGCGCAAGGGCGCTTGTCCTTACGGGGGCTGGCAAGGGTTTTTGTTCCGGTGCCGATCTGTCGAGCGGACGTGATAGCAGCATTTCCGGCGGGCAGGGCAGTTATCGTGCCCTGACGCAGCGATATAACCCGCTCATGGTAAAGCTGGCTAATCTCAATATTCCTGTAATTACTGCGGTGAACGGTCCTGCGGCGGGTGTCGGTTGTTCAATTGCGCTATGCTGTGATTTTACCATTGCCAGCGAAAATGCCTATTTCCTTCAGGCCTTTGTGAATATTGGGTTGGTTCCCGATGGCGGTGCGAGCTGGGTTCTGCCGCGTTTAATTGGCAAAGCACGGGCGACGCAGATGATGATGCTGGGAGAGAAAATCGCCGCTACTCAGGCGCTGGATTGGGGGATGATTTATAAGGTAACTGCGCCCGATGCATTATTGGATGAGGCCAAGGCATTGGCTCAGCGGCTCGCCAGCGGACCTACGATAGCGCTCGGCATAATGCGGGCGAATATTCGCAAAGGACTGGATACCGACTTTACAAGCGCCCTGATGCAGGAGGCCGAAGGGCAGCGTGTGGCGGGGGACAGCAGCGATGCCTTTGAAGGCGCTGTTGCGTTCCTGCAAAAGCGTAAAGCGGAATTTAAGGGGCAATAATGACAAATAAGGAGCAGTGGAAGGCGCTAGCCGATAAAGAGGTCAAGGGACGCGACCTGACATGGCATACACCGGAAGGTATTTCCGTAAAGCCGCTTTATACAGAGGAAGACGTCGCCGATCCCGGACTTCCCGGTTTTGCGCCTTTTACGCGGGGTGTGAAGGCATCAATGTATGCCGGGCGCCCATGGACAATCCGGCAATATGCAGGTTTTTCCACGGCAGAGGAATCCAACGCCTTTTACCGGCGTAATCTGGCGGCTGGGCAAAAGGGGCTTTCTGTTGCCTTCGATCTTGCCACACATCGGGGCTATGACAGTGATCATCCGCGGGTTGTTGGCGATGTAGGCAAGGCGGGTGTGGCAATTGACAGCGTCGAGGACATGAAAATCCTGTTTGATGGCATCCCGCTGGAACAAATGTCGGTGTCAATGACCATGAACGGCGCGGTTATCCCTTGTATGGCCTTTTTCATTGTGGCTGGCGAGGAGCAAGGCGTTCCGCAAGAACAGCTGTCAGGCACGATACAGAATGATATTCTGAAAGAATTCATGGTGCGCAATACCTATATCTACCCGCCTGAACCATCCATGCGTATTGTTTCAGATATTATTGCATATACATCTGATAAAATGCCGTTATTTAATAGTATTTCAATCAGCGGCTATCATATGCATGAAGCCGGAGCGACGGCGGTTCAGGAATTGGCCTTTACCATTGCTGATGGTAAGGAATATGTTCAGCGCGCCAGTGCGACGGGTTTGGATATTGATGCCTTTGCCGGACGCTTAAGCTTCTTTTTCGGTATCGGCATGAATTTTTTCATGGAAGTGGCAAAGCTTCGAGCGGCCCGGACATTGTGGTGGCGGGTTATGGATGGGCTGGGGGCAAAATCCGACCGGTCAAAAATGCTGCGCACCCATTGCCAGACTTCCGGTGTCAGCCTTCAGGAGCAGGATCCTTATAATAACGTTATCCGAACCACGGTTGAAGCGCTCGCAGCGACACTTGGAGGAACCCAGTCGCTGCATACCAATGCGCTGGATGAGGCGATTGCTTTACCAACGGATTTTTCCGCACGCATTGCCCGCAATACGCAGATCATTCTGGCTGAGGAAACCGGCATGACCCATGTGGTTGATCCCTTGGGCGGGA
Source organism: Sphingomonadales bacterium (assembly GCA_012032285.1). Taxonomy (GTDB): domain Bacteria; phylum Pseudomonadota; class Alphaproteobacteria; order Sphingomonadales; family Sphingomonadaceae; genus Sphingorhabdus_B. The sequence continues at coordinate 17,247 of JAAURJ010000006.1, forward strand.
GTTATTATGTAGAAGCCCTTACTCAGCAACTTATTGATAAGGCATGGGATATGATGTCTGATATTGATAAGGCTGGCGGCATGACGTCATATGTTGGCAGCGGCGCTCCCAAAGCCGCGATCGAGGAGGCTGCTGCGTTAAAACAAGCCAGTGTGGACCGCGGCGAAACTGTCATCGTTGGGGTTAATAAATATCGACCCCAAAATGAGGATGTCATCGACACACTTGATATCGACAATGCTTCAGTAAGAGAGGCGCAGATCAAACGGATCAATAAGGTAAAGGCCGGCCGTAATGAAGCCGCTTGCCGCGCGGCGCTGAAAGCGCTGACCGAAGGAGCCGGTGGCGATGGCAATTTGCTTGCCCTTGCTGTGGAAGCTGCGCGTCAACGGGCAACACTTGGCGAGATTTCCGACGCCATGGAGACAATCTTTGGCCGCCATTCCGCTATGCCTTCGCCGGTTAAAGGCGTTTATGGCAAATCCTATGAAGGTGATTCCCGCTACACCATGGTGGTGGAGGGCGTGAATGCCGTCAGCCAACGCCTGGGCCGCAAACCACGTATTCTGATCGCCAAAATGGGTCAGGATGGGCATGATCGCGGCGCAAATGTCGTAGCATCCGCCTTTAACGATATGGGTTTTGAAGCAATCAGCGGGCCATTATTCCAAACGCCGCAGGAAACACGCGACATGGTGCTGGAAAAAGATGTCGATGCCGTGGGTGCCTCCAGTCTTGCAGCAGGCCACAAGACATTGATCCCAGAGCTTATCCGGTTGTTGAAAGAGGCTGGACGCAGCGATATTAAAGTATTTGCAGGGGGCGTTATTCCGCCGCAGGATTATGACTTCCTGATACAGGCAGGTGTGGTCGGCATTTACGGCCCTGGCAGCAATATCGTCGAATGCGCCGCCGATGTCCTTAGGCTGTTGGGCCATAATATGCCGCCGCTGGATGAGGATGCTATTGATTGATGACACTCGGATTTTCTGTTGAAAGCTTATTACAGCACGCGCGTTTGTCGGGACCGCTGCGTATGGGTTTGCAGCGTTTGGAAACGGCGCAGTGGTTGCAGGTTAATCCAGATATCGCATTACGCCGCGCCGCTTTCGATGCTTTTCCCGGTGCCATTCAAATATTGCCACAGGCACATCATGCCTGCGCGGAAGCTGCGGAAATGATCGGCATATCGGGTAGCCTTGGTGATGCGGCTCGCTCCGTCTGGGAGGATTTATGCATTTTGACGAAGGCTGAGATGGATGGCGATTACCATCTCACAGCCGCAGCGGTTGCCTTTCCGACTGATTGGTGCCTGCTTGATAAAATGGGTTTAGCATTGACGGCGGTTCATGCCCCAATCCACGGCTATGCGCAGCATTTGGCAAAAGGTGTGGATCATTTTATGGACAGGCTCCCTGCCGGGCAGATTTTCGGCAGGGCAAATTGCTTTATTGTCGGAACCAGCGAGCTGAGATACCAGCCCACAGCTACACCGGAGCAGATATTTGCAGGTTTGACCCCCGAAAATGCAGGGGAGAGGTTATTTATACGTTGCGAACGGCAAACCTTGCGCCGTTTGCCGAAAAGTGGCGCAATTCTTTTCACAATTGGGGTCTATGTCGAAGCATTAAGCAGGCTGGGCAAAGAAGCGCTTGCCAAAGTCGCATCGGCCTTTACCGATGCGGAGGAAGGCGAAAATGCCCGCCGTGCCGTTCCCTATTATGCACCGATATTGCGGGCATATTGGGACAAGCACCGTGTGCAATAGCCAAAATGAACCATAACATCCAACAGGAAAATATATGCCAAATATAAAGTGGGAAGCTGCATGACCGAAGTTCGCAATGATTGGACACGCAACGAAATATCGGTGTTGTTTGACCTGCCCTTTACCGAGCTTTTGTTTCAGGCGGCAAGTGTTCACCGCGCCCATCACAAGCCAGATCAGGTGCAGTTATGCACTTTGCTCAGCATAAAAACCGGCGGGTGCCCGGAAGATTGCGGATATTGCAGTCAGTCTGTCCATGCCGACGAGCGGGGTGGAGGCGACCAAGTTGATGGATGTGCGCGCGGTGCTGCAATCTGCGGCGCAGGCAAAGGATCGCGGATCGCAGCGCTTCTGCATGGGTGCCGCTTGGCGTAATCCAAAGAACCGCGATATGCCTGCCATAGTCGAGATCGTGAAGGGCGTGCGCGATATGGGCATGGAAACGTGCATGACATTAGGAATGCTTAGCCCAAAACAGGCGGATATGCTGGCCGAAGCGGGTCTGGATTATTATAATCATAATATCGACAGCAGCCCGGAATATTATGAAAAAGCTATTTCGACCCGTAAGATGCAGGACAGGCTTGACACTTTATCTGAAGTACGACGTGCGGGAATCAATGTGTGCAGCGGCGGGATAGTTGGGATGGGCGAAACGCGCGAGGACCGCGTTGGTTTTATTCATACGCTCGCCACCTTGCCAGCGCATCCCGAAAGCGTGCCGGTGAATGCGCTGGTGCCGATTAAGGGCACAGTGTTGGGCGATATGCTCGCTGATACGCCGATGGCAAAGATCGACGATATTGAATTTGTTCGCACCGTTGCCGCCGCGCGTATCACCATGCCGATGAGTATGGTCAGGTTGTCCGCTGGCCGCGAAAGTATGAGCGAGGCGGCACAGGCGCTATGTTTTATGGCGGGGGCAAACAGCATCTTCACCGGAGACAAGCTGCTCACCGCGCCCAATGCGGGTGATGATAGCGATGCTGCGATGTTTGCGCGTTTGGGGTTGAGAGCGTTGGATGGTGAGGAGCCGCTGCGCACGGAGAAGGCAATCCAAACTGGCGGGCTGGGCGCTGGATTGCTTCGCTCCGCTCGCAATGACGAAACAGGGAACGACGGATGTTTAACAAGATTCTAATCGCAAACCGTGGCGAAATCGCCTGCCGCGTTATCAAAACCGCGCGGCGCATGGGCATTGCCACCGTCGCGGTTTATTCCGATGCCGATGCCCGTGCGCCTTTTGTCGCTATGGCCGATGAAGCGGTGCATATCGGTCCTTCTCCTGCTGCGCAGTCCTATTTGCTGGCCAACAAGATTATCGCTGCGTGTAAGCAAACCGGCGCGGAGGCGGTGCATCCGGGCTATGGCTTTCTATCCGAACGCACGAGCTTTGCCGAGGCGTTGGCGGCGGAGGGCATTGCCTTTATCGGCCCGCCGGTGAATGCCATCGCTGCGATGGGAGACAAGATTGAATCGAAGAAGCTGGCCAAGGATGCCGGCGTCAATGTCGTTCCAGGCTTTGTGGGAGAAATACGCGATACCGATCATGCAGTCGAAATTTCTGCAGAGATCGGCTATCCGGTGATGATGAAGGCATCGGCGGGTGGCGGCGGTAAAGGAATGCGGCTTGCCTATAGCGAGACCGATGTCCGCGAAGGCTTTGAAGCGACCAAGCGGGAGGGGCTGAACAGCTTTGGTGATGACCGGGTGTTTATTGAAAAATTCATCGAAAACCCGCGCCATATCGAAATCCAGATTTTGGGCGATCAGCATGGTAACATCCTGTATTTGAACGAACGGGAATGTTCGATCCAGCGGCGGCATCAAAAGGTAGTGGAGGAAGCGCCGTCTCCCTTTGTTACGCCTGCTATGCGCAAGGCAATGGGCGAACAATGCGTCGCTTTGGCACGCGCAGTGGATTATCACAGTGCAGGCACAGTGGAGTTGATTGTATCGGGCGCGGATCCATCGGGCGAAAGCTTTTATTTCTGGAGATGAATACAAGGCTTCAGGTGGAGCATCCAGTCACCGAATGCATTACCGGCATTGATCTGGTTGAGCAGATGATCCGCGTTGCCGCCGGAGAGAAATTGGCTCTAAAACAAGAGGATATCACGATCAATGGTTGGGCGATTGAAAACCGCGTCTATGCCGAGGATCCTTATCGCGGCTTCCTTCCTTCCACAGGGCGGCTTGTAGACTATAAGCCTCCGGTTCCCGGATGGAGCGGCGACGGTATATATGGCGTAAACGGTGTGCGCGTCGATGACGGCGTGATGGATGGCGGAGAGGTCAGTATATTCTATGATCCGATGATCGCCAAGTTGATCACATGGGGGCAGACCCGTGATGAGGCAGCTGACAAACAGATTGCGGCGCTCGATAGCTTTATATTGGAAGGGGTCGGGCATAATATAGACTTCCTTTGTGCCATTATGCAGCATCCTCGTTTCCGTTCGGGCGACCTGACGACCGGTTTTATTGCGGAGGAATATCCAGATGGTTTTTCTGGGGCGCAGGCAACGGATGAATTGTTGATCCAACTGGCGGGCATTGCAGCTTTTATCGCCACAGCAAATGCCGACCGCGCGGCACAGGTGGATGGGCAATTGGGCGGCCGCATAGATGCCCCCGGCCATTGGCAAATCCGCCTTGCGGGGCAGAAATTTAATGTGCTGCTCGATGATAGAGACGGGATAAGCGTGGAGGGAGTGACTCTTGATCTGGAGATGGAATATACACCGGGCGACAATCTGGTCGTCGCAACCATTGGAGAAGCCGAACTGGGCGTTAAATTGGCCAGAACGGTAAAAGGGTTCCGGCTGACCACGCGCGGTGCGAGCCATGAAGTTTTGTGCTTGCCCGGCCATATCGCACATCTTGCCGACCATATGATCGAAAAAACTCCACCAGATCTGTCCAAATATCTGCTGTGCCCCATGCCTGGATTGATTACAAAAATTCATGTGGAACCGGGCGATACAGTCGAAGCAGGGCAACCGCTTGCGGTGGTTGAGGCCATGAAAATGGAAAATATTCTGCGTGCCGAGAAATCCGGTGTGGTGAAAATAATTGAAGTGGAAGAAGGCGAGAGTCTAGCCGTCGATGCGGTGATTTTGGAATTGGAATAATGCCCCGATATGGCCTTGATGCAGGGCAGGGATAGCTTCATAAGACGTCTATAACTTATATCCCGCGGGGAGGGGAAAAATGCAGGATTCAGCCGTAGCGAAAAACAGTCCACAGCTTCGTGAACCCACTGCCAAGGAAATCCGGCTTGTGATCGCAGCATCCTCAGCAGGTACAATTTTCGAATGGTATGATTTTTTCATCTATGGCACGCTTGCAGCCTTAATTGGTGCAGCTTTTTTTCCTAGTGATAATGCGACGTTGGAAACTTTGCTGGTGTGGGCGGGCTTTGCCGTTGGCTTTGGTTTTCGCCCTATTGGAGCCATCCTTTTTGGTTTTTTGGGCGATAGGCTTGGGCGAAAATATACTTTCCTAGTGACGGTGACACTCATGGGCATTGCCACTGCCGGTGTGGGTTTGATCCCCAGCGCCGCTACGATTGGGATAGCCGCACCGATTATCGTCATCCTGCTGCGTATTTTACAGGGTTTGGCGCTTGGCGGCGAATATGGAGGCGCGGCTATTTATGTGGCTGAACACGCTCCGCCGGAAAAGCGCGGCTATTATACCAGCTTCATCCAAGCCAGCGTAGTCGGCGGCTTTGTGCTATCATTGGCGGTGGTGTTGGCGTGCAGGGTGCTCATCCCCGCAGAGGAATTTGCCGCATGGGGATGGCGCGTGCCATTCCTGCTATCGCTAATCCTGCTGGCCATTTCGCTATGGATGCGGTTCAAATTGTCGGAAAGTCCGGTGTTTCAAGCCATGAAGGAAGCGGGAGAGACGGCAAAAAACCCATTCCTAGAAAGCTTTACCTATCCCGGTAATAAAAAACGTATTTTTGTCGCTCTATTTGGCGTCGCGGCCGCGCTTACGACAATTTGGTATACCGCATTTTTCTCCAGCCTGTCCTTCTTAAAAGGTCCGATGCGTATGGACGCGGTCACTGCGGAGCTGATTGTCGGGTTCGCCGGATTGATCGCAATGAGCTTCTATCTAATTGTTGGCAAATGGTCGGACCGGGTTGGCCGGAAAAAGCCGATAATATTGGGTGGGTTGATGACCTTACTTTTGCTTTTTCCGACTTTTTGGGCGATGGGTAGCCTTGCCAATCCCGGCCTATCCGCATCTGCTATAGCCGCGCCTATCATGGTCAGCGGTCCAAATTGCGACTATGATCCCTTCGCCGATAGCCAAAAAACCGAGTGTGGTAAATTGATGGAAGACCTGACCTCTATTGGTGTGCCTTATAATGTGATTCAGGCAAACGGCTCAGGAGTGTCGGCGGGTGAGACCGCGCTTGACCTGTCCGCTTATGCTTGGGCGGATGGCGCTGCCCGAAAGGCACAAATGAAGGAAATTTTATCTGGTGCAGGATATAATTTTGACACCCAGAATCCAAGCTTTGGTCAGGTCATTGGCATTATCGCCCTCTTGCTGGTTTTAGGCGCCATGTCGGCGCTCACCTATGGTTCGGTTGCGGCTTTGCTGTCTGAAATGTTCCCGGCACGGATTCGGTATAGCTCGATGTCGATCCCCTATCATTTCGGAGCCGGTTATTTTGGTGGGTTCTTGCCGCTGATAGCTGCCTATATCGTGGCCGTTACCGGGGACGCCTATAGCGGGCTATGGTATACTTGGGTGTTTATGGCGGTGGCGATTATGGTATGTTGGTGGGGATTACCCGGCGGTCCGCCCAAAGATTTTGAAGAAAATGCCGGATAATTTCCAACCGGATCATTCTGCTCATGCCCCGTTACGGTTGCGTCTCGATGGCGAAGCTTTGGTTAGCAATTGGCGTGCGTTAAAGAAACGAAGCGGCGCCGCTGATTGTGGCGCTGCCGTAAAGGCAGATGGGTATGGCCTTGGCGCATTGGAAGTTGTCAAGCGGCTTAGTAAAGCAGGGTGCCGTGAATTTTTTGTTGCGCATTGGTCGGAGGCAGTAGCGCTTTCTACAATCATTGAGCCAAGCCAAATAAGCGTTTTGAACGGGGCAGGGGCAGATGATATGGATGTCGCCCTGACCCTAGGTGCCCGCCCGGTTCTTAGCACAGTAGAGCAAATCAAACGCTGGAAAATCGCAGGCGGCGGGGTTTGCCATGTGATGATAGATAGCGGGATAAATAGGTTAGGTATTGGCCCCGAGCAATTTGATGCAGCGCTTTTCAACGGGTTACAAATTGATATACTGGCCTCTCACCTTGCCTCAGCGGATGAAGACAGCCCGCAAAATGAAGCACAATTGAGAATTTTTCAGGGAGCGGCCAATCAGATAAAAGCACAGCGGCTTAGCCTGTCCAACAGTGCCGGAATTATGCTGGGGCCGGATTATCATTTAATCTGACCCGCCCTGGATTATCGCTTTATGGCGGTATAGCGCGCAGCGCAATGACAGATTTTATTCGTCAAGTGGTGTTTCCAGAAGCCCAAATCTTGCAATTAAGAAAGCTGCAGGCCGGTTCCCCGGTTGGCTATAATGCGACCTATATATGCCCGCATGATATGCGGGTTGCGACAATCGCGCTGGGCTATGCCGATGGCTATTTGCGTGCCTTTTCAAATGTCGGATATGCTAGATTCCGTGATGCTATTCTGCCGGTGATTGGCCGTGTATCGATGGATTTGGTGACATTGGATGTTAGTGCAGCACAAGACATATGTGAAGCAGATTGGGTGCAGATAGATTTTAACCTTATAAAGGCTGCGTCTATCTCCAAATTATCGCAATATGAACTATTGACGTGTATTGGCGGCCGATCACAGCAGCTTTGGTCCTAGCTGGTTTTTTTGATACTATAAAGTCAGGCATAAAAAAGGCCCCGACAATGCGGGGCCTTTTCAATTTTTGAATGTTTATTTGAAGTTAAAATTTACGTTCGCAAAGAATGTGCGTCCGACATAATCATAACCGGAATATAATGCCGCATTACCAATAGTGTTAAAACCAATCGATGTGATTTGCGGCGGGGCAGTATTGAAAATGTTGCGAACACCAACAGTCATCTCAAATCTGTCAGCGTTAAGTTGTACTGATGCGTTATGTAAAAAGTAATTTGGCACTTCAAGTACAAAATTGTCACGGTTAGACTGAACTAGATCTGGATCCGTAATACCTGTCTGCTCATCGAAAGCAAAGAATTCATAGGTACGATTGCGATCGCCATCAATCCAGTCAAGTCCGTAACGCAGCGTGATACCATTTTTCATAGCCAAAGTAGCATCGAAATTTCCAACCCAGTCAGGCTGAGTAATGGTGCCATTTGCATCCGTCAGGAATTCTTCCGGGAACAAGCGAGAGGATTGCTCGGTGTATTTGGTTACATTAGCATTTAGGATAAAGTTCGCACCGAGAATATCGCGTGAGTAACGACCGTTAAATTCAAAGCCTTTAACAATATCCTCAGACAGGTTCACAAAACTGCTAGTCACTGTCAATGCATTGTTGGCATCCCGATCGACAAAGCGGCAGAAACCAGCATTGGGATCAAAATTGGGATCACCATAGCACCGACCCAAAATTGTGCCACCTGCGAGATCCGCGACACCATTTTCTACTTTGATATCAAAATAGTCGAGTGCCAAAGACAATTTACCAACACTTTCTGGAAGGACCGGCGTTGCGACAGCCCCCACTGTCCAGTTCACCGATGTTTCAGCCGCTAAACCGGCTTCTGCTCCGCCAACGCGAAATACTGTTATCCCACTCCGTTGAACGAAGTCAGCAGGTAAGCCGATGGATGCACAGTTGCGCGCAACTATCACCTCTGTTGGTGATTGGTCCGCCGCTGGCGGAAGGTCGTCACAAGGATCTGCCGTTGAACCCAAAAAGCCGCTTGTCGCACCCAAGAATTGTTCCGCAAGGGCAGGTGCGCGATACGATGTGCCATAGCTACCCCGGAAACCGAAGCCGCGAACAGGTTGCCATTCTCCAGCGATTTTGTAAGTTACATCAGAACCGTAGGAGGCATAATCAGTGTATCGTGCAGAGCCATTTAGGCTTAAGCGATAAAAGAATGGCTGATCTGCCAATACTGGCAAAAACACTTCACCAAAAACTTCTTTCACGTTATCGCGGCCAATGGTTGGTGTAGCAGCGGTCAATCCAAACAAATTCCCATTGAGTGAATTTTCATCCGGACGATCATCGATGCTTTGTTTACGATATTCAACACCAAGTGCAAGCTGAGCGTCGCCGCCTGGCATTGCAAAAATCGGACCATCCACATTGAATGAAAAAGTAGTTTCGCGGAATTGTGTATTTCCGATAGTATTTTGGACAATATAATCGCGGAAATCTTCCGGTAGACGGCCGCCGATGGTATCGGCGTTTAGGACGGGTGCCGCAACACATCCAGCATTAGAAGCCTGACTAGCGCAGCTAAAGCTTCCATCCATATTTTGAACAACATTTAATGAATTTGCTAACCGGTCAACTAGGAACGATTCAATCTCATAACGTCCGTCATTCCAGCTTTTGCCCACAAATGCATCATAGCGCCAATCAGGGAATACGAAATCACCGCGAATACCACCCGATGCACGGATATAATCCACTTGTTGAGAGGATTCTGTCAAACCAAAGCCGATAAATGCGCGTGCGGCTATTGTTTGTCCGCTAGACGTATTTGTAGGATTCAAAAATACACCACTCCGCAGATTAGCAGGAAGCAGCGGGCTTCCGGTCAGATAATCAAGAGATAATTGCCGGTATAATGGCGATGAAGAATTTCGGCGTGTTACAAGCAACTCGCCATAAACCTCAGCATTACCGAGAGCCTCCAAATCATAGGAAGCAGACAAAAATCCTGTATAGAGTTCAGCAGCAGTGATTAAAGGCTCTTCTTCCTGCAAAGGATCAAGTGTATCGCGGCTATAAAAGTCTACCCCGAGAAAACCGGGAAATGGACCGGTTGTTACTTCGGGCGCAGGAACGAAACGATTGAAACTGCCGACAAGACCCGTTGTTCTGCTAATAGCATTACGTCTAGGAGCGCCCAAAGTGTTGATGGTTACACCGCCATTATCTAAAGTAAAGCATGGTGTGCCATCAAAGCCTACACTATCACCCGATCCGAATGGACCGCCTTCTCCGTCACGAAAACCACCAACTGGGCAGTCGTAGAAGGGTACATCATTGCGCGAAAGAATGCGCCGTTTGCGATATTCAACAGAACCAGCGACGCTTAAACGGTCGGTCTCAAAACCGAAGGTTGCTGCTAGGCGGCTATCAACACCCGCCCCAACTTGTGGAACGTTAATCTGAGCTTCTAGGCTAAGGCCTTGTGGGCTTTTGTTTGTAATGATGTTTACAACGCCTGCGATAGCGTCCGAACCATAAACCGAAGATGCACCGGCTTTCAGAATTTCGATCTGATCGACGATGGCTGTGGGTAGAACATTAAGGTCTGCCGCTACAACAGAACCGCGTGTACCGCCAGGTGCCAAGCGGCGGCCATTTAAAAGAACCAGTGTACGTGCAGGGCCAAGGCCGCGAAGACCTAGAGTATTTGCGCCCGTTCCGCCATCGGTAACAAAACCGCCAAATGCATTGTTTATTTGCCCGGCCCCTTGGGTGACAGCTGCGCTCTGCAGAGCATCAGTCGCACTGTTAAAACCTGACTGTGTAATTTCCTGCCTGTTAATAACCGTCAAAGGCTCAATTGCGCTAAACTCATCAGGACGGCGGATACGTGATCCGGTCACAACAATGGCATCGCTTGCGTTCGATGTCGAACTGGCATCTGCATCCACAGATTGCTCTGCAGATTCGCTACCCGCATCTGTATTATTCTCTTGGGCATAAAGCGGCCCGGAGACGCACAATGCCAACCCGATCGCGGACGTCGCGACCATAAACTTTGTTTTCTTCATAATAACTCCCCAGCTATCAATTTCACCAGAAACACTCCGATGTTGCCACCGAGTAAGCCTAGCGAAATTCATTTTTCAACCCTGTGATTAAAAAAAGCAGGCTTTCTGCCAATATGTTGCCAAAAAGCAACATATAATATTAACAGTGGTGTCAGTATGAATTTTTTGCTTAATGCTTATTCGTTAGATTTATCGTAATTATATTACATTTTGATCTTAGATAGTGGCATTTACCATCGCGTCAGCGGGCTTCATGTTGATTGCTTGCTGCTGCACTCAGGCGAGCCGTCATTTTGCTTGCCACGCTTATTCTTATCATTTTTGCCCATTCATCCGCAATTCATACTGCGCTGATGATTTCGAATCGCGTAGGCTTAAAGACTGATCTTCGTTATCGGATGTTGCAGTGCACTATCGACTGGTGCTAGGCGAGGAGTAGGCAAATAGGATTTTATCATGGCACGTACGCAAGGCACTGGGGAAAAAGGCGACCCCATCATCATTAAAAAATATGCGAACCGGCGCTTGTACAACACCGATTCCTCTAAATATATCACACTTGATTTCCTCGCTGAATTGACTAGAAAAGATATTGAATTTCAAGTAGTTGATGCTAAAACTGGTGAGGATATAACGCATAATGTCCTGACTCAAATCATAATGGATGAAGAGGCGAACGGGCAGAATATGTTGCCCGTCGGATTTCTGCGGCAGCTGATCGCGCTTTACGGCGATTCCATGCAGTCGATGGTTCCGGGATTTTTGGAAAATTCACTGCAAAATTTCCGGCAAAAGCAGAAACAGGTTGAGGATGCGATTGAAAATGTCATCACCTCTGGGCCGTTTGGTGACATTGCCAAGACCAATATTGAACTGATGCGTTCCGCTCGTGATGCTTTTGTTCCTGGTCTTAGTGGCAAGAAAAACAATATGTCTACGCAAAAAACGGATGACATTGATGATCTAAAGCGTCAGATGGCAGAGTTGCAGGCAAAGATTGAACGGTTAAGTAAGGATTGATCTTAGGAATGCATCTTTTCTAACTGTTTTTCTTATTATTTACGGAATTAGCTTTGATTAAACACGCTCTTCAGGCGCGGCGCGCCACCGACTTTGCCAAATGGTATCAAGAGGTGATTTCAGAGGCCGATTTGGCTGAAGAATCTGGGGTGCGCGGCTGTATGGTCATCAAGCCATGGGGCTATGGCATATGGGAACGCATCCAGAAATTAATGGACGCCGAAATTAAAAAAGCAGGCGTTGAAAATTGCTATTTCCCACTTTTCATTCCCTTGTCTTTTTTTTGAAAAAGAAGCGGACCATGTTGATGGTTTTGCCAAGGAAATGGCGGTGGTCACACATCATCGCTTAAAAGGCGTGGATGGCAGGCTGGTTCCAGATCCCGATTCAAAATTGGAAGAGCCATTGGTTGTTCGTCCTACATCGGAAACCGTTATTGGTGCGGCGATGGCCAGATGGGTGCAAAGCTGGCGTAATTTGCCGCTGATGGTCAATCAATGGGCAAATGTTGTGCGCTGGGAGATGCGAACGCGTATGTTTTTGCGCACAAGCGAATTTTTATGGCAGGAAGGGCACACCGCCCATGCCGATGAAGCCGGTGCGATGGCCGAAATGCTACGCGCACTGGAAATGTATCGCACGTTTGCCGAAGGGCCATTGGCGATCCCGGTCATTGCCGGAGAAAAACCGGAGCATGAACGTTTTCCTGGTGCCGTCACAACCTTTTCGATTGAAGCGATGATGCAGGATGGAAAAGCACTGCAGGCCGGCACATCACATTATTTAGGGACTAGCTTTGCCGAGGCCGCAGGTATCCGTTATCAGGATAAGGACGGCACGCAGCAATTGTGTCATACTACAAGCTGGGGCACATCAACCCGTATGATTGGCGGGGTGATTATGACGCATGGCGATGATGACGGTTTGCGGTGTCCACCGCAGATTGCGCCCTATCAAATCGTAATTATTCCGATGCTTCGGGAAAAGGATGCAGATGAAGACCAGGCGGTTCTGGACTATGCAAAAGCGCTGAAATCAGGCTTGGATCGGGAGTTGGCTTTTAACGAGCCGGTTCGGACCTTGCTTGATATACGCGGAGAAAAGGCCGCAACAAAGCGATGGTCTTGGGTCAAAAAAGGAGCGCCCTTGATCATTGAAATCGGCCCTCGTGATGTAGAAGGCGGCAAATTGGCGCTGATCCGGCGTGACAAGCTTTATAATGCCGAAGGACGGCTTGCCACGCAATTCCCGGACAAAAAGATATTTACCCGTGATGCGGGCGTGCTCTTAGAGGAAATTCAGGCGGCTCTTCATAAAGAAGCCAATGATAGACTCCATAATAATATCCATAAAAATATATCTGATTTAGAAAAATTTTATGAAAACTCAGGAAAATATCCGGGATGGGTCGAGCTGCAATGGGCCAAGCCCAGCGGGGCGGCATTGGATAAGATTGTTGAGCAGTTAAAAGAGTTGAAACTCACCATGCGAAATGCGCCTTTGGGGGCGCAAGAGGCGGAAGGTATTTGCTATTTTACTGGACAACCAGCGGTAGAACGCATCCTTATTGGCCGGGCCTATTGATTTGGCAAAGCGCCCCAATATCATAAAGGGCAGAATAAAAGCCGGGGCAGGTATGCCAACGCGCGATGAGATAATGGCTTTTATTGAAGGCAGCAATATACCCGCAGGAAAGCGGGAAATTGCAAAGGCTTTTGGTCTTAAGGGGCAAGAGAAAATTGCTCTCAAAGCCCTGCTGCGCGACATGACCGACGAAGGCCTTGTGGATTTGGCTCCTGGCCGAGCCTTTCACAAAATGGGCGGCTTGCCTAAGGTTAGCGTGCTGAATATCATCGAGATTGACGGCAATCAACCGATTGCCGTGCCCGAACGATGGGAGGCAGAAGATTCGCCGCGGCCCAAATTGCGAGTGATTGAAAGAGGCAGACGCGGAGCGCTGGGCGTAGGCGACAGGATATTGGCCCGAACAGAAGAAGCGGGTAGAGGCTGGCTCGCACACCCGATTAAAAAATTAGGTAAGGCAAGCGAGCAGATATTGGGTGTCGTTGAAGCGGCGGCAAATGGACGCTATTGGCTTAAATCAACTGATAAGAAAATGCGTTATGATATGCCGATATCGGATATAGGTAATGCCAAGGATGGCGATTTGGTCCTTGCCGAAACAGGCGGTAATTCACGTAAATCAGCTAAAGTAACCGATGTTCTGGGCGATCCATTCGCACCCAAAAGCTTTAGTATGATTGCCATCCACAAATATGGGATTCCCGATACTTTCAGCGAGGAGGCAGAGGCTGAAGCGATCCGCGTATCCCGATTGCCGGTAAGCGCCGAAAACCGTGAGGATTTGCGTCATTTACCGATTATCGCGATTGACCCAAGAGATGCCCGCGATTTTGACGATGCAATTTGGGCTGCACCGGACGATGACCCAGCCAATGAAGGTGGGTACCGCGCCATCGTCTGTATCGCCGATGTCAGCTATTATGTGCGTCCGGGCAGCGTGCTTGACAAGGAAGCCTTAAAGCGCGGGAATAGCGTTTATTTTCCAGACCTTGTGGTGCCCATGCTACCGCACAGCCTGTCTTCGGACAAATGCTCGCTGCGTCAGGATGAAGATCGGGCGGTGCTGGCCTGCCATATGGTGGTGGATAGAAATGGCAATGTGACGTCATGGCGTTTCACGCGGGCAATCGCCCGTATTTCCGCCAACATCGCCTATGAAGATGCACAGGCGGCGATCGATGGAAAGCTGCCGCATGAAATGTTGCAGCCTGCTCTTAAGCCGCTATGGGCGTGTTGGAAATTGCTGTTCAAAGCCCGGACCAAGCGCGAACCGTTGGCTATTGAAATGCCCGAAAGGCGGATTACGCTCGATGAAAAGGGCAGGGTGACCGGTGTAGCAGTGCGCGAGACTTTGGATGCCAACCGTCTTGTCGAGGATTATATGATCGCCGCAAATGTTGCTGCGGCAAAGGCGCTGGAGGCGAAGAAATCACCGCTGATCTATCGTGCACATGAGGAGCCTTCGCGTGAAAAACTGATGGCGTTGAAGGATTATCTGAAGACTTATGAGATTGGCTTTGCCATGGGGCAAGTGATAAAGCCATCAACATTCAATGCTATATTGAATAAAATTGACAAGGATAATGAAATCCGTCCGCAAATAATGGAGCAGGTGCTGCGTAGCCAGACACAGGCCTATTATAGCCCGCGGAATATTGGCCATTTCGGATTATCACTCGGTAGCTACGCGCATTTTACCTCGCCGATCCGGCGCTATGCCGATTTGATCGTTCACCGGGCCTTGGTAGGTAGCTATGATTTGGAGATGCCAAAGCCGGCAGATAAGACGATCAAGCCGGAAACCGCTCTGAGCAAGGCCGAGGCGGCGAAATTGGATCCAATTGCCGAAGCAATCAGCCGAACCGAGCGCCGGGCGATGGAGGCAGAGCGCGAAACCACTGATCGCTATGTTGCGGCCTATCTCGCGCAATATGTCGGAGAGATTGTTGAAACCCGGATTACAGGCGTTCAGAATTTCGGTTTTTTTGCTACTGTAGAGGGTATTGGCGGCGATGGTTTAGTTCCTGTATCAACATTAGGCAGTGACTATTTCATATATCAGGAGGCAAGCCAAACCTTATTAGGCGAACGCACCGGGCAGGAATATCGCCCGGGAATGCGGATCAAATTGCGGTTGGAAGAGGCCAATCCTGTCAGCGGCGCACTGCGTTTTTCGGTTCCCTCTGGCGGCTCGCAAAAAATGACAAGAGCCGGAAGCCGAAAGACGGTGATGATATGCCTGTTCCCGGCAAGACCAAAGCACATAAACATAAGGCAAATCGGCGCGGAAGACCCGCCAATATCCGGCATAAGGGACGAAAACGTTAAGCGGTCTTAATGCTAAACTGCTAACTGATTTCGTCAATCCGCTCTTCGGAGAGCGAACCAGGGACAACGATCACCGGACATTGCAATGTGCCCACATGGGTGGCGGCAAAATAGCTGACTAGCGGCCCGGGCGATCCGCCGCTTGCCGCGCCCAAGACCAATGCTGCGATATTGGAATTTTCGGCAAGCACTTGTTTGACGACTTCAATCCCTTCACCCGCCTTGACGGAGATGCTGGGCCTGATGCCTGATTCCTGAAACAAAGCGCCGGCGGCGCTGGCCACTAATTCTTCCGCGCGGCTTAACGCTTCGGCCTCCATAGTCGCCTGAACCGCGCCCCATGCAACAAAATCGGCCTGTTCGACAAGCGCCAATATATGAACATTTCCATTTGTTTTGGCCGCCCGCCGCGATGCAAAACGGAGCGCTAAACGTGCTTCTTCGGTTTCGTCAATCACGACCATATATGTCCGCATAAACCCGCCCCTTTTATCTTTTCGGCTTATCTTATCGATGAGTTTGCGCGAAAATCATTCCGCTTGCAACCATTAGCGACTTGACGTCGGGGAAAAGGGCGCTCTATCGGGAGTCACCATAACAAGTTGCAACAAAGGCCCATCTATGCCCATTGAATTGAAAATGCCCGCACTGTCACCGACAATGGAGGAGGGAACGCTTGCCAAATGGCTGGTAAAAGAAGGCGATAGTGTTTCATCGGGCGATTTGATGGCGGAAATTGAAACCGACAAGGCGACAATGGAATTTGAAGCGGTGGATGAAGGCATTATTGCCAAAATCCTGATTCCAGAAGGTACAGATAATGTAAAAGTGGGCGAGGTCATCGCTTTGATTGCTGAGGAAGGTGAGGATGTCGGCGCGGCGGCGAGCGCATCAGTGTCTGCGCCAAAAACAACACCTCCCGCTGCTGAAGCTGCCCCTGCTGCTCCGCTGGCGGTCCCTGCATCTGCAAGCAGCCCGGCCGCTGCGCCAACTTCATCGGATGGCCGGATAAAGGCCAGCCCGCTTGCCAAACGGCTTGCTGCAGCAAAGGGCTTGGACCTAACCCAAGTCACCGGCACCGGTCCCGGAGGCCGTATCGTTAAAGCTGACATTGACGGCGCCCAGCCAGAGGTGACGGCATCGGTTCCTGAGGCGGCTTCGGCCACCAGCGCAGTATCGGCGGCATCGCCAGCGTCCTTGCCTGTGCAAGCTGACGAGAATATTCCGCGCGCAATCGAAAAATGTCCAATATGCGAAAAACCATTGCGCGCCGCTTGACCGAGAGCAAGCAACAGGTGCCGCATATTTACCTGACCGTGGACATCAATCTCGACAAGCTGCTCAAATTGCGTAGCGAGCTAAATTCCGCGCTGGAGCCACAGGGCGTGAAGCTGTCGGTCAATGATTTGCTTATCAAGGCGCTGGCCAAATCGCTGATCGCAGTGCCAAAGTGCAATGTCAGCTTTGCAGGTGATACGCTGATCAAATATGAACGCGCCGATATTTCTGTCGCGGTCAGCATGGAAAACGGCCTGATTACCCCGATTATTGCGGGCGCGGATGCCAAAGCGGTGAGCGCAATTTCTTCAGAAATGAAGGAACTTGCTGGCCGCGCGAAGGAAGGCAAGCTGATGCCGCATGAATATCAAGGCGGCACCGCATCGCTTTCCAATATGGGGATGTTTGGGATCAAGCAGTTTGAAGCAGTGATCAATCCGCCACAAGCGATGATTATGGCGATTGGTGCGGGCGAAAAAAGGCCCTATATTGTCGATGATGCGCTGAGCATTGCCACCATCATGTCCGCAACCGGCAGCTTCGACCATCGCGCGATAGACGGTGCAGACGGGGCGGAACTGATGAAAGTGTTTAAGGCTTTGGTGGAAAATCCGCTGGGTTTGGTGGCTTAACAATGCTGCCTTCGAATTGGCAAGAGTGGGTAGCTTGGGCTGGCATAGTCATTCCGCTAATGGGTATGGTCTGGGCTTCTATTTTCTACGCCATAAAAAGGCGGCGTGAGATCCATTTTCATGAATATCAAAGAGTGTTCGAAATAATCGATCATCTTGGCCAATATGGCGGAAGCATTGCTTCCAAAGTGTCGGCGGCATATGAATTAAGAAAATATCCTGAATATAAAACCTTATAATCAGGGTGGGCTGAAAACTAAGATTATCGGTAATGAAGCCAAAATGCTTGAAAATGAAATGCTGCTGACTGCGGAATATCTTGAAGGAAAAAAAGTTGAGTAATTATGATCTTATCGTCCTTGGCAGCGGCCCCGGTGGCTATGTAGCCGCCATCCGCGCGGCGCAGCTTGGGCTCAAAACCGCCATCGTGGAACGCGAAAATCTTGGCGGCATTTGCCTGAATTGGGGCTGTATCCCTACCAAGGCGCTGCTGCGTTCAGCAGAGATCAAACATTATATGGACCATGCGTCCAACTATGGCCTGAAGGTTGCAGGCGCGATTGAGGCGGATCTGGATGCAGTGGTCAAGCGTTCGCGCGGCGTCGCCAAGCAGCTTAACCAGGGCATCGGTCATTTGATGAAAAAGAACAAGATTACAGTCCATATGGGCGACGGGGCAATCACTGCGCCCGGCAAGATGACCGTTAAAGGCGAAAAGGGCGAAGAGCAACTGACCGCGAAACATATCATTATCGCCACCGGTGCACGGGCCCGCGACCTTCCTTTTGCGCCCGCCGACGGCAAGCGCATCTGGACATACCGTCATGCCATGGTCCCGGCGGAAATGCCCAAAAAGCTGTTGGTGATTGGCTCCGGCGCGATCGGCATTGAATTTGCAAGCTTCTACAATGACATGGGTGCGGACGTGACTGTTGTTGAGATGATGGACCGTATTGTACCGGTTGAAGATGCGGATGTGTCTACCTTCCTTGAAAAAGCGCTCATCAAGCAAGGTATGACAATCATGACCGGGGCAGGTGTTGAAGAGTTGAAGGCCAGCACGACCGGTGTGTCGGCCAAGATCAAGGGCAAGGATGGCAAAATCCTTGCCGGCGATTATTCCCACTGCATCGTTGCGATCGGCATTGTACCCAATAGCGAGAATATCGGACTTGAAGCGTTGAAAATCGAAACGACGCGCGGCCATATCAACACAGACCCGATGTGCCGCACAAATGTGCCCGGTATCTGGGCGATTGGTGACATTACCGCGCCGCCTTGGCTTGCGCACAAAGCCAGCCATGAGGGCGTGATAGCCGCCGAAGCCATCGCCCAAGCTTTGGGCAACAAGGATGTGCATCCCCACGCGATGGATGTGCGCAATATTCCGGGCTGTACCTATTGCCACCCACAGGTCGCTAGCGTCGGTCTGACCGAGGCCAAGGCGAAAGAGGCGGGTTATGATGTGAAGGTCGGCAATTTCCCCTTCATCGGCAATGGCAAGGCGATTGCGCTTGGCGAGGCAGAAGGGTTCATCAAAACCATATTTGACGCCAAAACAGGCGAGCTGCTCGGCGCACATATGGTCGGCGCGGAAGTGACCGAGCTGATTCAGGGATATACATTGGGCAAGCAGGCCGAGTTGGTTGAGCAAGATTTTATGCAAACCGTCTTCCCGCACCCGACGCTCTCTGAAATGATGCATGAAAGCGTGCTGGGCGCTTATGGAAAAGCGCTGCATATATAATGAAAGTCCCGAGTCTCGGCCGCTTAAAGCGCGTTCCATTGCGCGAGGCATGGGATAATGAAGCGACAAGTTTTACCCCATGGCTTGCAGAAGAAGGCAATCTTGCTGTCTTGTCAGAAACACTCGAAATGGATCTTGGGGTTGTTGGCGTCGAAACCAATGTCGGCTCGTTTCGCGCGGATATTGTATGTCGTGATCAATCTTATGATCATTCTGATGATCAACTTGTTCTAATCGAGAACCAGCTGGAACGCACGGATCACACGCATTTAGGACAGTTGCTTACCTATGCGGCAGGGCTGCAGACTGTCACCCTAGTTTGGATCGCCGATAAATTTACCGAGCCGCACCGTGCGGCGCTCGATTGGCTTAATGAGATTACCGATGAAAGGTTTCGCTTTTTCGGGCTAGAAGTCGAGCTTTGGCGAATTGGGGACAGTCCGCTTGCCCCTAAGTTCAATATTGTATCAAAGCCCAATAGCTGGTCAAAGACAGTCCATGGGGTGCGCCGAGATGCTGAAGCATCCGGACTAACAGATATTCGTCAGGCCCAGCTTTCTTTTTGGAATGAATTGAGCGGCAGGCTTGATGGTCTTCGCAACGGAACGCAGGGACGAATTCCCCGCGCCCAGCAATGGTATCCAGTTGCAATTGGTCGATCCGGATTCGTTCTAAATGCCTATTTCGTTGCACAAAAAGGCAGGATTGGTGTTGATCTGTTCTTTTCATCTAGCCATGCACACATGAATTTCGATTTTTTGTCTGAGCAAAAAGATGATATTGAAAGGGAACTGGGCAAACTTGAATGGATTAAGGCCGCCAAAGAGGCCCGTATTGCGCAATATCTAGATGTTGAAGATATGCTCAATCAGGAAAATTGGCAGTCTATGCTCGATTGGCTTGTCGAAAGACTCATTGCTTTTGATCGCGTTTTCCGTGCTAGAATTCGTGAAATTCCGAATATGAAGTGAGCTAGGTGATAATCTTTGTTCCATCCTGTCTGCACTGGAAGATCGTGATCCCATTGAAAAGAACAAAATAAGAACATATACTGCTCGGCCAAGCTTCTATTCCGAGTCACAATCATGTTTTCTCCATCGCCTCTTCGCTGGCTCTATCTTGATTTTAACAGCTATTTTGCCAGCGTTGAGCAGCAGCTTAATCCGGCCTTGCGCGGGCGGCCTGTGGCGGTGGTTCCGGTGGAAAGCGACAGTAGCTGCGCCATTGCCGCCAGTTATGAGGCGAAGGCATATGGCATCAAAACCGGCACGGCAATCTGGGAGGCGCGGCAGCTTTGCCCCGATTTGATCTGTGTCCTTGCACGTCATGACGCCTATGTGGACTATCATCATCGTGCGGTAGCGGAGATTAACCGCCATATTCCGGTCAGCGCGGTGTGTTCCATCGACGAAGTGGCGGCGCAGCTGATGCGAAACGAGGCCCAGCCCGAAGCGGCGAGACGCATTGCGCTATCGATCAAGGCGGGGCTTGCCGATAATCTGGGGCCATGGGTGCGCTGTTCAATCGGTATCGCGGCCAACCGCTTTCTGGCAAAGGTCGGGGCCGATTTGCAAAAGCCCGACGGCCTGACGATATTGATGCCGGATGAGGTGGAGGCGCGGTTGACAGCAGCGCTAAAACCAACGGATTTGCCTGGCATTGGTCGCAATATGGAAAGGCGTCTACGGCGGCAGGGTATTTACACAATGGCAGATATATTTGCGCTCGACCGCAAACAGATGCGGCGTGTTTGGGGCAGTATCTGGGGCGAGCGCATCTATTATTATCTGCGCGGCTTTGACCTGCCCGAACCTGTGACACAGCGCCGCACCATCGGGCATAGCCATGTGCTCGCCCCGTCGCTGCGCCCGCCATGGCAAGCCATTTATGTCGTCCGCCGCCTCACCTTAAAAGCCGCAAGCCGGCTGAGGCGTATGGATTATTACGCGCAACGTTATGCCATCTCTATCCGGCTTGAGGACGGTCGCCGCCTGTTTGAGGAAATGCGATTTCGCCCGGCGCAGGACAGTATGACATTCCTTGAAATGTTGCAGGAATTTTGGGAACGGCATATGCTGCGGGACAGGGGTATGCTGGTTAAGAAGGCCTCTGTCGTGCTGTATGGGTTGATCCATGCGAGCGCCTGTCAAAATGATCTGTTTGATCCGCCCTTATATGATGCGCCGGACAGGGCGGTCCCGGCCAGTGAGGACAGGCGTAAAATGCTGCGGCTTTCGCTGGCGCTCGATAAAATCAACAGCCGTTTCGGTCGCGACAGTGTGCTTATCGGGATGCTGCCTTCTGCCGGACGTGGTTTTTCAGGCACAAAAATCGCCTTTACCCGTATTCCCGAACTTGCTGAATTTAACGAGTGAATATAAACATAGGCCATCGGTAGAGACATAAAAAGAGGGAAATATGGCCAAGGGAACACAGGATTTTACGCCCGACCCGCGCAATGAGAATATTCTCATCAATGTGAATGGGGTTTTGGTTCCGCGCGCCGAGGCGGTGGTGTCGGTGTTTGACAGCGGCTTCATGCTCGGCGACGGCGTGTGGGAAGGAATTCGTGTCTATAAAGGGCGTATGGCGTTTTTGAAGGAGCATCTCGACCGTTTGTGGGAGGGCGCAAAGGCGATTGCTATGGATATCGGGATTAGCCGAGAAGCTTTGATCCAGCGGCTAGAGCAGACCATCGCTGCGAACAAGATGGATGCCTGCCACATTCGGCTCATGGTCACGCGCGGGGTGCGCTCCACACCGTATCAGGATCCTCGCACCGTAGTCACATCTGCAACAATAGTGATTATCGCGGAGGTGAAAGAACCGCACGCAGAAGTGATCGAGCAAGGCATTTCGCTCTTCACTGTCCATGTCCGCCGCGGTGACCCGGCGGTGCAGGATCCGAAATTGAATAGTCATTCAAAGCTTAACTGCATAACAGCCTGTATTCAGGCGAATGAAGCAGGTGCGAATGAAGGGTTGATGCTCGATCCGCATGGTTTTGTCGCCACCTGTAACTCGACGCATTTCTTCATTGTGAGGAAGGGCGAGGTATGGACATCAACCGGCGATTATTGTCTGGGCGGGATTACGCGTAGCAACATAATCCGCATCTGCCGCGAAGCCGGTATACCAGTATTTGAGAAAAATTTCTCGCTGACACAGGTTTACGGGGCCGAGGAAGCCTTTGTTACCGGCACTTTTGCAGGCGTGGTGCCTGCGCCTATAATTGATGGCCGGATAATCAGTGAAGGGCGTGGGCCAATGGTGGAAAGCTTGCAGGGATTATACAAAGCGCTTGTGGAAAGAGATATTGAGCAATCTTACATCTAAAGCCACACCTCCCCAATCATTTTTGATCAGATTCGATGGATTGTATTTTCAACATTGAATTTGATCACAAATTATTGGAAATAAAGTCCCAATGTATTAAAAAATAAATTTTTAGTATTATATTATAATAACGTATTTTTATAATATAAAAATATTAAAAAATACTCTTTTTTCATATCATATATGTTTTACAATTTTGATTGCTTCCGATAAAAAGTGACACCAATTTTTTGGAGAAGGGAGAGGTTAAATGCGTTTCAATCATTTTCAATCAAAATTAGGGCGTAGATCTGTATTTTTTATTTCATGCGCTTTCATTTCAACCGCTGTAATGGCAGGCATCATGTCCGATACCAGAGGGGGATCAATCAACAATGGTGTACACCTTGTAAACAAGGATTCCAAATCGACTGATTCAAATGATCCAAGGGCGGAATCACATTATAGTGAAGGTTTGACTAGTAATAGCAGCACCAATGAAGGTACCTTTACTGCCGACTATAATGTCGTATCTGCACACCGAACGACCATTGCGCAAGTTCTTCATTGTAACAGTGACTTGGCAGATAAATGTAGGCCTGTCTTGTTTTTAACGGTGTATAAAAAGGACGGTAAAGTCACATTGTGCAGCAAAGATTGCGGCCCCAATAATGCGGGATTTGGCACAACTCCGGATTCCACCTTTAAAGTCACTATCACTGCATCGCGCTCCTCCGCGACCGTTAAAGTCACGGATACAAATTTTAGCAAAAGCTCTACCGTTACTTATCCCACTGACCGAGCTAATAACGGAAATTATACGATGCGTTTCGGTGCCTATCACCACCATACAGGACGCTATGATTGGTCACAGAGCAGTGCACCAGCGCGTCCAAAAGCAGATTGGCCCAATCCGCCCAAAGCTTTTTCCAAGGCAGAGATTGGCGTTTCTAACGCAAGTTGGACGCGTAAATAACGTCCTATAATTAAAAAGCAGGCACATGAATTTCCGAACCATTGAACTATTTTTAATGAATGAGATAGGATTTGATGTGCCTGTTTTTTATTCAATAAATTGGATTTTCATCCTTGCTTGCGTTAACGGGGGCTTTGATATGCAACCCTTAAAATGGAGAGGGGAATGGGTGAAACGATCAAAATCGCAATGTGGTCGGGGCCGCGTAATATTTCGACAGCAATGATGTATAGCTTTGCCTCCCGTGCCGATTGTGCAGTCACTGATGAGCCTTTTTATGGTGCTTTTTTGAAAAACAGCGGCGCTAAACATCCCATGGCGGAGAAAATTATTGCCGATATGGATTGCAACTGGCGGTCAGTGACGCAGGCGATGTGCGGAGACATTCCAGGAAATAAAAGTATTTGGTATCAAAAGCATATGCCGCACCATATGATTGGCGATGTGAGCATAATGGATTTTCTGGATCACGTTAATGCGTTCCTTGTTCGTGACCCTGCTTTGGTCGCAGCTAGTTATTTGGCAAAAAATGAACTGATGGCGGCCGAGCAATTGGGATTTGCCCAGCTTGTAAATTATCATAAACGTATATCCGACCATTTGGGCCGCGCAGCCCCCGTTATCGATAGTAATGCCATATTGGCTGACCCGGAAGGACAGCTTTCCTTATTGTGCGCCGCGCTTGGGGTTAT
Source organism: Sphingomonadales bacterium (assembly GCA_012032285.1). Taxonomy (GTDB): domain Bacteria; phylum Pseudomonadota; class Alphaproteobacteria; order Sphingomonadales; family Sphingomonadaceae; genus Sphingorhabdus_B. The sequence continues at coordinate 41,587 of JAAURJ010000006.1, forward strand.
TTGGGATCCGTCAATGCTTGCTTGGCAAAAGGGGCCAAAGCCGTATGACGGTATTTGGGCGAAACATTGGTATGGAGGGGTCTGGCAATCGACCGGTTTCGGGCAGCCATCGGCCTTTTCCGAATTACCGAATGAAGTTGGCCGCATTGCCGATAGCTGCCGTTCGGACTATGAATATCTGTTACAATTTCGCATATAGCGAAAGAATTGCAGCGGCCCTATTTTTCATGCTATTATGAGAAAAATATTGAACACTGGGGAACGCAAAATGTTTAGTTATGGAGTCGCAATTTTCCTGAGCATGGCCGCAGCGGGTAATACACTCGACGATGCGCGAAAGGAATATAACAACTGCTTGGTTGAATTACATAATGAGAATGTAGAAGCAAAGACATCAGCAAGCGGATTCCGCAAAATTGCCGATGAAGGCTGTGCAGAGGAACGCAAGAAATATACCAGCATTATGATAGCCGAAGAAAAACGCTATGGATCGAACCAAGCCGAGGCAACTGACTACGCCAATGAAGAAGCGGATGGAGTCGCGGCCTATATCAAATCTGCTTTTGCAGAAAACGCTGATAAGGGTATTAAACTGGTGCCGGAGCAATGATAATCCCGCAGTGATATAATGGCGGACAGGGTGGGATTCGAACCCACGGAGAGCTTGCACCCTCGCCGGTTTTCAAGACCGGTGCCTTAAACCGCTCGGCCACCTGTCCGCATTATATCTGCGGAAGATTCTCCGCTGAAGATGCAGCGCTTATCTTGTGCCGTCCGCTAATTCAAGGCCTGTTCGCAGCATAGCTTGAGATAAAATGGCCCGGTAATAGGATCAATGGGGATTCCCATTGGAATCACGATGTGCCACTAAGGTTTCATAACTTAATATCAGGGGAATGAAATGATCCGCTCGCGCTTTGGCACAATCAAATTTGGTTTGGCCTGTTAACAGGTGCAGCGTTAATGACGCAGGCCAGCGTTGCACAAGGCCAGAGTAGCGGGTTCCAGCAATATTTGGACAGCGTTAAGGCAAAGGCATTAGCGCAAGGGGTAAGCGAGACAACGCTCAACCGCGCTTTATCCTCAATAAGTTACAATGACCGGGTCGTCCGATTGGACCGTTCGCAGCCCGAAACGCAGCCCGATAAGCCCATTCCCGACTTCGCCCCGTATAAACGCACCCATGTCAATCCCGATAGAATCCGGCGCGGACAGGTCAAATATCGTGATCTACGGCCTATGCTGGAACGGATTGAGCGCGAAACCGGTGTTCCCGAAGAGATGATGATCGCGATATACGGGCATGAAACCAATTACGGCGCCTATACCGGTAATTTTAATGCTCCAGAAGCATTGGCCTCACTGGCTTATGAAGGGCGAAGGCGCGATTTGTTTGAGGCAGAGCTGATCGCGGTGCTGAAGATGATCGATAGGGGCGTGCCACAATATGCGATTACCGGCAGCTGGGCCGGCGCCCTGGGCAAGCCGCAATTCCTGCCATCTGTATATTTGCGCCTTGCCAAGGATGGTGACGGCGATGGCTATGCCGATATTTGGAATAGCGAGGTGGATGCGATGACCTCCATCGCCAATTATTTCGTTAATGCAGGGTGGCGGCGCGACCAGATTTGGGGCTTTGCCGTCGATGTACCAAATGCTTTGGACCGTCAGGCAATCGCCTCCAAAATTACCTCGCCGCGCTGTGAACGGGTGTTTGCACGGCACAGCCAGTATAAAAGTGTGGCGGAATGGAAACGCCTTGGCGTGATGCCGCAGCGCGGATTTTGGCCCAATGAGGATATGCTCTTGGCGCTTATCGAACCCGATGGCATTGGAAAAACAGCATATTTACTCGGTAGCAACTATCGTGTGATATTGGACTATAATTGTTCCAATTTTTACGCATTGTCTGTGGGGTTGTTAGCCGATGAAATACGCCAGTAAAATTATCCTCCTGCCGGTCGCGGCCTTGGCGCTGTCATCCTGTGGAAGCAGGGGGAGCGGCACCGATGGCGCAATGGTGCCGCAGAGCGCTTCGGCACCGCAAGGGACCGTTTCGGACTATCCGCAGAAAATCGGCGAACCTTATCAGATTGATGGAACAAGCTATACACCCGAAGATGTTACTTCCTATGACGATGTCGGTTATGCCAGCTTTTATGGCCGTGAACTGGCTGGGCGACCAACCGCCAATGGGGAGGCATTCAACCCCGATGGTATTTCCGCCGCACATAAAACCCTGCCGCTGGCCAGCTATGTCGAGGTAACCGCGCTGGATACTGGGAAGACAATTTTGGTGCGTGTTAATGATCGCGGCCCTTTTGCCAATGACCGAATTATCGACTTGTCCGAAGGGGCAGCGCGAGAACTTGGTATTTTGGCTCAGGGCGTAGCTGGGGTGCGAGTGCGTAAAGTGAACCCGCCCGAACAGGAACGCGCTGCGCTGCGCGGCGGATTAACCGCACCGGTGCGGATTGCAACGCCGGAATCGCTGCTTAAGGTTCTGCGCACCAATTTAGCAAAATTGCCTAAGCCTGCACCTGTAAACCGTGCGAGCGCCCCTTCACCTGCCGTGGCCACGGGCAATACAGCACCCGCGCAGCGCGATGGTCGCTTCATCCGTGAAGGTAATGGCGCAGCCGCCGCCCGTTCCAATCCGCCAGCCCAGCGAAGGCAAACCGCACCCGCCAGCACAGCGGATGGCCGTTTTGTCCGGGAGGGGGCAGGGGCCGCGCAGAACACTTCGCCGCCTATTGCCGCTTCGGGAAGCTATGTTGTTCAGGTAGCTTCTTTTTCATCACGCGCCCGCGCCGATGCGCTCGCCCGTAAATTGGGCGCGGTTGTTATGCCAAGCAGCGACGGTAATATTTTCCGCGTCCGCTATGGCCCCTATGGTAGCGAGGCCGAAGCCGAAAACGGGCTGGCAGTGGCGAGGAAACGCGGCTATTCCGACGCAAAGATTTTCCGCGAGTGACTCGTTCCTGATCCTATGGTTGCTGGCGGAAGCAAACGGTCCGCCACAATTTAAGGTCAATAATGTTTAGAAATTTTGCCATCATCCTCTGCCCGCCGCTTTTGTTTTGCACAGCGGCAAAGGCCAATACCGTATATGAAAGCAGTGCGCCGATTGCCTATATGATCGACCTGTCATCGGGTGCGATTTTGTTTGATAAGGGTTCGGACAAGCAAATACCGCCTGCCTCTATGGCCAAAATGATGTCCGCTTATGTGGTGATGGACAAGATTAAAAATGGCGGCTTGCCGCTGAACAAGAAAATAACCATTACGCCCGAAATATGGCAGAAATGGAATAACCAAGGCTCGACCATGTTCCTGTCGTCGGGAGAACAGGTTACCGTTGAAAATCTGATGCACGGTATGGTGACGCTGTCGGGTAATGATGCGTCAATCGCGCTTGCCGTTGGAATATCGGGATCGGAAGCTGCCTTTGTCGAAGAAATGAACAAAACCGCAAAGCGCATCGGCCTTATTAATAGCCGCTTTGGTACGGCCAATGGCTGGCCAGATGAAGGACGCACGCTGGTGACGGCGCAGGATTTGGCAATATTGGCGCGGCGAACGATTGAGGACTTCCCCGAACTATATACCAAATTTTACGGGCGGAAGGAGTTTAGCTGGGGAGGCATAACGCAGCCTGACCGCAATCCTTTATTGGGCAAAATTGCCGGTGCAGACGGCCTTAAAACCGGCCATACGGAAGAGGCAGGCTATTGCTTCACCGGCACTGCACAGCAAAATGGCCGCCGGTTGATCATGGTGGTGGCCGGGCTCGGCAGCTATAATGGCCGGATTACCGAATCAACCAATTTCATGAAATGGGGTTTTGAAGCTTGGACATCAAAACCTGTGTTCAAAAAGGGCGATGCCATTGCTAATATTCCGGTGCAATTGGGCAGCGATAGCAGCCTGAAGATAACCGCGCCGCGCGATATGGCAGTGACAATGCCAGCTGACAAGGCGGCGGGTTATAAACTGTTTATCCGCTATAAAGGCCCGGTAAAAGCGCCTATTGCAAAAGGTGATCAGGTCGCAAGCTTAGTCGTCATGTTGAATGACGGTAGCGAGCAGGTATCGCCGCTTTATGCGGGTGAAGCCGTAACCGAGGCCGGTTTTTTCGGACGTGCATGGAACGGCTTTAAGTCGCTATTTTCGGCCTGATGACCAAGGGGCGCTTTTTATCGGTTGAAGGCGGGGAGGGCGTCGGAAAATCGACGCAGATTATCGCGCTGGCGCAGGCGATCCGGGCGCATGGCCATGATGTTATCATAACCCGCGAACCGGGCGGCACCGAAGGCGCGGAGGCGATCCGAAGCCTCCTGCTTGGTGGCAGCGACAACAGGTGGCAGCCACGCGCAGAGGCGCTGCTATTTGCCGCAGCGCGCAGCGACCATGTCGAACATTTGATCAAACCGGCAATTGATGGCGGGAAATGGGTTATATCTGACCGCTTTCTGGAAAGCAGCCGTGCCTATCAGGGTGGCGGCTCCGGGCTGTCAGATGCCAATATTTTGGATTTGCACGCCATAGGCAGCGGCGGTTTTTTGCCTGATCGCACATTAATATTGGAACTGGACGAGGTCGAGGCGAGTCGGCGTGCGGAGCTTCGCGACGGCGGCGTTGCTGACCGGATCGGCGGCAGGGACAGTGATTTTCATGCCATGGTCCATAGTGCATTCCGCCGCTTCGCCGCAGAAGATCCGGCGCGGATCAAAATGATTGACGCTGGCGGCGAACCGCAAGCGGTAACGAAGCGATTGATCGCGGCTATATCGGATTTACTGTAATGATCCGTTATATAGGTCATGACGATAACAGCCGTGCTTTTGCTGCCGCAATACAATCGGGCCGTTTGCACCATGGCTGGATTTTGGCGGGGCCAAAAGGCTTGGGGAAGGCCGCTTTTGCCCGAAATGCCGCCAAAATGCTGGTCGATCCCGCCGGACAATATAGCGACCAGATTGAACGAGGCATCCATCCGGATGTCATCACAGTTGAACGCCCGCCCAAAGATCCACCAAAAGAAGGAGAGGCGATTGATCCAGATGCGGAAAAGAAGCGCAATATCCCTATCGCTGAAATCCGCGCACTTCAGGCCCGAATGACAACGCGGCCCGGCCTGTCGGACAAACGCGCGGTGATCATTGATGCGGCCGAAGATATGGAAACCAGCTCTGCCAATGCGCTGCTCAAATCCTTGGAAGAACCGCCTGCGGGCACCTATTTTTTCCTGATCAGTCACATGAGCGCCCGTTTGCTACCCACCATCCGGTCCCGCTGCCAGACGCTGCGCTTCGATCCTCTGGATGCTAAACAGATGGAGGCCGCGTTGCGCGGCGCCATGCCCGATTTGGATACGGAAAGCCTTCTACTTCTGGCACAGGCAGGGGCAGGGTCGCCGGGTCAGGCGATTGAATATGCTGGGCTGGAAATGGAAGAGTTGGAAAAAAACATGCGCTCCATCATCGATACGGGTGATCCGGGTAATGGCATCCGTGCCTCCATGGCGGCAAAATTGGCGGTCAAAGCGGCGCAGATTAAATATGAAGCCTTTCTGCGCCGCGCACCGCAAATGATTGCACATTATGCTGCACAAATGGATGCTGCCCAAGCGGAAAACGCGATAAAGGCGTGGGAAGATGCCAATATCCTTGCGGCCCGCGCCACAGGTGTCAGTCTGGAAAAACAGAGCGTTGTTTTGCAAATGGGAAGCTTGCTGGCATCGCTACAAACGCATAAGGGATAGGTAATCACCCACTTTTTTGCTTTTGGAATAATATGTCAGATCCGCTCTATATTACCACCGCGATTAGCTACCCGAATGGCCCACCGCATATCGGCCATGCCTATGAAGCCATTGCCAGCGATGTCCTTGCCCGTTTTTACAGGATGCAGGGCCGCGATGTTCGCTTTCAAACAGGTACCGACGAACATGGCTTGAAAATGGCTCAGGCGGCGCAGAAACGCGGGGTTAGTCCGCAAGAGCTTGCTGATGAAATGAGCAATAAATTCAAAGATATGTGTAATGATTTGAATATTTCCTATGATAATTTCCAGCGGACAACAGACCCTGCCCACCACCGTGCGAGCCAAGCAATCTGGCAAGCGATGGCGGATAAAGGCGATCTTTATTCCGACACTTATGAGGGATGGTATTCGGTTCGCGATGAAGCCTATTATGACGAAAGCGAACTGATCGAAGGCGAGGGTGATGATGGTGTAAAAATCCGCCTGTCGCCAGAAGGAACGCCGGTTGAATGGACTGTAGAGGACAGCTGGTTTTTCCGTCTGTCCAAATATCAGGACGCACTGTTGAAGCTTTTTCGCGAAATCCGGGCTTTCTTCAACCGGATAGCCGCCACAATGAAATGGTCAATTTTGTCGAAGGCGGCCTTCGCGATTTGAGTGTTTCTCGGTCCAGCTTTGACTGGGGTGTGAAGGTGCCCGGCAGCGAGAATCATGTCATGTATGTCTGGGTGGATGCACTCACCAACTATCTGACTGGGCTTGGCTATCCAAAGAAGGAAGGCAATTTCGGCAAATATTGGAGTGAGGGCGGCGAAAGGGTGCATATGATCGGCAAGGATATTGTCCGGTTCCACAGTGTTTATTGGCCTGCCTTTTTGATGAGCGCTGACCTGCCTCTGCCATCACAGTGTTCGGCCATGGCTTCCTGCTCAACCGCGGCGAGAAAATGTCGAAATCGGTGGGCAATGTCGTTGACCCGCTGGCGCTTGCCAATGCCTTTGGTGTTGACCAGCTAAGGTATTTCCTAATGGCTGATGTTGTCTTTGGAAAAGATGGCAGCTATTCGGCGCAGGCCATTGTTACAAAAACAAATGCGGATCTTGCCAATAGCTTTGGCAATTTGGTTCAACGTACGCTGTCTATGATATTCAAAAATATGAACGGACAATTGGAGCGCTATGATAGGCATGGCGATGACAATGCTTTACTAGATGTTGTCGCTACGGCTTGCCGCACCGATCTACCGCGTGAATTTACGGCGTTTAATTTTTCCGGAGGGATTGAAGCGTGGATGCGAGCAGTTTTTGCCTGCAACCAATATGTCGATGATCAGGCCCCATGGACTTTGAAGAAAAATGACCCGGACCGGATGAAAGCGGTTTTAATGACGCTTTTCTGTGCGATCCATGATCTTACCATCGCCATACGTCCGGTTGTGCCTAGCGCCGCAGATGCGATATTGGATCAGATGGGAATTGCGGCGGATGCACGCGATTATGCGGCGCTTGGCAATGATGATTGGTGCGAGCATTTGATTGCTAGCGGCTTTTCATTGGATCAGCCCAGCGGCGCGTTCCCGCGACTGGAAATGCCAATGGACGGGGAAGGGGAGGCTTTCTAATGCTGGTCGATTCCCACTGCCACCTGAATTATAAGGGCATAGCCGAACAGCAGGATTTGGTGCTGGAAAGGGCGCGGGCACAAGGGGTGACGGCGATGCTCAACATATCAACGCGCGAAAGTGAATGGGATGAAGTTATCGGCCTTGCCGAGGCGCATGACGATATTTGGGCTTCGGTCGGAATACACCCACATGAAGCCGATGCGCACGCCGATGTTGACGCGGCCAAGCTGATCCAGCGTGCGGCCAGCCCCCGGGTCATTGGTATTGGTGAGACCGGGCTTGATTATTATTATGACAAAAGCGACCGGGAACAGCAAAGGACAAGTTTTCGCAGCCATATCCATGCCGCCCGTGAAACCGGTTTGCCGATTATCGTTCACACCCGCGAGGCAGAGGGAGATACCGCCGCTATCCTAAAAGAAGAAATGGAGCAGGGGCCATTTAAAGGGGTTATTCATTGCTTCACAGCCAGTGCAGAATTTGGCCGCAAAGCATTGGATTTGGGCTTTTATATTTCACTGTCCGGCATTGTAACATTCAAAAATGCGGCTGATTTACAGGATGTGGCCAAATGGGTTCCGGGTGACCGTTTGCTGGTTGAAACCGATGCGCCCTTTCTGGCTCCTGTCCCGCATCGCGGCAAAACAGGTGAACCGGCTTTTGTGGCTGACACGGCGGCTTTTATCGCACAATTGCGCGGTCAAGATGTGAAGGAATTACAAATGTCTACCGCTCATAACTTCTATACCTTATTCGATAAGGCTGCATATTGATGGAAACCGGCGGACAGATTGTATATGCCATAGGTGCCTTGGTATTGGTGATCGCCGCATTGGCGGCACGCCGTATTTCTCTGGGTGAAACGGTGCGTATGCTATTGGCTTGGATCGCGATTTTCGCGCTGCTGTTCGTACTGTTTAGCTTTCGCGGAGAATTTAAGCAGATTTGGAACCGTGTAACCGCTGATCTGGCCGGCACCGCTAACCAAAAAGCATCTGGATCATCGGTGGAATTGACCCGCGGTGATGACGGGCATTTTTCGGTCCTTGCCAATGTCAATGGCCGACCAGTCCGCTTCTTAATTGACAGCGGCGCGACCATCACAACCTTGTCAAGCGAAAGCGCCGATGCGGCAGGGTTAGACTTTGATAGATCAGACTATCCGGTTATTGTCAGCACAGCAAACGGCCGCGCGAAATCCTGGCGTGCCAATATCAACAGCATCAAGGTGGAAACTATTGTGATGAATGATTTGAACATCCATGTTTCGGATAATTTAGGTGACGTGAACCTGCTAGGCATGAATTTCCTCGACAGATTGGGTAGCTGGCGTGTGCAGGGTGACAAGATGATTTTAGAGCCATGATACTATCATTGATAAACCTACAATGATTATAAATTATCATAAGCCAATCGGTCAGCGGATGACCTCAATGTCGCCGCCCCTTTGCTAGGCTAATTGGTAACATCAGCCCGCTGGCTTTTGAAGCAAAGATAGTATATTCCCATCGCCATAGCCGATGGGATAGGTTTGCATGAAGCGGCCCAGCGTCGGCGAGTAGATGCGCGCTTTGTAATATTACATGCCGATTTCCGGCAACCAGGTCTGGCCGGTATATTGGAACCGCCCTGCATTGGCCGCAGCCGGAATGCCAAAATCATCATATGTGTTGATCGAAAGCATGGCACCTGATCCATTGGTAACGGCGATCACGCTACCACGTTCATCGCTATGATACCAGCGGCGATCGGTCAGACCAGACCCTTCATACCACAGCAGCGGTTCATCCGCGCCCGGCCCGTGCACATAGCGACGCTGGAGCGCGTTGCTGCCATTATATTCCGCAATCAAATCCAGACCGTCATAGCCAAAGCGAGTCGTGACCGCCCCCGCCGTTTGATACAGCCTCAAAAGCGGATCATAGGCCATCGTAAAGGCCGCGCCGCCCACATTGCCGGATGTCATTAGGTTTTCACTGCGATAGACATAGCTGTTGCCGGCGGAGCCGGTCAGATTGCCGCGCGCGTCATAGCCCGCGGTTACAGGGCCGGTTTGGGTATATTGATTACGGCCGTTGCTGGTATAGCTGCGGTTTACATTAACATAGGCGGTATAGGCATAGCTGTCATTAGACCGGGTGACGGCCTTTATCTGGCTGCTGGGGGTATAGCCGGTCATGCCAATGGTGATATCTTGCGCCGTGCCCGCCAGATCATGCGCCAAGCTTGTGGGCCGTGACGCGGCGTCGTAGCTATAGCTGCTTACCGTGCCATTGCCGCGCGTCAGGGTTGTCATTCGGCCATAATCGTCATAGGCATAGGCCGCGAGCACGCCAACACCGCTTGTGGCACCATTTTCGCGAATCGCTAGCATTTTTCCGGTCACGTCATAGTCGTAATTGACAGTCAATCCACCGCCGGGATAGACCATGGATGTGCGGCGACCCGCAACATCATAGCTATAACTGTTAGTGCCGAGCGGCCCCGCCTCGGTCAGGCGGCGGCTTAACGCGTCATAGGTGAAGCTGGTCGGGGTTAAACCTGTTTGCGTTACTGATGTGACTCGGCCAAGCAGATCGTAACTGTAACTACGGTCGGGCTCCGTTCCGGGCAGATTTGTCACCGTCAACCGGCCAAGATCATCATAACTCATGGCGATATTAGTGCCATTGCGCAGGCGGCGGTTGGTTATATCGCTGCGCGCGTTATAGGTAAGCTGTTCATAGTCAGTTGTGGAGCTGCTCGCCGCGCCTTTGATTGGGGAGGGATATTGCGTTTTAATAAGCCGGTATAGCGTATCATAGCTATAGGTGGTTTTGTTATTCTCCGCGTCGGTTACCGATGTGAGGAGGGAATTGCTGTCATAAACATAGGTCGCGTAGGCGCGTTGATTTGCAAGACCAACCGAAGTTTCGATCTTCGTGATCTGATTAACTTCATTATAGCTGCTGCGAATAATCCGGTCGGGACCATCGCTGCCTGCGGTTTGCAGGGTGATGGAATGGGTAACGCCGCCAGCGGTGATAATTTGCCGAACCGGGCGGTCATTGGCATCATAAATCGTCTCCGCCTTTTGCAACGAGGTCGCCGCGTTCCAATCCGCATCCGACAGGCTGTTAACATTGACGGCTTCAACGGACTGAACAAGCCCGCTGCTATTATAGGTGGTGCGCTCACCAATATGTTTGCGTGCGCCAGTACCATCGGGGTCAGGGCCAACCATGCCAATCAATTCACGATTTTTGTTGTAACGGTAGCGGGTTGTATCTGCTGTTCCTGCGAGCGGTCCATCGGTACTCAGCCGGTTGCCAATATTATCATAGGTAAAAGAAGAAGCGGACGATACCGCATTATTACCAGAAGCAACCGTTTGCGTTAGGGGAAGCAGGTTGTTCGGCGTTCCCGCGCTTTGCGGACCATAGTTGAGAGTTAGCACCGTCTCATTGGCAGTACCCGGGCAAGTCGCAGCCACAGCACAGGTTTTCGTTGTGGTCAGTAGGGATACCGGCTGTCCCGATGCAACGATTGCCCCTGCGCTATTTTTATAAAAAGCCTGATGGTTAGCATAGGTGAAGCTAACCGTGGGCCGCGTACCTCCAGCGGCAGCGGCAGGGCGCTCTACCTTAGTAACCTGACCTTGGCTATTATAGGTGTAATTGGTGACCTTACCCATCGGATCGGTATAGCTAAGCGGCTTGTTGCAGGTGGCCGATGTTGTGCCAGTGCAGCTGGCTGCATAGGTCCAGCTTTCGGTCAAACCGCCCGTTCCGCCAGTTACCCGGGATGTAACATTTCCGCGGGCGTCCACCGTATCAGATGCTGCCGGTGCACTAGGCGGCGTGGACAAATTTGAGCCAGTATCTGGCGGCGGCGATATGGACCATGCTGAGGAAGTTTTCGGCGAGTTGGTCGTATCGGGTCGCGATGGCGCGATTGATTTTCAGGCGGCCGAAGAAGCGTTCGATATGATTGCGTTCCTTGTAGAGCGCCCGATCATGCTCGATCTTGATGCGGCGGTTTGAACGGCCCGGGATGACGGCCTGGATGTTGCGACGGGCAAGGTCGGTTCGTATGGCGTCGGCATCATAACCCTTGTCGGCCAGGAGCGCCTTCGGGGCCTGCTCAGGCATGGCGATCAGGGTGTCGTAGGCCTTGCAATCGGCGGCTTCACCGACCGTCAGGTGGAAAGCGACTGGTCGTCCTCTGGCATCAGCCAGACAGTGAAGCTTACTGGTGAACCCGCCCCGCGAGCGGCCAAGAGCGCGTCGATGAGCCCCCCTTTTCCGCCCGCTGCCGAGACGTGGGCGCGAACGTGTGGTGCTGTCGATGCTGTAGTGGCCGCTGTCTGCCATGATTTCGGCCAGCGTGACCGATACGGCCTCCCAGACCCCGGCCTCGCTCCAACGCCGGAAGCGCCGGTAGATCGTGTTCCAGTTGCCGTATTTCGGCGGCACATCCCGCCACGGCGTCCCGCAGCGAAGCCGCCATAGTATGCCGTTGATGATGGAACGGTTCTCTTCAGGTGGCCGCCCACGCCCCCGGTTTGCGGCGTCGATCGGCAGCAAGCCTCTCAAAACGCGCCATTCTGCTTCGCTCAGATCGCCCCGGCTCAAGCTCGCCTCCAAAAGGAAGCCTTGAATCAGCCACCGAGTCTCGCGTCAACCAATTTGTCCACGCCGCCTAGAACAAAAATAAAAGCGCTTTACTCACACAATTACCACTCCCTGTTATTTTCGATAGTTATGAATCAATCAAACGTAATATGTTGTCAATAGATATTGTTTTCTTGAATAAAATTTCATTATTGAGAATTCGCATTTAGCACTCAGCCCATTAAATTGGGCTTCGCATAGCATCAAATCGGCCCGGCAAAATCCAACCACGTGATGTAAAACAGAAACGGCAAACCGCTCGTCTGGTTTGCGTCACGACAAGCTTGCTGAACATAAATTATACGGGTTGCGAAAACTGGAAGCAGCTGCAGTGACAAATTTATGCGCGGCTTATTCTTCATGACCATGATGGATTGCGGCCGATAAGCAAGAAGATATCCGGTGTACCGGTTTCCGTCTTATGGTTAGCGGGCAAATGTTTGGCGTAATAAATTTAACATAATATATATTATCGGGCTTATCCCATGTAAGCACCAGTTAGAAACGAGACGGTTCTCCCATTTAGAAATGAGAATCTGCTCATCCAGCGGTCAAGATCCTGACCGCGCTAGCTGGAGCGAAGCATGGAGATGGACAAAGAAGCCTGGACTTGTAACGGTTTTGCGCCGGTGACTTGGGCGTATAACATTCGCGCAAGGAGACTGGTAAAATGAAGAAGCATAGTGAAAAGTTTAAGGCAGAGACGGTTCGGATTGCGGTGACCAGCGAGCTATTATGACGCGGGTTTGCTGCAGGTTTGTGAGTTGGCTTATCGAAGCTGGGCAAATGGGGCGGAGCAATACAGGCCCAAGGATGAGAGCGTTGCGCTGTAATCCTCATTAAGCCGCATAGCATTTATGACAGCATTTGTCATGATTTTAACGCCACTGTTCAATTTTGTTTTCGTGCGATCGTCATTATTGGTAAGATTGCATTTGCCGTCCATATCCTGATTTTTTGATTTGGTAGCAAAGTTGCAGCTTCCCATTGGAGCAGCGATAGGAGTGCGGCCCCCTGCCCTGCGACAATGGGAAGATTACTGAATACTTCCGTGCTTGACGAAGCTGGATTGAAAAACGCAATATCGGTATATCGAAAATATACAATGTTAACGGCCCTGTGCATTCGAGAATGGGAAGCAAATGGTGCAGAATGACCAGTCGCTAAATATCCTGCATGTCGAGGATGACGAGGCAGCCGCAGTCGCCGTTATGGCAGCAATGCAGCGCGAGGGAAATATTGTCTGCTGGGAGAAGACCGCAGAAGCGGGTCTGCAGAAAGCTGGGCGCGGGGCATTTGACGTGATACTTCTTGACCGAATGTTGCCCGATTTTGACGGGCTAGAGCTGGTTCGGCGCATACGCAGTGTCGGCATTGACACGCCGGTGATGATGCTGTCAGCACTGGGCCGAAGCGAAAACCGTATCGAGGGGCTGGATGCAGGGGTGGATGACTATCTTGCCAAGCCTTATGAAACAGGTGAACTGATGAGCCGGTTGAGAGCTCTTCATCGCAGATCAGCGAGCCGGGTGCATAGCGCCATCATAATTTATGGACAATTTGAATGTCATGTAAAGGCGCGCACGGCCTTTCGCCAGAACCGCCATATCGCCCTTAGCCCCAAGGAGTTCGAACTGTTCAAATATCTAATGGAAAATGCAGGTATTGTTGTGAATAGAGATCAACTGCTGCGCGATGTTTGGAATATGGATTTCGATCCCCAGACCAATGTAGTGGACGTCAATATGGGACGGCTGCGCCGAAAATTGGAGCAGGGGCATAACGGTCCTGCTATTGAAACGATCTGGGGCTCCGGCTACCGGCTAATTGCCGGATAGGCCGCCGGTTTCTTTGTTATTACCCCGATGACCATAGCTGCCCAGAAATCGATATTTACACGGCTGAGCGGCCGTATTGCCCTAGTGACCTTTCTGGCCATATTTTTGTTATATGGTGCGACATATTGGATTATGCAAAGCAGCATGACCCGCGCCCTGCAATCTGCGGTGGATACGGATATAGCGGGACTTGCCGATATATATGCAAGCGGCGGTGCAGAAGAGCTGACAAACAGGTTAGCCGATCGCCGTGCGCTGGTCAGTACAGAGGGCCGCCGCGCTCATTATTTGATAACTACCAATGGTAACACACAAATGGCGAAATGGCCCAAGCTAGACGCTTCACTCTCAGAATTTGGTTATGTTAGGCTTGATACCGGGCAACAGGTCTTTGCCCGCGCAACCCGGATTTCGCCGGACCTCACTCTTCTGGTTGCACGCGAATATGGGGATGACAGCGCATTGTTGATGCGGTTGAGCCTGATTTTCCTAGCCGCTCTTATCGCGATACCGGCCTGTGTCTGGATATTTGCCAGACAGCTTGCAGGGCGACTGTCACGACGTGTTGCGCGTATTAACGGGCTATTGCTTTCCCACCCCGATGAGGATGGGCAGCTGTCTGATGCCGAAACCGATATCGCCGATGAAGTGGGGGCGCTGGCCCGCCATAGTGCTAGGTTGGTCAAAAGGTTAAGGGCAGCCGCGCAAGCACAACGCTATGTGACGGATCAGGTTGCACATGAAATCAAGACGCCGCTGATGCATCTCGATATGAAGCTGACCCGGATGCAACAAGACCAGCGTTATGCGCATTTGACCCACGAACTTGCCGATGGCCGCAAGGATTTGAAGAATATCACAGGCCTGCTCGATAATTTACTGGATATCGCCGCCAGCGAGGCACAGCGCGGCGATATTTCCCGCCTGAAACAGGTCGATCTATCTGCTCTGCTCGGCAATATGCTGGAACTTTATGAGGCCAGTTTGGAAGATGCCGGAATGCATTATAGCGCCGACATCACAGATGGGGTTTCGATGATGGCGGAGGAAATGCAGATCAGGCGGTTGATTTCCAACCTGTTTGATAATGCAATCAAATATGCAGGCAAGGGATCGACATTGTCGGTATCACTTGACCTAGGCCCAAAACTGATCATCGCCGATGATGGTCCGGGTATCGCAGAGGATTTGCGCAGCAATCTCTACGACCGTTTCTCTAGGGGCAGCAGCAACCTGCAACAAAATGGTCACGGACTTGGCCTTGCCCTTGCCAAAGCAATATGCGAGCGTCACCTGCTGAAAATAACCTTGCAGAACAACCATAAAGGATGCAGTTTCCTGATCGAACCAAAAGAGGGCGATCATGGCTGATAAACCCATAAATGCTATACCCGTCGCTTGCTTTGCCCTTTTTTTGCTGAGCGGATGCCAGATGGCAAAAGCAGATGGCATTGCAATAATGCCGCCGCCTGCAAGCGTAGGCGCGACTGATCCAGCTTCATCGGAGCTGGTGAAAATTTCAACATTATTGGCTATGGGAGAGGGCGCTGCTGCAAATGACGACACTGCGGCGCTGGCCAAAATTGTTATGGCGCTTGATGCATTGGGAGTAAAAGCGGCAGCAGCAAGCGAGGATCCTATGCCGGAATGGCGCCGGATGGCTGCCGCTGAGTTATCCACTACTCCTCCCGACCGTGGGCGTTTGCTTGGCCCGGCTTTCCGCAAGGGGTGGCTCAATGCCGGACAGAGTTACGCATTGAACCAGACATTTCTGGCCGGGAAACGTGCGCGGATCGCGCTGTCTTCGCATGACAATATGAAAGTGCATTTTTCGGTCAGCGATGGCGGCAAAAGGAATCCTTGTGACACTGCACGCAGCTGTGAATGGATGCCGCTTTTCACACAACGTTACCAGATCACGCTGGAAAATCCGACGAGTAAATCGGCATCCTATTATCTGGTTATTGACTAACAAAGGGGGTAAAGTGGCAGGACGAATATTTCGCGCAATTATCGTAATTATCTGCCTGCAAATATTAGCACTGCCCGCCTTTGCAGACAGTCCGGCGGCTAGCGGGCCGCAGGAGGCCCCGACTGCAAGCCCGGTCGATATGGAATATATCGCCCAACAATGGAATTTGCGCGACCGTTTTTCCGCCCCGCAACCCGAACTCGCTTTCTGGAATGATCTGGAAACGCGCTGGCAAATCGAGCATGGCGATAATCGCGAGGCGCTTGCCTGGATACAGCTGCGTCAAGGAGTTTCGCTCTTCTACACGCAGGATTATGCGAGCGGCGCTGAAAAAATAGCGCTTGCACAAGAAACCGCATTGGCCAATGGATTGGAAAATAAACGTTTCTGGGGTGAACTTTACAGCTATGCGGCACTGCTGGAAACTGATCGGCCCGACAAGGCCGCGGCTTCCAGCTGGCTGGCCAAACTTGCAAAGCTGACCAATGACGGGCAGATTGATGATCCCTATATCCTGCCGCTTGCGCTTAATGCAGAGGGTTATTGGCAGTTTAAGCATGGTGACCGGGAAGTCGCGCTAGAAAAGGTTTGTACCTCGGCACGGCTGGCGCGGACGCAATTGCCGGTATCGGAAACTTTACGCCATGTGAATGCGCTCAATTGCGGGGTATTCAACTATTATCTTGATCGCCCCGAAACCGCCGCCTTGTTGCAGGAGGCGGCCAATGATATGCTTGCCAACCTGCCGCATGGACATAAGCAGATCGGACAAGCGCTGAATGTTGCGGGCGCAGTTTCGGCGCTGCTCGGCCGCTATCACGAAGCAGAACAGCTTTACCGCCGCCAGTTGGAGGTGGAACAGCTGAATTTCGGAGATGACAGCCCCAATGTCTACGATCCTGCGGCCAGAATATCTGAGATGCTGGCGATGCAAGGGCGGCTTGATGATGCCATTGCTATGCAGCAGCAGGTGATCGAACTGTCCGACAATATCAAAGGTGGCGGTGATTTTCGTCAACGCGGTTTTGCTCGCGTCTATCTAGCCACATTGCTTGGCCTTTCGGGGCAACCCGGCGACGGGGCAAACATGGCGCAGGCGGGCGTTGATATTCTGCGGGAACAATTTCCCGCTGGCCATCCAGCTGTCAGTCTTGCTGAGATTGAGCAGGCCTATATGATGGCCAATTATGCGGCGGAGGGGGATGCGGCAGCCATCTCCGCCCCTGCCTATGAACGGCTTAAAACTCAGTTGCCGGCAGGACATGGCGACCTGCTGACCGCAGCCATTCGGCATTCTTATGTTCTGGCAAAGTCTGGGCATATCGGCGAAGCCATGACGCTAGGCTGGGAGGCTGGCAGGAAACAGCTTGCCCGCGCCGATGACATGACAGAGAGGCGCAGCGATGCCGTTTCCTTTTCGGTCAAGCTCGCTTCTGATTTCAATCTGCTTACCGAAATTTCAATGCTGGCGGATGACAAGCCGCGGGTGATCGAAGCGGCACAGATTTCTATGGCCACAGATTTGACACTTGCCAACCGGGACGTTGCGGCGCGAATGATTGCACAGCAAAAAGGACTAGGTTCCCTGACAGAAGCATTGCGCCAGAAGAAGGGGGAACGCAGCAGGCTTGGGAACGAGATGGCGGCAATGTTGGCCAAAGAGTCTTATGACCCAAAAGCCGTTGAACAGCTGCGGCAAAATGCAAGCGGCATTGATGCAGATATTGCGGAGTTGAATTTGCAGATCAGCCGTGATTTTCCCGAATTTTCATCGCTGCGCAAAATTGAGGTTCCCACATTGGCGCAGATACAGGCGCGGCTGGATCCTGACAGTGCGGTCCTGTTCCCGCTCATGCTTTATGGCAAAACCGCCAGTATCATTTTGACCGGCGATGATGTGACATGGCAAATCATGCCGCAGGGAAGGCCAGCATTCATTCAGGCCCGCAGCAATCTTCTCCGTTCTGTCCGTTCTGCACAAGCCTCCGACCAATTTGATGTGCAGGCTGCGCATGACCTTTACCGGGCGATTTTGCCCGAAAAGTTAGAAGCCGCAATATCAGATAAGACGCATCTGATGTTTCCGGCGGGAGGGTCGATGGCTTCGGTACCGCCTGCGCTGTTGTTGACGTCACCGCCAAAGGCCGGGGAACAGTTGCCATGGCTGATACGGCAGAAATCGGTTGCGGTATTTACGGATCTTAATTCTCCCCGTCCGTCACCGCAGGCGGCCGAAATCCGTTTTGCCGGGTTGGGCGATCCCGCCCTCGCCCCTGCCCCGTCGCGCAATATGGAGCTGAGCGTGGCGTTCCGGGGCGGACAGGTTGATACAGATTCCATATCGCAAATGCCCGGCCTTCCCGGAGCAGGCCGCGAATTAAAGCAGCTGCGTTTGGCCTTTGACAAGGCATTGTCAACGATTGTCACAGGCGAAGCCTTCACCGAAAAGCGGGTCAGGGATTTTGACTTTTCCTCCTATTCGGTGGTCGCATTTGCCACCCACGGCCTGACCAATGGGGAGATTTCAGGGCTATCGGAACCCGCGCTGGTGTTAACGCCGCCGCAGGGCAAAACAAGCGACGCCGCAGAAGACGGTCTGCTTACCAGCAGCGAGATTGCCCTTCTCAACATACCGGCCGACTGGGTTATCCTGTCTGCCTGCAACAGCGGGGCGGGGCAGAATGGGTCAGCGCCAGCCTATACAGGTCTGGCGCTTGCCTTTCGCCGGGCGGGGGGCGAAATCCTTGCTCCTGTCGCATTGGCAGCTGCGCGATGATATCGCCGCAAGGCTGAGCATCGATACCGTCCGCCTTGCCCAGTCGGGATTGTCGCGGGCGGAAGCCTTGCGGCAGGCGCAGTTACAATTGATCGATAGCGGCGACATTGCAGATGCGGCCAACCCCAAATTATGGGCTCCCTTTATCCTGATTGAAAATTAGGCCGCATCTAACAGCAATTGTCATACTTATATCAGCCATTGTTTCTGTATAGCAATGGAGGGTCGCAGTAATCTCCAGATGTATGATTGGAGATACTATGATCAATGTGAATTTTAGGCTCGTTCCGGCGCATTGCGATGCTCTGCCTGTTGTCCGCAAATCCTCTCCAGGCAAAGAAACAGCCCAGCCCCCAGAAGATGATGGATGTCGCGATGCGATGCGCCTATGTCACCGGCATTGCCGAAGGCAGCAAGGTGAAGCCGAAATATGGCTCTGCACAGTGGATACAGATTGCCGAGCTGCTGGAGCAGAAATTTGGGCTGGACAGCGAAAAATCGCTTAATCTTGTTAAGCAGCAATATGACAAACGGGCCCGCATTCTTGGCGCGGATAAAGCATATAAGGACATGCTTTCGCTCGTGAAGGATTGTGACCGCGAAATGGCCGTGATCCTAGCCTGATCTACTTTCCACCAATACAGCTAATGGGGGCAATATGGCACAGCGTCGGTTTTTCCGTTACACACAGATTATCGCTATAGCTGGCATCTTATGCACAGCTGCACCGGCCATAGCCAGCGATGATGACAGCGAGCTTGTCTATGAATGCGCCATGGCGCTCGACCATGCGGCGGGCAAGGGCGTGGTCTATCCGGTATCATCTGCCCGCGCTCTGGCACAATTTGACGAGATCAGCGGCGGCGGCACCGCAAAAAGAGCCGCTGCGCGAAAATCCATCGAAGCTGTCTGGGCCAATGAGAAGCGGGAAAAGGGGCGCGAGGCGCTTGACCGCTATATCTTTGGCGTAGCGGAGGATTGCGCGGGATTATATGCCGAGTTAGCCGATAAACAGGTGCAGCAGGCCGAAGGCGAATTGAACGCGCTGGGCACGCTGTCCGCTGGATCTTTGCGTGCCTATACACAGCGTACTGGCGATTATGGCGCGGTCGCCGACTATCTTGTCTATCACTACCCCTATGGCAAGGATATGTTCAAGGATAACGCCGATGGCGACTATCTAGGCCAGATTATCGTCCAGATAGGTAAAGATGGCCTTATCCGGTGGAGTGATGAGGCCATCTATTCGATCGCAAACAAACATTATTGGCAATATAATCCGCCGGCCACCAGACTTGTCTTCGCCGAATATCAGCGGCGAATGCGCGTCAAACGGCAATCGGAAACAGAGGCACAGCGCTGGGCGCAAAGGGCCGCGGACGACCGCAGACGACAGGCGCAGCAGGCCAATGCAAAGCCCGTAGGGTCGATTGGTCGGTCCTGTGAAGTGGAATATCGGCCTGCGGAACCGGGGATTCCTGGATCACGAGTTGTGAAATGCCGTTAAGATTATGCCATTTGCTTGACAACCGGTTGCTTGCCCAGTTGGAGTTTGCCTTTCTCAGCCTGCGTTACTGGAAGCTTGCCGGTGATGCAAAAGATGCGATCTGGGCGGCGCTACAAGCTGCCACAATGCGAAAGAGCAGAACTATGAAAATGACTTTACACCTTTCTGCTCTTTTGTTGCTTCTGTCGCCGCAGGCTGGCTTGGCGGCATCGCCGAGCAACGATGCCTCCATGCATAATGCCGCTTTTGAGGCAGGAACCCAGTGGGGTGTTTCTCCGCAAACGGTTAATGAGCGCCTGATCTGCGCGGGTGTATGGGACAGGTGGGATTATGCGGTGGCAAGTGCCGCCGATCCTGTCTTTACAAAAGCCCTTCGCCGCGAACTGTCCTCTGCCCACGCAAAAAAGCGCAAGATTTTCTGGACGCGAAAGGCGCGGAGAACTGATGATGCAGAGGATGATCCCGCATTGTTCAAACGCGATCAAGCCAAGGCCGAAGAAAAGGCCGATGACATCTACGCCGCCTATATCAACAATGAACAACGCGGGATGGAAAAATTCATGGAGTGGCTGGGAATATGCAAATGACATTTATGAGAGCAGCTTTGTTCAGTCTTATAATATTCGCGGGCAGCTTGCCCGTCTCAGCTGTGAAAGCGGATAATACCGCCAAAACAGCACAAACACAGTTCAGCGAGCCGAATAAGGGCCAAGGTGCCGAGCTCAATAGCATCATTATGCAGATCGCGGCCAAATTTAATGAGCAAGAGGATATGGCCGGGTCAGCGGCAATTGATGGCGAAGAACCAGAAATGTTCGTGGAATCAAACATATTTGTCTGCCCCGACGGTAGATATGAAAGCGGCTGCGATAAAGAAGTTGTGGAACGCGCGGTAAGTCTTGATAGCGCAGCTTTGGAAAAGATGGGCACAGAGTGTCTTTTCCGAACAAAAGCCAGCTGCTTGGTTGTGGCGAGTGGTCAGATAAACCTGACTATAACCGGTTCGACTTTCCGATGGCAGCATATGGTGCTGCAACCCAAGGACGGTCCGCTTGCGGAAATGATGGTGCTGTTTGAAAATGGCGCAGCGCCGTCGCTGCTCACCGCCATTCAGGTGGATGGTTTTTTTGATGCGCCGCACGCCCCGCGCGATGGCGACGGGATTGGCATCATTCATATCCCGGCCAGCAATGGCGGCCTCGGCACAGCAGACCATATTTTGTATACCAATGGAAAGGGTTGGAATTATACCACAGCCTATGAGATTCAGCTGCGTGCCGACAAGATGATGCCAGCTGGCTTTACGCTGGCCTCCCCCATCCATTTCAACCTGCGTGAGAGCAGCGGCTTTTCAATGGTCCGCCGCGATGGCGATCCGGGATGCTGCGTAACGGGCGGCACGGTGAATATGGATTTTGAAATCGTGGGCCATGATTTCAAAATCAGCAACATCGGTTTTAATGAGACAAAGCCGGTGGGAGAGACACGCTATGCACCGGAAAGGAACGCAAGATGAAATCAGCAATAAGGATCATGGCTCTCCTCGCCATTTTGCCCGCCACCACGGCGCTTTGTATGGATACTGCCCCGCACTTTGAACACGGCGAATGGCAGATTGAAATGAGCCAGGGCGGCAGTGCCACCTACAAAGACAGCAAAAACGAGCGCGAGAATGGTAACAGTAGCATCAGGGAGGACAGGCCGAAACAGGTCGGGACGCTGTGCATAGCCGAACAAGATGCAAAACTGCTTCCCGAATTATTCGCGCCTGCATGCCGGATATCCAATGTCGTCTACAAGGCAAAAGAAATGAAGGCAGACCTATATTGCGGCAATCTGTCCATGCCGATGAAGGGCAGCCTGTCGATGACAATTTACAAGGATGGCAAGGAATTGTCTGGATTCCAGATATTGGGCGGCGGCAGTGAACAAGTCGGCGCACTTATTACCACCCAAATCAAAATGACCCATATGGGCAAATGCAAGGGCAAATAGGGAGCTATATCATGCTAATTAACAGGGGTTTTTCGGGCAATTGCCCTTATGTATTTTGCGGTTGCATCCGGGGGCACCGTTCTGGCGCAAACAGAGGCGCAAAAGCAGTCTCAGGCCGCACCCAAATCAAACTTTGATCAAGGAGTAGCGGCATGGAAAGCCAGCAACTATAGCCTTGCCAAGCAGAAATTGAACGCCGCCTGCTACACCGATGGTGTTAAAGAGGGTTGTTTCAATCTGGGGGTCATGTTCGAGGAGGGCGGAGGAGTACCAATAGACCTGAAGACGGCCTATAATCTTTTTAGCAAGGCTTGCGTCATGAATTACGGTGCTGCTTGTTATAATGCAGGATTATTTGAAGCTCTTGGGAAGGTTGAGACAAAAGATCAGAAGGCCGCTGAAAATTATTTCCGCAAGGCGTGTGATCTGAACTTTGCGAAAGGTTGCTCTAATTATGGCAGTTTTCTCCATGCAGGAACCGCTGGGACCAAAAATTTGGTACAGGCCCGTTCCTTGTTCAAAAAAGCCTGTGACCTGAAAGATGATACTGGTTGTTTTAATCTGGCGCTTTATATGCGCGACGGAGTGGGGGGCAGCCCTGATCATCCTGCTGCGCGCACGGTTTTGAAACCGCTTTGCGACCGCGGGCATATAAAAGCCTGTCATGAATATGGAGTTTTTTTGACATCGGGTCTCGGCGGCCCGGTTGACCATGTGACCGCTTTCAAGGCGTTTGAAAAAGCCTGCTCCGCAAATAACAATATCAGCTGTCGAAGCCTCGGTATATTATACCAAAATGGAGAAGGCGTGGCAGCATCCGCAACTGAATCAAAGAAATTTTTCAAAAAGGCCTGCGATTTGGGCGATAGCACTGCTTGCGGCGTTATAGGCCAAAAATGATCCGCGCCGCAAAACCGATCGCAGCTTTTTTAAGCCTGCTGCTGCTTCCGGCGCAATTTGCGGCTGCTTATGGCCAACATAAAAGCACAACTACACAAACCAGCGCCAGTGCAGAAGACATAATGCAATTGGAAAATGCCTGTAGCGCAAAAAATGACGGCCGCGCCTGTGTGAATTTGGCTTCCGCATATTATGCAGGAGCAGGCATTGTTGCTGACCCTGTAAAGGCACGGCAATATGCCGGAAAATCCTGCGATTTGGGCGATGCCGAGGGATGCAATTTTCTGGCCTCTATGGTGGAGGAAGGTGCAGGCGGGCCAAAAGATCCGCACGCGGCGGTGCTGACCTATGACCTTGCTTGCGACAAGGGTAGCGCAGGGGCCTGCCACAATCTGGCGCAGTTGATTTATGAGGACAGGATTCCCGAAGCCCTGTCCGCCGAACATAATCTTACCAAGGCACGGGCGCTATATGCAAAAGGCTGCGATGGCAATATCGCCGCCGCCTGCAGCAATTATGGCACCATGTTAAAATTTGGTAGGGGCGGAGCAACGAACCTGATCGAAGCGCGGGCGTTCTTCGATGTCGCCTGCGGAGCGGGGGAAGCCGGTGGCTGCGCGAATTTCGGCTATATGCTGATGACCGGCGAAGGCGGGGACACGGATATCGCAAAGGCATCCGGCGTGTTGACCAGCGCCTGCGACGCCGGCTCGCTTTTCGCTTGCGACAATATGGGCGTCATCCTGATGAACGGGCTGGCCGGAAAGAAGGAGCCTGAAAAGGCACAAATTCTGCTAAAAAAAGCCTGCGATGGCGGCGAAGCCAATGGATGCAGCAACCTTGGCAGCCTGTATTTTTACGGGCTGTTGGGAAAGCGCGACTATCCGGCAGCGCGGGCGGCCTTCACAAAGGGCTGCGACAGCGGGAGTGTCAGCGCCTGCGGCAAGCTGGCTGAGCTATATTATGACGGCAAGGGCGGGCCGGATGATCCCGCAAAGGCACGCAAGCTCTATGCCGACTTATGCAGTCTGGATCAGGACAATGCCTGCCTGGTCTATTCGGTGATGGCCGAAATTGGCGATGGCGGTGTGCATGATATGGCGGCATCGGACCGCGCATTGGCCAAATCCTGCAGTCTGGGCAACACCATCGCCTGCTCCGCACAGAAACAGCGGCTAAAAGCCCAAAAGCGCGGACAGGTGAGCGATGATGCTGGCAATATCGGTACACCAAGTGCAGAGCCATCCGTGCGCGACCGCCACCGCGAAAACTGCGACCGGGATGATGCAGAAGGCTGCTACCGTCTTGGGCTTGATTATCGGGATGGCACCAGCGGCGACAAGGACGAAGCCTCCGCCCGAATGGCGTTTCAAGGGGCGTGCGATTTGGGCAAACTAGATGCCTGCAATGACCTTGGCTTTTTATATGAAAAAGGGCGCGGCGGCGGCACCGATATGTCTGCGGCGTTACAGCTTTATGATAAGGCCTGCGGCATGGGCGGCGGACTTGCGTGTCTGAATGCAGGCATATTGCATTATCTGGGGGAGGCGCAGGATGAAGACAAAAACGCTGCGCGCAATTTCTTCGCGCGCTCTTGCGATCTTGAATATCCCCGTGGCTGCACCAATTATGCTGATATGCTGCGTCAGGGGCTGGGCGGTGCCAAGGAAACCGCTGCTGCACGGCGCATTTATTCCAAGGCCTGCGATCTTGGCCATGGCTTTGCTTGCACCAGCCTTGGCATCGATTATGGTAATGGAGGCGGTGGTCCCAAAGATCTGAGCGCGATGCGGATAGCCTATGAAAAAGCCTGCGCGTTAGAAGATGCAAAGGGTTGTTTCAATCTGGCCTTGATCCATGAGATTGGTTACGGCACGCCAAAGGATGCAGGGAAATCCCGTTCATATTATACCCGCGCCTGCGAATTAGGCGATAGTGAGGGTTGCAAAATGGTTAGCGCAGACGCGATTGGCGGCGGCAAGCCCGTTTCCATGCGCACCGATCCTCTTGCGCCCCGCATCCGGCAAGCTGCGGTGTTCCGGGGGTGAGCGTGTTGAAGACAATTGTTAGCGCCTTTTGTTCGCCTCTGGTCCGGTCCTTTTTGCTTTACCTTCAGAGGGCAAGGCGCAGGTCGCCGAATGCACCGCACAGAGGACTTATAATGCGCGGGAGCTAGGTGCCCCCCAAGTCAGCGCAATGAAAATGGTGATGAGCGCCGCCATCCATGCGGCCAAGGCGGGTGACATCCCGCGCACCAGCGGCCTGATGAACTTCACAAAACCGCTTGACCCTTCGCTGGGCGAAGCAAGCCCGCTGTTCCGGCTTGTCATTGATTATTATGATACCGGCAATAGTGTTTTTTCTGCGGAGCACCGAAAACCATTCCTGCGTAACATGATTGTCAGCATGGAGGTTGATGCCGCCGGGTTGGGAACAGAGGAACGTCCGCTTAAACTTCTGCAGCAAACAGAAAAGGAAGATGGCAGCGGCAGGGCCTATATGCTCCACGGCATATTTGGCAAACAACAAGCGGGAAAGAACACAAGAAGCGCCCTATTCAATCCCCTTTTCATACCCCTGCCAGACAAGGATACCCTTGCAACGCTGGCCCTGATCACGGCTATTAAGGACGAGATGATGGCGTCTAAGAAAATAACGGCCACCTTTATCGATGCCGGGACCAACGAAACCATCGGCTATTCATCCATGCCCCTTGCGCTCGGCAGATTGGAAAGGTTTGACATGGCCGCGACCTCAATGAAATTGCGTATGCAATTTGCTGATAGCACTTGCCGAGCGGTATCATAACGGTTGAATAAGCTCTGATGGAAATGAAAAGATAAGGAAGTAATTTCATCCTGAAAAGGTCGATAGCGCGCGCGCCGTTCCTGCTAGAGCCAGAACTGGACTTGTAATGGTTTCGCGCCGAGTGCATTTGCCAAGATTATAGTTTCTTGATGCAAAGATATCGTTCCCTTACCCTTCAACCCAAGATTAGCGTAGTTATGCGCAAAGTGAATTCAATCCTATGGTTTTTTCAATGGTGAATTCTCGCGATTTACGTTCAACTGTTCGGCTTTATGGAATATAAGAAACCATAATCAAACGGAAATTAACAATGCAAAACAATCAAAACCCGCTGCAATCGCTTCTTGCTATCATGGCGAAGCTACGCGACCCTGATGGCGGTTGCCCGTGGGACTTGGAGCAGGATTTTGCTTCCATCGCCCCTTATACAATCGAAGAGGCGTATGAGGTAGCCGATGCGATTGAGCGTTTGGATATGGACGCATTGAAGGATGAATTGGGCGATTTATTGTTGCAAGTCGTTTTCCATAGCCAAATGGCTAAGGAGCTTGGCTTTTTTGACTTTGACGACGTCGCCTTTACAGTTGGTGATAAAATGATCCGCCGCCACCCCCATGTCTTTGGTAGTGAAGTGGCAGAAAGTCCGGGCGCTGTGGTTCGCAATTGGGAAGCGATTAAAGCGGCCGAGCGGCAGGAAAAGCAAAGCGATAACAGCGCCCTTGCAGGAGTGGCGCTCGCCCTGCCCGCTTTGCTGCGCGCCCAAAAAATTCAAAAACGGGCCGCTCGGACCGGGTTCGATTGGCCCGATGGCCAAGGGGCGCTTGCGAAGCTATCCGAAGAAATAGCCGAGTTACAAGCGGCGGAATCCTGTGCGGAGCGTTTTGAGGAAATGGGCGACTTGCTCTTTGCTGCAGTGAATGTTGCCCGGCATTATGGTGTGGACGCAGAAGCGGCTTTAAAAGCAGGAACCAATAAATTCGAACGCCGTTTCAGGGCGATGGAAGAGAAAGCGGGGGATGCTTTTGAAGGCATGACGTTGGATGAAAAAGAGGCCGAATGGCAATGGGTGAAACGGGAAATGGTCAATCCTTAAACAGAAATAATTTGCCAAATTGCCCCCAATTTTGCGGGCTGAGCGATATAGTCAAAGTGACAAATTCTTCCTCTTCAGACAAGACTTTCACAACTGTCTTGCTGTGCAGCCAGGCCAAAGCCGCGCCGTCGCTAACCGGGACTTTGATGGTACGCTGTTCATTTCCTTTGGCGATTTGACTGGATATATTTTGACGAAGCGCATCCAGACCGATTTCCTTCTCTGCAGATAACAACAATATATTGTCATTGCGGCTGGCAAGTGCTTGAAGGTCTTTCAGATGATCGTCTGTTACTAGGTCGATTTTGTTCCACAGCTCTAATATCGGAATGTCCCTGCCCTGCTCCTCTAAATCAGCATCAGCCGGATCGCCAATGCCGAGTGTCTTAAGAATAGAAAGCACGTCATGACGCTGCGCATCGCTAGCAGGATGGGCGATGTCGCGGACATGGATGATGATATCAGCGGTTGTCACCTCTTCTAATGTCGCGCGGAATGCCGCCACAAGCTGCGTTGGCAGGTCAGAAACAAAGCCCACAGTATCGGACAATATCGCCTTATCCACGCCTGGCAGTATGATCTGGCGCATTGTGGGATCAAGCGTCGCAAATAACAGATCCTCGGCCATCATATCTGATCGGGTCAGTTTATTAAACAATGTGGATTTACCGGCATTGGTATAGCCGACCAACGCGATTGTTGGCCAAGGGGCACGTTGGCGTCTTGCGCGGTGCAGGCTGCGGGTGCGCTTTACCTCTTCCAAATCGCGACGCAGTTTTGCCATCCGGTCGCGGATCATCCGCCGGTCGGCCTCAATTTGCGTTTCCCCCGGTCCGCCTAAAAAGCCAAAACCGCCGCGCTGCCGCTCCAAATGAGTCCAACTGCGCACCAGACGGCCCGCCTGATAGTCGAGATGAGCCAGTTCCACCTGCAACCGTCCCTCCGCAGTTGCTGCCCGTTCTCCGAAAATTTCTAGGATCAATCCGGTGCGGTCGATGGTTTTAACCTGTGTCTTATCTTCCAAATTGCGCTGCTGTATCGCGGTTAAATTGCTGTCGATAATCAGCAGGTCAATCTCCTGATTAAGGGCCATCTCCGCAATCTCATCCACTTGCCCGCCGCCCAATAATGTAGAAGCGCGCGGGCTTCGTACACGGTAAGATTTGCTTTCAATGATATTCAAGCCAATGGCCAACGCAAGTCCACGCGCCTCTTCTAATCGCGCTTCTGCTGATAAAGCGGATTTTCCCGGCAATTCCGGGTAGATTATCAGAGTGCGTGCACCGCGGGCGAATTCATCGCCTGCATCACGGTTAAAAACGCTCAATCCGATTCCTCATCCTTGCCCTGATTATAATCGGCCAAATTGACTGGGCCTGCCGGTTGAATGGTTGAAATAGCGTGTTTATAAACCAGTTGTGATGTGCCGTCCCGTTCAAGCAAGACGGAAAACAGGTCATAAGCAACAATCGCGCCTTGCAACATCACACCATTGACCAAAAATGTGGTCACTGATTCGCGGCGATCGCTCATCGCATAGAGGAATACATCCTGCAAAAGGCCGGGTTTGTGCTTCGCTCTATTCATCATATCCTGAAATGGTTCAGGGTCAGGCGAAGTGGATGGCATAATTGTCGATATGGAATGCTTGTAAACAAGCTGCACCTGACCATCGCGCCGCAACAAAACGGAGAAATTGTCAAACCATGTTACAACACCCTGTAATTTAACACCTTTCACAAGGAACATGGTGATTGGGGTTTTGGATTTCCTAAGGGAGTTTAGAAAAAGATCCTGCAGGCCATTATTTTTATCCGTCATTATTCTGTCCATTTTCTTATCATTGGGCGCAATATGCAGCGCCATTTCGACAAATCTTTTACATCAAATTCACAATATTCGCAAATATTTGCGCACTTGTTTTTTGAACTAACGCATTAAGTAGCTCAATCCTGACTGATATTGCCCTTACGAACGGTTATACCCAGCAATTTGAGCTTTCTGTGCAGCGCCGATCTTTCCATACCAACAAAATTAGCGGTTTTAGAGATATTGCCTGAAAAACGCTTAATATGAACCTGTAAATACTCACGTTCAAACGATTCGCGTGCCTCACGAAGCGGCGCCCCCATTAAAGATGTTACATTTTGTTCTGCCCCTTCATAATTGTTAATCACTTCTGCAGGTAACATATCGGCATCAATTTGTTTTAGCCGCTCCGACGGAGCAAGAATGATGGTGCGCTCAATAATATTTCGCAACTGACGAACATTGCCCGGCCATTCACAAGCTTGCAGCGCTGCCATAGTTTCATCCGAAATATCGGGGGGCGGGATACGGTGTTCGGCGGCAAAGCGGGCGGCATAATGATGGGCGAGGTCAGGAATATCCTCCCGCCGCATTGTCAGGGGCGGAATTTCTACCGGCACGACATTCAGCCGGTAGAATAGGTCTTCGCGGAACCGGCCTTCGCCAATTTCCTCTTGTAAATCCCGCGCGGTGGCTGACACGAAACGCACGTCAACACGGATTTGCCGGTCACCGCCAAGCCTCACAAAACTTTGATCTGTCAGAACACGTAAAATCTTTGCCTGCGTGGTCATCGGCATATCGGCCACCTCATCAAGGAATAATGTCCCGCCATTCGCACGTTCCAGCATACCAACAGATACAAATGCGCCATTTTCCTCTATGCCGAACAATTCCGCCTCAAACCGGTCTGAGGCGAGCCGTGCGGAACTGACCGAAATGAATGGCGCATCGGCTCTCGGACTCCAACTATGCAGCAGCCGCGCGGCCACCTCCTTGCCTACGCCGGCAGGACCGGTGATGAGCAGCCGGCTTCCTGTAGAAGCCACTTTTTTCAGCGTGGCGCGAACATTGTTGATGGCTGCGGATGATCCGGTCAGCTCTTCGGCATGACCAATTTTGGCCCGTAATGTCTCATTCTCTTCACGCAGCCTCTGTGTTTCGGTCGCTTTGGATACCAGATGCAGTAACTTTTCGGCCTGAAAGGGTTTTTCGATAAAATCAACCGCCCCATGCGAAACGGCGGCCACTGCTGTGTCGATGTTGCCATGACCTGAAAAAACAATGACAGGGATTTGTGGATGCTTCTGCTTAAGCAATTGCAGCAGTTCTAGCCCGTCCATTGACGAACCGCGCAGCCACACATCCAATAACATTAAGGAAGGCAGCCTTTCATCCACTGCTGCAAGCGCTGCATCCGCCGTCGAGGCGGTGCGCGTTTGATAGCCTTCGTCGTCCAGAACACCGGAAACAAGATCCCGAATGTCTTTCTCATCATCGACGATTAAAATATCCAAAGCCATGACTAAACACTGTCCTTCTTGTCATTTGTTAAGGGTGATATTGTAGTTTTTTGAGCTATTATTTCTGGCATAAAGACGATACTTACCTCCGCGCCACCCCCATTAGCATCATTAAAAAATATCTGAGCAAAATGTTCTTCGGCTATTTTATGCACAATGGCGAGGCCAAGCCCCGATCCTTTTTTACGTGTCGTAACATAGGGTTCGATGAGCCGTTCCCGGTCTTTAGGCAGGCCCGGACCATTGTCTCGCACAGTGATATGAATTTCGTCATTTGGAACCGCTAGTTCTATTGATATTACTCCATTTTCAACATCATTTTCACTGATCGCCTCAACCGCATTTTTCAGGATATTGGTAAAGGCTTGCCCCAATTGCCTCCGGTCGCAGATTAGCGATGGCGCCTTATCAGGATGCGAATAGGTAAAGCGGATATCGGGATGCGCAACCTCATGTAAAAACACCGCATGACCCAAAATGTCATGCAAATCTTCCAGTCGGAATGACGGCTTGGGCATACGGGCAAAAGCAGAAAATTCATCGACAATATTGCGCAAATCGCCAACCTGCCGAATGATTGTGCTAGTTAATTGTTCAAAGATCGGCCTGTCATTTTCCATTTCTTTGCCAAAACGTCGCTGCAATCTTTCGGCCGCCAATTGGATTGGGGTCAAGGGGTTTTTAATTTCATGCGCGATCCGGCGAGCGACGTCGGACCATGCGGCGCGGCGCTGGTCGGCAAGCTGCTGGCTGATATCTTCAAAGGTGACAACATTATTCGCCCCTTCGCTCACAATTCTGACCGCCATGGTCAGCGGTTCAGGACCATCGCCAAGCTGCACCACAGCGCGGCTTTGCCCATTGGCCAAAAGGACCGCCAAAGCTGGCGCAATTTTAGCGAATTTCTGCCCTGCTATCGTATCCAATTTCCCCGACAAAAGCTTTTCAGCGGTTGAATTAGCCAGTTGGATAACGCCATTGGCATCGACGCTGATTACACCTGCGGTGACCGATTCCAAAACCGCTTCGATAAAGGCGCGGCGATCATCCAATTGGCGGTTTGCCGAAATTAAGGTGCTGGTCTGGCTTTGCAGCCTTTCGGTCATGCGGTTGAAGGATTGGGAGAGAAATCCAACCTCATCCTCACGCAGATCGCTTTCATCGACACGCGCGGCAAGGTCGCCATCGGCAATTTTCTGCGCGGCCGATACCAAATTGGTCACCGGACGCACCAACCGGTCCGCCACAATCAGCGCAACCCAAACCGTTATTCCGATGATCAATAACGATATAAAATAAAGCGCCGCGTTAAATTGCAATTGCAGGCTTCGGGATCGGATTTCCATATCACGGTAATCTTTCAGCACCGATTGCGCTTTGGTGCCCAAGCTGAATGTTGGCACAGATTCGGCGCGGTTGGTGTAAAGATAGGAGCGCGGCGAGCCATAAATCAGGGTCACCGCCTCTATCCTATTGTTTTTGATTGCAACCACTAGATTTTCACCGGCATCAATGCGTTTCAGATATTCGGCCTCGATCCAATCGCCTTTGCGATTGTCATCGGGTGACACCACGGCGGCTGTGCTTTGTACCCCGTCATTGCCAATAGTAACAATGGCCGATTCGCTTAATTTTCTGTTCAAAACCTGCGTAACATAGACTTTTAGGAATTCTGGATCATTGACCGAGAGCTGGTTTAGGATGTTGCGTAAATCATCGGCCATAGTGGCGGTTTCTTCGCCCACATCACGCATTTTTTCCTGTTGATAGCCCGACGCCAACTGGCCTGCATTTTCCAGCATTCCGCGCGCGAGCCTGAGAACCAAAATTGCACCCCGCTTTGAAACAGCAGCGAGGCAAATATTACCAACAATAAGGTCGGGGTCGCAGATATAAGAGAGAATAGCGCCACAAGCCGGACGTGCAGCCGCTTCTTGCTGCCCGCATTGACAAGCTCCGCCCGGCGAAGCGCCATCCGCCTGCCGATAAGCACAAGCAATATCGTCGCAGGAAGAAGATTTGCCACCAACAAAGACGCCGCCATTGCTGGCGACAAAGGTTCCACATCGCCATTTTGGTTATTTAATAATGTCGCAGTAAAAATCGCCATGGCGATAAGGGCAACAACGCTGGAAAACTCCAAAAAGCGGATAGACCGATCATTCCCTATCCAATCGGTTAGCGCGGAGATGTTACGCATGAACGGACCTTGGGCGGGTCTATCCAAAGCTGCATCAATTGTTGCCATTTAGACACTATCGCAGCGATTGCGTTGCAAGGAAAGCACAAAAATGCTCTCTATATTCCAATCATCCCGACAATCCTTCATTTCAACCTGTGCCGCCAGTTCCTATACCATATTCGGTCAGCTTTTTACGCAGCGTATTGCGGTTGATACCCAGTAGAGCCGCAGCTTTAAGCTGATTTCCACGCACTTGCTTAAGCACCATTTTAAGCAACGGCATTTCAAAAGCGGCAAGTGCGCGCGGGTAAATCTTCTCTTTTGAATGGCCGCGATTTTTGTGGTTGGCCAGAAATTGGCTGACAGCGGCTTCAAAACTACAACCTCCCGCTGGAAATTCATTGTCTTCACCGGCCTCGCTGCTTTGCAATATCGCCGTTTCAGAAATAACATCTTCCCTTGCAACCAGAGCGACCCGGTACATCAGGTTTTTAAGCTCCCTGACATTACCACGCCATGGCATTCGGGTGAGCAGGTCAATTGCGCTGTCGTCCAATTGCCGATCCGGCAGCCCCTCTTTTGCGGCAAGCCCCAAGAAATGCTTCGCGAGCAAGCCAATATCATCGGGCCTGTCACGCAAGGGCGGCATATTGATCGGCACGACATTCAGCCGGTAATATAAATCTTCCCGAAATTTGTCCGCTGCGATTTGCTGTTCTAAATTTTGGTGTGTTGCGGCGATAATCCGAACATCAAGACGGATACTGGCCTTTCCCCCAATCCGGCTAATAACACCGCTTTGTAGAGCGCGGAGCAACCGGGTTTGCGCGTGTTTGGGCATATCGCCAATTTCATCTAAGAATAGAGTCCCGCCTTGAGCCTGTTCAAACCGGCCGATGGATTGCCCCACAGCACCTGTAAAGGCGCCCTTTTCATGGCCAAACAATTCGGCCTCTATCAACTCTGCGGGTATAGCGGCCATATTTACAGCAACAAATGGTCCTGTTTTGCGTTGGCCCAAATTATGGATCGCCTCTGCCACCAATTCCTTACCCGTCCCTGATTCGCCAAGGATCAAGACCGATAAATCATTGCGCAAAAGACGCGCAACCATCCGGTACACTTCCTGCATCGCGGCGCTGCGACCGACCATAGGCATATTGGCCTCGACAAGGCTGGAATCCTGCTGCTGCGGATATTTGCGCCGCTCCGCTGCCTGCTTTACCGCCATAATCAGGTCATTGAGATCAAAAGGCTTTGGAAAATATTCAAAAGCGTCAATCTCGCTCGCTCGAACCGCTGTATCCAGAGTATTCTGTGCGGAAATGACGATGATCGGCATATCACCATGACGCTCTTGCACGACAGCCAGTGTTGCAAGCCCGTCGCTGTCTTTCAAAATCACATCGGTGATCATGACATCATATTCATTTTCGGACAGGGCAATGTCCCGCATTGCAACGCTATCGCAAATTTCGACCTCGATATTTTCTGCCGCAAGACCCGCAGAAATCACCACACCTATTGAGGCGTCATCCTCCACTAAAAGGACTTTTATTTTTTTCACTACTTATCCCCTGCACGCCCAGCAATGGGCAGGAACAGACGGAAGTACGTAATCGCCTTATCCTGATCCCGTTCATAGATAATCCGGCTGTTCATTTGTTTCACCAATTTGCGGACAATCGCAAGACCAAGCCCCTGCCCCTCCCTTTTGCTGGTGACAAAGGGGGAGAAAAGTTCATTTTCGATATGTTTAGGAACGCCGGAGCCATTGTCAGATATGGTGACCTCAATTGGCAATTTAACAGATTTGCGATCCTCGCTCGCATCACGCAATTCGCCGCCCATAACAAAACGTGTGCTGATCCCAATAATAGAATCAGATTTATTATCAAGGCTATCAACCGCATTTTGGATAAGGTTTATCAATATCTGAACCATTGCATCTTCGTCGATCATCACATCGGGCAATGACGGATCATAGTTGATCGTGATTTCAGGCAGCGCCCTGTTGGCGGCACGAATCGATCGGATGGCACGTTCGATCACCAAATGGATATTGGCAGCAACAAGATTGCTGGGCGTACTATTTCCTAAATTCTGCATCTGATCGAGCAGACGCGCAATACGGTCGACTTCATTCACGATCAAATCGGTAAGCGGACGTGTTTTTTCGTCAACCTTGCGCGCCAATAATTGTGCAGCGCCCTTTATCCCGGCAAGCGGGTTTTTGATCTCATGCCCCAAAATGGCCGGTGCCCCCATGGCTTGCTGCGAACCCTCGCTGTCGTGATCACTGATATGATTTCTGCCTCCATGTCGAGGGGAAAGGATCACCATCCGCCATTCAGGATAATCAAGCAGCATGGACACGGATATATCGGCATTCACAGGACCGGAAGCCGCGTTTATAACCACATCCTGAGCGCTGATATCGCCTTCGCTCGCCTGCAAAAGGCGGCTCATGGAGGCGTCGCCAAAGGTGATAATGATGCCCGCCTCCATCTCCTCCATTTTGCGCGCGCTGCGACCAAAGAAATTTTCGGCGGCATTATTGCAAAAACCAATCTGCCCATTCCGATCAATGAGCAGCATGGGCAGCGGGATATTATCCAGTATCTGCTGTTTATCGGGACGCATCAGCACGGTCATGGCCAATTGGTCAGGCCGCTTTGCGCGACAAAATGGCTCGTAAAAGCGGGACAGCTCGTCCATCACCATAGCCGCATCATCA
>JAAURJ010000037.1 GCA_012032285.1 Sphingomonadales bacterium
CGCCGCGGCGCCGACCTCAGCCTGCTCGCGGCGGCGCTCGCCTTCCTCTCCCTGGCCAGCCTGCACGACTTCGTCGGCTACGTCGCCTCCGGCGCGGTGTCCTCGGCGGTGATGCGGTCGCCTTCGGCAAGAGCTTCTTCTTCTCCCTCTACGCCGCGCCGCTCGTGTCCTTCGCCTTCGCCTGGCACCTGAGCCGCCGCTTCGCCGTCACGGAGGCGACGGCAGGGACCGGAGTGGCTCGCCCTCGATGCGCAGCGCCGCGACGCGGTAACACTCGCATCTTTTTGGCGCAGCGATCCGGCGGCGGCGTTACGTGGATTGGCAAACAGCTTTCCTCCCGAATTTTGCTGCGCTGCATTGAGCGCCGCAAAATCCGCCTTGGACATATAAATCTCGCCGCGAATTTCAAATAGGTCCGGAATATTATCCCCTATGAGTTTTTCCGGAATATCGGCAATTGTTCGCACATTCGCGGTCACATCCTCACCCACTTGCCCGTCACCGCGCGTTGCCGCCTGCACAAGCACGCCTTTTTCGTAGCGAAGCGAGCAAGAAAGCCCGTCAATCTTATCTTCCGCCGTTAACGCAACCGGTTCATCTTCGGATAAGTTCAAAAACCGCCTTATCCGGGCAACAAAATCCTGCGTATCTTCATGGCTAAATGCATTATCAAGGCTCATCATCCGCTTGGCATGGGTCACTTTTGACAGAGGCGAAGCTTCCACCGCTGCCCCCACCTGCGCATTAGGGCTATCAGCGCGGATCAAATGCGGAAAGGCAGCCTCCAGCGCATTATTGCGCCGCATCAACGCATCATAATCCGCGTCACTAATCTCCGGCGCATCATCGGCATGGTAAAGCCGGTTATGATGCGCAATCGTCTTGGCAAGACGCATCAATTCATTGGCGGCATCGGCGTCGGAAAAGGATTCAAGATCACTATCTGCGTTCACCATCACACCCCTTCCAGCAATCTTTCCGCTTGCGCCCTTGCCTCTTCTGTCACTTCCGCGCCCGAAAGCATCCTTGCGATTTCCTGCCGCCTGCCTTCCTTGTCCAACTCGACCACATCGGTCCGCGTCACTGTGCCTTGGCTCGATTTGGCAATGAAATAATGCGTTCCGCCCTTGGCTGCGACCTGCGGACTATGGGTGACGGCAAGCAATTGAGTGCGCTTGGCAAGCCGGGCGAGCCGTTCGCCGATTGCACTGGCCACCGCGCCGCCGACGCCGCGGTCAATTTCGTCAAATATAATTGTTTGCGCCCCGCCCTCTTCGGCCAAGGCCACCTTTAGCGCGAGGATGAACCGTGACAATTCTCCGCCGGATGCAATTTTGGTGAGCGGAGCAAAGGGCGCACCGGGGTTTGTGGAAATTAAAAATTCAACCCGGTCCATACCGTCCGGCGCCCAACGTTCTTCGGGCAAAGCTTCTATGTCCGTTTTGAACTGTGCAGCATCCAATTTTAACGGTTTCAACTCCGCCGCGACCGCCATATCAAGCCGTGCCGCCGCCTCGCGCCGCAAACGCCCCAGCGCACTGGCGGCTGCGTGATATGCTTCGGCCTTACCGGCAACCTCCGCCTTGAGCCGCGCCAACCCCTCTGTCCCGGCGTCAATGGTCTCCAGCTTGGCGGCAAATTCGCTTTGCAATGCGTGCAAACCGCTAGGCGTGACACCATGTTTGCGGGCAATGGCGCGCAGCTCAAACAGGCGAGTTTCTATGTCATCCAATCGCTGCGGATCGAATGTCAGCGCCTCTTTTGCCGCCTCCAGCTTGTTTTCAGCTTCGCTCGCTTCAATCACCGCCCGGTCAAGCGCGGACAGCGCTTCTGCGAGCAATGGATGTTCAGGGCCAAGCCGGTCAAGCCGGCGGGCTGCGCTGCGCATTTCCGCCACGGCGCTTTTCGACCCTTCAAATATTTTCAATACCGCCCGCAAATCATCGGTCAGCCGTTCGCCCTTTTGCATATCACTGCGTTCGCCCGCAAGCTGCTCCTCCTCACCCTCCTGCGGAGAAAAACGGTTCAGTTCATCAAGCGCATGGATCAGGAAATCGCGGTCACGCTCCGCATTTTCTATGCCCATCTGCGCCTCTGAAAGACGTTTTTTGGCATCATTCCATGCGGCAAAGGCCGATGATGTCGCGGTAATATCGGTGCGGGCAAAGCTATCGAGAAGCGCCTTATGCCCTTTGGGGTTCAACATCCCGCGATCATCATGTTGGCCATGAATTTCCACAAGCAACCCGCCAATTTCACGCAGCAAAGCCGCAGAGCATGGCTGATCATTGACAAAGGCTTTGCTGCCCCCATCGGCCTTTACCGACCGGCGGATGATCAGCGGTTCGCCGGGTTCAATTTCTATGTCATTTTCATCGAGTATATTGGCAAGCGGGCCATGACCATTTGGTAAGTCAAAACTGGCGCTGACCAATGCTTTGTCACTGCCATGGCGGACAAGGCCGCTATCGGCGCGCATTCCAAGGGCCAGCCCAAGCGAATCCAGCAATATTGATTTGCCCGCACCGGTTTCACCGGTCAGTACGCCAAGTCCCCCGCGAAAATCCAAATCAAGCGCAGAAATCAAAACTACGTCACGAATCGAGAGCGAAGTGAGCATGACCCTCGTTTAAGACAAAATCAGGCGCTTGGCGCGTGCTTTTGCATCAGAGCATAAGCGCGTTCATACCATTGGCTGCCAGGATAATTGGCACCGAGCACAGCAGCGACTTTTTTTGCCTCCTCCGGCACACCCATCGCCAAATAGCCTTCGGTCAAGCGGTATAGAGCCTCTGGAGTATGCGTTGTGGTCTCATATTTATCAACTACTTCGCGGAAACGAATAACCGATGCCAGCCAAAGCGAGCGGCGCTGGTAAAAACGGCCAATTTCCATTTCCTTACCAGCCAAATGGTCGTTGACCAAATCGGTTTTCAACCGTGCGTCAGCGGCATAGCGGGTATCGGGGTAACGGCGTTGCACTTCGCCAAGGGCGGCCAATGCCTGCTGGGTGATTTTCTGGTCACGGGTGACATCGCTAATCTGTTCATAATAGCTGAGCGCGATCAGATAATAGGCATAGGCCGCATCCTTGTTGCCTGGATGAATCGACAGGAACCGGCGGGATGCCTGAATTGATTCATTGTATTTTCGCCCATATAATAGCTGAATGCACTCATCAACTGCGCCCGGCGAGCCCATGGCGAATAGGGGTGCTGCCGCTCCACCTCGTCAAACAAAGCGGCGGCAACGGGATATTGTTTACGGTCAAGCCTGTCTTTTGCGGCATTATACAGCGTGTTCACATCCCGCGCGACATAGCGTGTATCCTTGCCGCCTCCACCACCACCGCCCAAAGACGCACAAGCAGCTAGGAGCGCGGTTGAAAGGGTAAGGATGACGGGCGCAAGAATTTTTCTGTTCATAAAATGTCCTTAGAGCCTCTTGACGCTTTGGCCAAGGGTGAACTGCACTTTGGCGATCATTGCTGTATCGGATATGAATGATGGGCAAATGGGCACGTATTTTCCACAAAAAAAGGGCCGCCAAAGCAGCCCTTTTTCTTTTACATACAGCGAAAATCAATCTTGTGTAATAAAGTCAGGAAGACCGGCATCTCCGCCATCGGTTCCGCCCTTCTCACCGCCGTCACGTTTTGGCCCGCGGTCGCGTCGGCCCCTACCACCATCGCGGCCACCATCGCGGCCCCGATCATTGCCGCCCTTGCGGGGGCCACGCTCGGCGCGGGGTTCACGCGCAGGACGAGTATCTTCCAACTCCTCACCGGTTTCCTGATCCACAACACGCATAGACAAACGCACCTTACCGCGCGGGTCGATTTCAAGCACCTTGACCTTTACTTCTTGTCCTTCGGACACGACATCGGTTACTTTTTCGACACGCTCATTACGCATTTCGGATACGTGGACAAGGCCATCCTTGCCGCCCATGAAGTTTACAAAGGCACCGAAATCAACAATGTTGACGACTTTACCGTCATAAATTTTGCCAATTTCGGCCTCTTCTACTATACCCTTGATCCAATTCAGCGCAGCTTCAATCGCCGCACCATCAGACGAGCTGACCTTAACCAAACCTTCATCGTCAATATCCACTTTCGCCCCTGTTTCGGCAACGATTTCGCGGATCACTTTACCGCCGGTGCCGATGACATCGCGGATTTTCGCCTTGTCAATCTGCAGCGTTTCAATACGCGGCGCATGGCTTGACAATTCGGTGCGCGACGAACCCAATGCCTTGGTCATTTCACCAAGGATATGGGCGCGGCCTTCCTTGGCCTGATCCAATGCGGTTTTGAAGATTTCTTCGGTGATACCGGCAATTTTGATATCCATCTGCATCGTTGTAATGCCTTTGGCAGAACCGGCCACTTTGAAATCCATATCGCCCAGATGATCTTCATCACCCAAAATATCGGATAGAACAGCGAATTCATCGCCTTCCAAAATCAAACCCATGGCAATACCCGACACCGGATTTTCAATCGGCACGCCCGCATCCATCATCGACAGGCACCCGCCGCAGACAGTAGCCATAGAGGACGAACCATTGGATTCGGTGATGTCGGATAAAATACGGATCGTATAGGGAAAATCATCGAATTTAGGCAGCACAGGGTGAAGCGCACGCCATGCCAGCTTTCCATGACCTACCTCACGGCGACCGGGGGCACCAAAACGGCCCACTTCACCAACGGAATAAGGGGGGAAGTTATAGTGCAGCATGAAATTGCTGTAGCTCAGCCCGTCCAAGCCATCAATCATCTGCTCGCTGTCTTTGGTACCCAGCGTGGTGGTGCAAATGGCTTGTGTTTCACCGCGCGTGAACAGCGCCGAACCATGTGTGCGGGGCAGGAAGCCGACAATGCTCTCAATCGGGCGGATCTCATTCACTTTTCGGCCGTCAATACGCTGCCCGTCTGTCAGGATCGCACCGCGGACGATTTCAGCCTCCAGCTTCTTCATCACCTTACCGGCAACCATCTGAGTCTGTGGCTCGGCGTCCGAAAAATGCTCCTTCGCCTTTGCCCGCGCTTCATTCAGCGCATTGGAACGCGCCGACTTATCGGTGATTTTATAAGCTGCGGCAATATCATTTCCGATCAGCTTTTTCAATTCGGCCTTCATATCGGCGGTATTGTCCGACAGGTCAATTTCCCAAGGTTCTTTTGCGGCTTGTTCAGCCAGATCAATAATCGCGCCTACAACTTTCTTGATCTCCGCATGGGCAAAAAGTACCGCTCCAAGCATGACGTCTTCGGACAGCTCTTTTGCTTCGGATTCGACCATCATCACGGCCTGACCTGTGGCGGCAACGACAAGGTCCAACTCACCCTGTTCGACTTCAGCCATATTCGGGTTCAGCTGATATTCGCCGTCCTTATAGCCGATACGGGCCGCACCAATGGGCCCCATGAAAGGAACCCCGGAAATAGTCAAAGCAGCAGATGCGGCAAGCATAGCAACAATATCTGGCTCGGTTTCACCATCATAGCTTAATACCTGAGCAATGACATTGATTTCATTATAGAAACCTTCGGGGAATAACGGACGGACCGGACGGTCAATCAAGCGCGAAACCAAAGTTTCCTTTTCCGTTGCGCCGCGTTCCCGTTTGAAAAAGCCGCCGGGAATACGGCCGGCAGCCGAGAATTTTTCTTGGTAATGTACGGTGAGCGGGAAGAAATCCTGTCCCTCTTTCACCGATTTTGCAGCCGTCACGGCGCACAAGACAACAGTTTCACCAAGGGTCGCAAGCACTGCGCCATCGGCTTGGCGGGCAATACGGCCCGTTTCAGAGTGAGGGTCTTTCCGCCCCATTCCAGTTCTACTTTTTTTACATCAAACATATATTTTCCTTAATTCCCGCCTGCCCTATGCAGCGCGGGGCCTTCTGATTTTACAGGATTTCCGTCCTGCGGCGGCCGGGGACTTTATGCCCCTTGGACGGCTCACCGAATTGTGAGCCTGCCCCTCATACAAAAAACGGCCCGCTAGGGGCCGCCTTTATCTCTTATTTACGCAGACCAAGTTTTTTAATCAGAGCGCTATAGCGTTCCTCATCTGTCTTTTTCAAATAGGCGAGCAGCGAACGACGCTTATTCACCATCATTAACAGCCGCGGCGTGAGTGATTATCCTTATGATTTGCTTGAAAATGATCGGTCAGATTGTTGATCCGCTCGGTCAAAATCGCAACTTGCACTTCGGGAGAACCGGTATCGCCTTTTTCACGGCCATATTCTTTAACCAGCTTGGCTTTGCGTTCAGTGGTAATAGTCATAATTTTCCTTCGAACATCCTTGTTTCAAATATTAAAACCTCGCATGATTTTGGTCGATCCGGCCAAAATCTCTATCAATGCAACAGGCCGCATCTCTGCGTCTCTTACCCAATAAAGACCATCATCCGTGGCAAGTTCCGTGACAACGCGCCCCTGTCGGAGTGCGATTACCGCTTCGGAGGAGAGGTTAAGAACCGGGATGTCGTCCAGTCCAGCCTCAAACGGCAATATGAAATCATTTGCTGCGGCCCCTTCGCCGATTTCATTCAATTTGTCCAGTGAAATCGCGCTTTCTACTGAAAAAGGTCCGGCCTTTGTGCGGTGCAGCATGGTGACATGGCCGACCGTGCCCAAAGCATAAGCAATATCGCGGGCCAGACTGCGGATATAGGTGCCTTTGGACACATGGGTGGTCAGTGTGATTGACCCAAGAAAATCCCCCCCATCGCGCGTTGATTGTACGGAAGATATACCAAGCGACAAAATTTCCACAGACCGCGCCTTCATCTCCACCGTTTCGCCTGCACGGGCACGGTCATAGGCACGCTTTCCGTCTATTTTGATTGCCGAAAAGGCAGGTGGGATTTGCTCAATCTTCCCTGTGAATTGCGGTAAGATAGTCTCTATCTCACGCATTGTTGGGCGGGTATCGGACGTGGCCACCACCTCGCCCTCAGCGTCCAGCCCGCTGGTTTCGGTGCCAAAGCTTAGGGTAAAATCATAAATCTTGCTGGCATCCAACATTCGTCCACACAGCTTTGTCGCCTCCCCAATGGCGATGGGCAAAACCCCTGTCGCAAGCGGGTCGAGCGTGCCGCCATGCCCAACCTTGACCTTGCCCAAGCCGGCGGACCGCAAATTGCGCTTCACCGCCGCAACCGCCTGCGTTGAACCAAGCCCAAGCGGCTTATCAAGAATGATCCAACCATTCACGACGCTGATCCCCGCCATTCATCCTTTAACAGTCCAAAAATCACAGTATCGCGGACATAGCCGGTCCATGTAATCCGGTTTTGCCGTAATATTCCCTCTTGCACA
The DNA here is from genome assembly GCA_012032285.1 of Sphingomonadales bacterium. Taxonomy (GTDB): domain Bacteria; phylum Pseudomonadota; class Alphaproteobacteria; order Sphingomonadales; family Sphingomonadaceae; genus Sphingorhabdus_B. The sequence goes on from JAAURJ010000037.1 coordinate 7,341, forward strand.
GCGCCCAGCTTTAGCACGGCAGCCTGCGACCTTTTGTTGCGTGCATCGACACGAAATTCGATCCGGCGATAACCATTGGCAAAGGCATGGTTGATCATCAACCGCTTCATTTTGCCGTTAACACCTGTCCCTCGAAATTCAGGGCTAATATAGGTGCCGCCAATTTCCAGCACTTTATTACCTGCATCGGCATTGATATAATTGGACAAACCCGCCACCTGCCCCGCCACAAGCACTAGGAAACCGGCCCAATTGCCATCGGCATAATGAGCCTCAAAATGGCGCATGGACAGTTCGAAATGTTCGCCAACCATGCTGTGCGGATAAATCTCCCAAATCTTCTGATCCAGTGCATAAGCGGCACGAAGCGCTTCGCGGTATTCACTATCATATGGCTGCAAGACCATATCGCTCTCGGCCAATATCTGTGACAGGGGATGCGCGGTCATCCCATTTTTTCCATAAAATGTTTCCGGCATAGCGCCACATAGCGGTCATTGCCGCCAATCTCCGTTTGCGCCCCTGCCTTTACCGCATTGCCTTGTTCGTCAACACGTAGGTTCATGCTGGATTTACGGCCGCATTCACACACGGCCTTGAGTTCGATCAACGCATCGGCAATTCCTAACAAGGCAGCGCTACCGGGGAATAGCTCCGCCTGAAAATCGGTACGCAGGCCATAGCATAGCACAGGTAGCCAACTTCATCGGCAATACGGGCACAGCCAAAAACCTGCTCCTTGCTCAAAAACTGCGCCTCATCAATCAATATGCAATCAAGTGGGTGTTTTCCATGTTCGGCAGCAACATTGGCAAAAATATCGGTTCGGCTGTCGAACAAATGCGCATCTGCCTTCAAACCAATGCGTGAGGTTATCGTGCCTTTACCGAAGCGGTCATCAAGCATGGCCGTCCAAAGCATTGTTGCCATGCCGCGTTCGCGGTAGTTGAAATCCGCCTGCAACAGTGTCGTCGATTTCCTGCATTCATCGAGGAGTAGTAAAAATAAAGCTTAGCCATGACTGCGTTCCTGATGAATGCTAATCTGTCAAAGACGCAGGGCTATTCCCCCGCACCATTCAAATCCTGCTTAACCTTTGGATCGGACAGCAATTTTTCGATATGCGCCCCTTCATCAAAGCTTTCATCGGGCAGGAATTTTATCCTTGCGGCATATTTCATCTTGATCCGCCGCGCCGCCTCCCGCTGAAAAAAAGCGGTGTTGGTGCGCAGCGCCTTCAGCACTGCATCCTCATTCGCGCCAACAACGGTTTAACAAAACCGTCGCGTGGCGCAGGTCCGGCGACATCCGCACTTCGGTCACCGACACGCTGGTGCTGGTTAACAATGCGTCATGCACTTCCCCGCGTGCGAGCAATTCCGACAATATATGCCGGAACTGTTCGCCCACACGCAGCAACCGGACAGACCGGCCTTCGGGAGAGGTATCATTATGCCGTGCCATATAATCCCGGATCAGCAGGCCTTAAAGCACCCGCTCGCGTTCCTCCACTTCAAAGATTTCGAGCATATCGCCTGCTTGCACATCGTTGGTATCGGCAAGCACCGCGCCGCATTCCATACCTGCACGAACTTCATCGACATCATCCTTGAACCGGCGCAGCGATGCGATCTTTGTCGCGCTGATGATAACATCCTCGCGGGTGAGACGTGTGCTGAGACCTTTTTTGATAAGCCCTTCAATGACCAGCAAGCCAGCGGCCTTGTCCCGCTTTCCTGATTTGAAGACATCTTTAACCTCGGCCCGGCCAACCACTGTTTCAATGATTTCAGGACCAAGCTCTCCGGCCATTTCCTTCGCAATATCTGCGGTCAGATGATAGATGACATCAAAATATTTCAACCGCACCCCGTCCCGCTTGCCAATGGCCGCAGCCTTGCTGTTGGGACGCACATTGAAACCGATCAGCGGGGCATTGCTATTGGCCGCCAATTGCATATCGCTTTCGGTAATACCGCCCACACCGCTATGCAGCACCCGTACCTTGATCTCGTCGGTTGACAGGTTGGTGAGCGCGGTAACAATTGCCTCTGCGCTTCCCTGAACATCCGCCTTGATCACCACCGGATACTCCATGGCGCGATCTGCCGCGACATTGGAGAACAGATTTTCCATCGAAACCGGCGCCTGTGTCGTCCGCGCTTTATTCTGTTGTTCCTTACGGTAACCGGCAACCTCACGGGCGCGGGCTTCATTTTCTACAACGGTCAGGACATCCCCCGCGGACGGCACGCCGGTAAGCCCCAAAACCTCAACCGGCATACCCGGCGTAGCTTTTTTGACCTGCTTGCCTTTATCATCAATAATTGCGCGAACCTTACCGCTTTCCGCGCCGACAACAAAGACATCGCCGCGTTCCAATGTACCGCGCTTAATCAGGACGGTGGCGACCGCTCCCCGGCCTTTATCGAGCTGTGCCTCTACAACAATAGCTTCGGCGGAGCGGTCCGGATTGGCGGAAAGTTCCATCAACTCGGCCTGCAAAGCGAGCTTTTCGATCAACTCTTCCAAATTGGTTTTCTTCAGCGCGGATATTTCGACATCCTGCACATCGCCGCCCATCCCCTCAACAATCACTTCATGTTCCAGCAGGCGTTCGCGCACTTTTTGTGGGTTTGCGCCATCTTTGTCGATTTTATTGATCGCTATAATCATCGGCACATTTGCTTCTTTGCAATGCTTGATCGCCTCAATGGTTTGCGGCATCAATCCGTCATCGGCGGCGACGACCAGGATCACGATGTCGGTCACACTCGCCCCGCGTTGCCGCATCTGGGTAAAGGCTTCATGCCCCGGCGTATCTAGGAAAGTAATAACACCGCCTTTTTTGGTCTTTACCTGATAAGCGCCTATATGCTGAGTAATACCGCCCGCTTCGCCAGCGGTCACATTTTCACCGCGCAGCGCATCAAGCAGACTGGTTTTGCCATGATCAACATGGCCCATAACCGCCACAACCGGCGGACGCGGTTTCAAGGTTGCCGGATCGTCCTTTTCGGTTTCCTGGTCATGCACAATGTCAATATCGGCATCGGAAACCCGTTTCATGATATGGCCAAATTCGGTGACCAGCAATTCGGCGGTATCCTGATCAATCGCCTCATTAACGGTGATCGGCATACCCATGTTAAACAGGGCCTTCACCAGATCGCTTGCCTTTTCAGCCATACGTCCGGCCAGTTCCTGAACGGTGATAACCTCTGGAACCTTGATCTCGCGGCTTTGCTTGGGCTGGGTATCGCGGCTCTTGCCGCCGCCCTGAAGGCGCTTTTCCTTTTCTCGCGCCCTTTTGAGCGCAGCGAGCGAGCGGGCACGAGCCCCTTCATCGTCGTTCAGCGCCCTGTTCACGGTCAACTTGCCCGACTGACGCCTATCACCTCGGTCACCGCGTGCCGCACGGACAGGCTCTTTTTTCTTATCTTCGCGCGGCGGTCTTTTTGGCGATTCTACAGGAGTGAATTTGCGGGCTGGTGGCGGCGATGCCTCCCTGCTCGCAATTTCTTCGGGTGTTACTTCGGGCTGCGATGGCGCTTCCTCGGCAACAGGCTCCTGCGGCGGAGGCGGAGGAATATCTTCCGCTTTTCGGTTTTCAGCCGCCCTCGCTTTTTCCTCTTCGGCAGCTTTCGCCCGCTGCTCGTCTTCACGGCGGCGGCTTTCTTCCAGCATCGCAAGCCGTGCTTTCTTCGGCTTCACGCAGCAGCTTTGCCTGCCGTTCCTGACGTGTCATCATATCATCGGCAGGCGCCTTTTTCTTCGGCGCGGGCGGCGGGGGTGCGGCAACAGGTGGCGGCGGGGGTGGCGGCGCTTCGGCCTCCGGTTCATAACCCGGCTTGCCGACAAGCTTGCGGCGCTTCACCTCTACAACGACCTTATTGGTTCGGCCATGGCTAAAGGTCTGTTTGACTTCACCAGACTCCACCGAACGCTTCAGCCCCAGAGGCTTGCGTGTCAAAGTCGGTTTATTTTCTTTTTCGTCACTCATTACAGACCTAATCCCTATTCTTCATTCATGGTGGATATGCCGGTATCTGCCCGCTTCACCCCATCATGGGGCGAACCGATACCGCATCCGTTAAAATTTAGCCAGCGGCCAAGATGGTGCATCACCCTTTCGGCCGCTTTTTTTTCGGTCAGCGCAATATGGACAGCATTGCTGCGCCCCAGCGCTTTGGAAATAACATCCCGGTTAACCGGCAGTTTAATGCCGCCCTGACCCGATCCTTCCGTGCCCAGTCCGACACGATAGCTTTGGTCCCGTTTGCCAATGCCGTCCGCGCTGGCATCGCTGGCATGGAGCAGCAAGTGGACTATAGCGCTGCGGGCCGCTGCATCAATCTTGTCAGCGCCGCAGATTAAAAAGCCTGCACGCGCCTCTAAGCCAAGCCGGTTGAGCCATGCCTGCTGCAAAGCCGCGTTGATCCGGCTTGCCATATCATCGGGGAGCAGGACTTGCTTCACCTTGAATGCGTGTTTCAAGACACCTTCAAGCTTACCCTTGGCCTGCGCCTTGGACAGCTCATCCGCGGTCACGCCAATCCATGCTCCGCGTCCGGGTGCCTTTGCATTGACATCCGGCGCTACCTCTCCATCAGGGCCAAGCGCAAGACGGATTAACGCGCTGTTTTCAGCACGCTTTCCGCTTAACACGCATTTCCGAACTGGATCTGCTTTTTCTAGAGCGCTTTGCTTCTCATTGGGAGGTGTCCGCGGCAATGGCGTCCTCCTCATCTTCAAACCAATGCGCACGGGCGGCCATGATAATCTCATTGCCCTGCTCTTCGGACAAACCATAGCTTGCCAGAATACCAGGTTTATCATCGGCGCGTTTGCGGTCACCCCGGCGGCTTTCACCGCGGGCCTTTTGGATAAGCTCATCGGTTGCAAGATCGGCAAGATCATCCAGCGTCTTAACGCCCGCCTGCCCCAAGGTAACCAGCATAGCTTCGGTCAAATGCGGCAATTCGGCCAGAGCATCTTCCACGCCCAATTCACGGCGTTCGGCGCGAGAGGCCTCTTCCTTGCGTTCCAAAGCTTCCAAAGCGCGGCTTTGCAGTTCGGCAGCCAAATCCTCATCAAAACCTTCGATAACCGCAATTTCCTCTGCGGCAACATAAGCAACTTCTTCCAGTTCGCCAAAGCCCTCTGCAACCAAAAGCTGCGCCAGTGTTTCATCCACATCCAGTTCGTTCTGGAACATTTCGGACCGTTCGACAAATTCCTTCTGGCGTTTTTCGCTCGATTCCGCTTCGGTCATGATATCAATGCCGCGGCCCGTCAGTTGCGATGCGAGACGGACATTCTGTCCGCGCCGCCCAATGGCGAGCGACAATTGATCGTCGGGAACAACCACTTCGATACGGTTTTCATCCTCGTCAATCACAACGCGGCTAACGGTGGCCGGCTGCAATGCGTTAACGATAAAGGTAGCGGCGTCTTCTGACCAAGGAATGATGTCGATTTTTTCGCCTTGCATTTCCTGCACCACGGCCTGAACGCGGCTGCCCTTCATACCAACGCAAGCGCCAACAGGATCAATTGAGCTATCATAGCTGATCACGCCAATTTTCGCACGGCTTCCCGGATCACGGGCGGCGGCCTTGATTTCGATCACGCCGTCATAAATTTCAGGAACCTCCTGTGCAAACAGCTTGCGCATAAAGTCGGGATGCGCCCGGCTGAGCAGGATTTGCGGGCCGCGATTTTCACGTTGCACCTTCATGATAAGCGCACGGACCCGGTCGCCGGTGCGCACGGCTTCGCGCGGAATTTGCTGGTCGCGGCGGATCACACCTTCTGCGCGGCCCAAGTCAACAACGACATGGCCAAATTCCACCGACTTGACCACGCCTGTGATGATTTCGCCCGCACGGTCCTTAAATTCTTCATATTGCCGTTCGCGTTCGGCATCGCGGACTTTTTGGAAAATAACCTGTTTCGCCGACTGTGCATCAATCCGGCCCAGATCAACAGGCGGCAGCGGATCGACGATGAAATCACCAACCTTAGCGCCTTTTTGCAGCTTGTCCGCTTGCTTCAGGTCAACCTGCTTGAAATAATCCTCAACCTCGTCAACCACTTCCACAACCCGCCACAAACGCAAATCGCCGGTTTGCGTATCCAGCTTTGCACGAATATCATTTTCCGCGCCATAGCGGGCACGCGCCGCGCGCTGAATGGCTTCTTCCAATGCTTCGACGACAATTGCCTTGTCGATCATTTTTTCCGAAGCGACCGCATTTGCGATAGCCAGCAATTCGGCCTTATTGGCGGAAATCGGATTTGCCATGGTGTCAGTCTTCCTGTTCGTCTTCTAAAATGTCGTGCTCGATCTCGTCAGCCCCGTCACTCATTACGGGCGCAGTCGACGCAATCAGGCGATCTGTCAAGGTCAGCTTTGCGCTTTCCACATTTTCCATGCGGAAAACCGTGCTGCCATTTTTGCGGTCGTCGATAGAAATAACTTCGCCATCAACGCCCAAAATAGTGCCGCGCAGTGTTTTACGGCCATCGACAAGCCCTTTGATCTTCACGCTTGCCTCATGCCCGGCCCAGTCGGCATAGTCGGAAAGCCGCGTCAGGGGCCGGTCTATACCGGGCGAGCTGACCTCCAGCCGATAGGGTTCTTCAACAGGGTCCAGTTCATCAAATTTATCCGAAATGCGGCGCGAAAGCTGTGCGCAATCCTCAATCACCAATTGCCGTGTGTCGGGACGCTCAGCCATGATTTGCAAGGTCAAGCCATCATCGCCATTAAGCCATTTGACACGCACCAGCGCAAAACCCAAAGCATTGGCTTCCGGTTCGATCAAAGCGATCAAGGCGTCAATATCGGTCAAGCTTAATCCTGCTGTATGGTTGGTTTGAAATCGCAATGGCAAAAGGTGCCAGCCCTTTTCAGCGCCAGCCCCAATATTATCACAATTTCGGGATGACAGGCAAATAGGATTGGCGATATGATATTGCAAGCAAAATGTTGCCGCTACCCCATAAATGTCATCAACACACCAAGGCCAAGGCTGACCGTCATGACGCGAAACAAGCCCCATTTCAAATAGAGCAGTAAATAGGCGGCAATGACCGACAATATCGCTGCCCCGCCATTAAAGCTGGCAATATCGGGAAGGTTCATCTGGAATAGTCCAGATTGCACCATATAGTTGGTTTTGAAAAGAAAGTGGAGAGCAAACCACAACGCCAAATTGGCGATAACGCCAACCACAGCCGCCGTCACCCCCGCCAGTGCAGCCGATAAAGCGGCATTACCGCGAAGCCGTTCAATATGCGGAGCGCCAATGAATATCCAGAGAAAACAAGGCAAAAATGTCACCCAACTGGTCAGCAATCCGCCCAATATTCCGGCCAATATCGGATCCAGCCCGCCAGGATTACGATACGCCGCCATGAAGCCCACAAATTGAAGCACTATGACCAGCGGCCCCGGTGTCGATTCCGCCATGCCCAACCCATCCAGCATCTCGCCGGGGGCAAGCCAGCTTTTTCCCGTCACCGCCACCTGCCCGACCCAGGCCAGCACAGCATAGGCTCCGCCAAATGTAAGGACCGCAAGCTGGCTGAAAAACAAGGCAATATCGCTCCACACACTTTTCATCCCTGTGGACAGCAACAAAAGACCCAATGTTCCAGCCCACAATAGCGCAATCAGGATACTCGCCCGCCTTGTGCTTGTGCGCTCCACTTGATCGTCGCCCAGCTGCGCCGGGGCTTTTTTGAGCCATAAATATCCGGCAATCGCGGCGGCAATCACAACAAGCGGAAAAGGCGCGGCAAATAAAGCCAGCGCCGCAAAGCCCGCCGCAGCTATCAGCTTGGCCGCGAAACTTCCCAATGCCTTGCCGCCAATTCGGATCAACGCCGATAGCACAATGGCCAGAACCGCCGCCTTCATTCCAAAAAACAACCCCTGCATCCAGCCCATATTTCCATAGCTGGCATAAGCAATGGATAGCGCCATGATCGACAACAGGCCGGGCAGGATAAATAATGTACCAGCGATTAAACCGCCGCGGATCCCGTGCATCATCCACCCGCAATAAGCGGCAAGCTGCATTGCTTCCGGGCCTGGCAAAAGCATACAAAAATTCAAAGCGTGCATGAACCGGTCATGGCTGATCCAGCGCCTGTCCTCGACCAGTTCCTTATGCATTACCGATATTTGCCCGGCTGGCCCGCCAAAGCTGAGCGCTGCAATTTTACCCCATGCGGGCAAAGCGCCTGATAAAGAAGGCAATGTGTTTAATGGCGCATCACTATCAACTGGTTTTACAATTTCTACCATGCTTTTCTATGCCCCCCAACATAGGCACTGTATAGCGAAGAGTTGAAAGCAGCTGCACAGATTCCTAACTAATAGAAAAGTCAACAAAAAGGAGCCTCCCATGAACGCCATATTCCCCGTCGTTGCATTCAGCCTATTTGCTATGGCCTGTTCTTCTAATCAAGCAGGAGCCAATAATCCGCAGGATGCATCTTCCGGTACGCCCTTTGTGGCTAAGGTTGTAGGGGATTTTGACGAACCATGGGCGATGACGTTCCTGCCCGGCGGCGAAGATGCGCTGATCACGGAGAAGACAGGCAAGCTTTTATGGCGAAAGGCAAATGGCGATGTGATTGAGGTCACAGGCGTGCCGAAGGTTGATTATGGCGGGCAAGGCGGGCTGGGCGATGTGATCCTTGCACCTGATTTTGATACCAGCAAAATCATATATTTATCCTATGTCGAGGCAGGCCCGGATAACACGCGCGGCGCGGCTGCCGATATGTTTAAGCTCGATACCAGCGGGGCAACGCCAAAACTGACCAATGGCAAACGCATCTGGACACAATTTCCAAAAGTGACTGGAAAAGGGCATTATTCGCACCGTCTTCTTTTCTCCCCCGATGGCAAATATCTCTTCATCGGATCGGGCGAGCGGCAGAAATTTGATCCGGCGCAGGATATGGACGGCAATCTGGGCAAAATTGTCCGGCTATATCCCGATGGCAGCATCCCAAAAGACAATCCCTTTTACACCGAAGGCAATCCGGTACGCTCGCAAATATGGTCACTGGGTCACCGCAATATATTAGGGATGGCTTTCGACAGCGAAGGACGGCTTTGGAATCAGGAAATGGGCCCTGCCGATGGCGACGAATTGAATCTGGTGAAACCAAAAGCCAATTATGGCTATCCCAAAGTTTCCAATGGCGATCATTATGATGGCCGCGATATCCCCGATCATAAAGAAGGCGACGGGTTTGATGCGCCAATCCTATGGTGGAAACCCGCCATTTCACCTGCGGGCCTCACTTATTATAATGCCGATCTGTTCCCGCAGTGGAAAAATTCCATGTTCATAGGTGCGCTCGGCGGTGAGGCACTCGTCCGGGTTCAGCTTAACGGAGAAAAAGCCAGCAAGGCGGATCAGTGGCAAATGGACGCCCGTATCCGCGAAGTGGAAACCGGCCCCGACGGGGCGTTATGGCTGCTCGAAGATGGCGGCGACCGGGGCGAAGGGCGATTGCTGAAACTGGTGCCTAAAGGATAGAGGCAAAAAAGTCAGTTGTTTTTGATGGTCATCGCCATAACATAATCATCAAAGTGGCGCGGACCAACCTGAAACCGCCTGTCGCCGACAACGATAAATCCTGACTTTTTATAAAAGCAATTGCGCGGTTATTTCCGGCATAGACACCAAGCATAAGTCGTTCGGAATGCCGCGCTTTTGCGGCAGCTATTACTGTACGGAGCAATGCTTGCCCTAAGCCGCCGCCATGAAAACGGGATAGCGAGTATATTTTACGCAGTTCAAAATCATCTCTGGTTGATCCTGGAAGAGTCGCAGGCGCAGCAAGCGCGAAGCCAATCGGAGCCTGCCCTTCTTCTACTTCTACCAACCATGCAATGGCCCCTTCTTGCAGATATTTCCGGTAGGCCGCTTCACTATGATCATATTGGCAAAAAGGTATAATCGCGTCGGCAGGCAATAGGCCCGCAAATGTCTCCAAAAATGTAGCAGCGCCAATAACCGATAATGCCGCAGCATCATTTTCGTCCGCAGAACGGATGGACCAGTTTAAGTGCATTTGAAACGCAGCCTTATTCAGCCGTTGTCACCGTCCCAGCCAAATCGGCGAGGAAGGACCGCACACGTTTTGCATTGATGCCTAGGTCGCTTTGGCCGACGCGGCTAACCGAACGCATATCGATAATGCTTTCCTTGCCGTCCTGTGTCGGGCGAACGCGCAGGACAATATCATCCTTAAACCGAAATAATGTGCTTGTTTCTGTCGCCTCCATCCGGCCTTGTTCGGGAATGAAGGACGCAATGTCCCATCCGCGGGCCTCCGCCAGACGCTTTGCCTTCGCCATCACCTCCCCGACCGGCTGAGCAATACGAACAGTGCGAATGTCGGAATAGGCCACCTGATGAATTTTGGTCCAACGCTGCTGCGGGTTCAGCCCGCGCATCCCTTCATCTTCTGCACCCGGAACATTATCCAGATTGTCGGCGCGTAAAGGCAAAGCCTGAAACGCAGGAGGATCGGCCAGATCGGTGGATATATCATGAATTCTTGGCTCCGCCTTACCTGCAAGACTGGCAAGCCAACCGGCATAAATCAGCGCAATCAGCATCGCCAGCCACAATAAAGGCCGCCGCTCCTTGCCCGCCCTTTTGCGCAAGAAAATAAATAGCACGCCCAGTATAATAGCAGCGATACAGACCCAAAAGGACCAGAACATCCCGCTAATCGCAAAGCCGAACCCCCAAAGACCTAGACCAGATCCGACAGGCCCGACCAACCCCCAAAGCGCCGCGCCCAAAGCAAGCGTTAATATCAAATAGGTTTGCCAGTCGCGCTGCACCGTAAAACCGCGGGCAGCATCCTTATCCGTCAAAGGCGCATTGGCCGCCGCCGGGTCAATATTATCCTCTGCCATCTCCGTTTCCCTTCATTGATCTATCTGCATTAAGCGCTAGACCAAAAACAAAGCAAAAACAATTTGCGTTATTTACATGGACAAAAAACACTGCCGCTGACACAGGGCGAAAGATGATCGATCAGACTGCCCTGAATCAAACCTCTTTGAAAAAGCGTGCGATGCGCTTTGTTTTGATAACCGTGTTCATTTACTCGGCCGGTTTTGGCATCATCATGCCGGCCCTACCCGATTTGATTCAGGCATTAGAGGGCATCACTCTTTCCGAAGCAACCCGGCTCGGCGCGTGGATCGGTGCGACCTATGCAATTTTTCAATTTGCCCTTGGACCTTTGATCGGCAATTTAGGGGACCGGTTTGGGCGGCGTCCGGTTTTCCTCATTTCCCTCTTTGCCTTTGGCCTTGATTTCCTGCTTATGGGGTTGGCGCAGTCGATCATATGGCTGTTTATTGGCCGCGCTATTGCGGGCGGGCTGGGCGCGATATTCGGCCCTGCCAACAGCGCCATGGCCGACTTGTCTGATGAAAAAAGACCGCGCGGCCAGCTTTGGTCTTGTCGGTGCGGCCTTTGGCATCGGTTTCATTATTGGTCCGGCCATAGGAGGGTTAATCGCCGACCCGGACTTGATGCGAGGGCTTTTTACCGCTCTTGGAATGGATGAAACGGGACGGTTTATGGCAGAACACAGCACCCGTCTGCCTTTCTTTTTCGCGGCCTTCATGGCCTTTGCCAATTTCGCCTATGGCTGGTTTGTATTCCCAGAAACCATGCCACAGCAGAAAAGGCGTAAATTTCGTTTGAGCAGAGCCAACCCCTTAGGGGCGCTGTTGAACCTTGGTACAGTGCCCAGCCTCTTGCCAGTGGCTTTGGTCTACTTCCTATGGTCCTTTGCCGGGCAGATATATCCCGCCTCTTGGAGCTTTTTTGCCAAGGCGCAATATGGATGGGATACGAAAATGGTCGGCCTGTCTTTAACCGCTGTCGGTATTTCCATGGCTTTTTGTCAGGCTGTTATCATAAAAAGGGCAGTGAACCGTTTTGGTGAACGACTGACCGCGCAGATAGGTATGCTGTTCGGTTTGGCCGGATTTGTTATTCTTGCGCTTGTGAGCAGCGGCACATTGGCTTTGATGCTCTGCTTCGTAATGGGGCTACAGGGGATAGCGCAGCCTGCGTTGAATTCGATCATGTCCCGCCGCCTGCCAGGCGACCGGCAAGGCGAACTTCAAGGTTTTAACGGCAGCATGGCCGCGCTTGCTTTTTTGCTCGCGCAATTGGTTTTCAATTTCACCCTTGCCTATTTCACCAGCGCCGCCGCGCCCGTGCATTTCCCAGGTGCGCCCTTTCTTATCGCCGCGCTTTTTGCCGCAATAGCGCTGACAACGCTCACATTGCTTAGGCGAATGCCGGAAACCGGGAAAAACCAATAGCCATGGCCCAGATTGAACCGCTTAGCGTCTGTGACCCAGACGCGGCCGAGCATCTACTCGATCTTGCATTCGGACCAAACCGAAAGAGCCGCACCGCTTATTTGCTGCGCGAAGGTGCGCAGTATATTTCCGCATTGTCCTTTGCCTTAATGCTAGAAGATCGGTTGATCGGTAGCATCCAGTGCTGGCCGGTTATGATAAGCGAGCAGGAAGGCGAAAGCGCCGCCATGGTTTTGGTCGGGCCGGTTGCAGTGGTCCCCGAATTACAGGGAAAAGGCCATGGTCAAACATTGATGCAGGCCATGATCGATGCCGCCATGTTGGAGGGCAATCCGCCCATGGTGATGATTGGCGATGCCGAATATTATGGCCGTTTCGGCTTTTCGGCAAAAGAAACCAAAGGCTGGCAACTGCCCGGTCCGTTTGAAAAACACCGTCTTCTTCTGCGCAATGAAGGCGATTATATCTTGCCCTTAACCGGAATGATCGGCCCTGATTTGGGCGATTGAGGCTTTGCATTGCGGGAAAGCCGTCCTATCTGTTGACTATGCCCTATACGCCCCCGCCCGATCTTGCCTCTTTGTCGCTCACCGAAATTGCAGAATTGACGGCACAGCGCAAATTGCCCCCGGTGGAGGAATGGGAACCCGAAACGCAAAGTGACAGCTTCATGCGCATAACCGCCGATGGCCGCTGGTATCATAAAGGTGGAGAGATTAAACGGCCCGCTATGGTCCGCGCCTTTTCCTCTTTATTGCGCTGCGATGATGATGGCCGGCATTGGTTGGTCACGCCCTTTGAAAAACAAGCCATTGAGGTTGATGATGCGCCTTTTATTGCGGTCGAGGTAAAGACCGAGGGCAAAGGGGATGCGCGCCATTTGGTGCTGCGCCTTAACAGCGACGATCTTGTGATGCTTGACGGCGATCATCCTTTGGTGATGCGCGATCAAGCAGATGGCTCTGCCGCGCTTCCCTATGTCAATGTGCGCGGCAATTTATGGGCAAAACTCGCCCGCCCTGTCTATTATGAACTGGCCGAAATGGCGCTGGCCGAAAATTCCGGCAGCCCGGGTCTTTGGAGCAGCGGTTCCTATTTTGACATGGGCAGCACCGGATGAATATGATCCAAAGGATCACTGCGGCGATTGACCCCGCTTTGCCGGTGGCCGTGGAGGATGAACGCTTTCTGGATGAGACGGCGGCGCATCACCGCGCAGCGGCGGTCCTGATCCCGATTACCGATCGAATCGAGCCGGGCGTTATCCTGACGCAGCGGCCCGATAATTTGCGCAGCCATGCCGGACAAGTCGCCTTTCCCGGCGGAAAGATAGACGAAACTGATAATGGCCCCATTAGTGCAGCTTTACGCGAAGCCGAAGAGGAGCTCGCCATCCCCGCTTGTAAGGTAAAGGTCATCGGTGCCACCGACGATTATTTTTCTGGCAGTGGATACCGCATCACACCGGTTTTGGGCATGATCCCGCCGGACCTTAAACTGATCCCGAATCCGGGCGAGGTGGAGGACTGGTTTGAAGTGCCGCTCTCTTTCCTGCTTAATCCTGCCAATGCACAAAGGAAAACTACCCTGTGGATGGGCCGGGAACGGCAATATTATGATATGGACTGGCAGGGCCGCCGTATATGGGGTGTGACCGCCGGAATTATCGCCAATCTGGCGCGGCGGATGGAGGCTGTATGACACAGCTTCCTGCTGCGGACTGGCTGCATTCACCGGGCCTTGCCCGCGTGGTAACAGCGCTGAAGACGGCACAGGGCCCGCCGCGCCTTGTCGGCGGTGCGGTGCGCGATAGCCTGCTTGGCCTATCGGTAACCGATATCGACCTTGCAACGCCAATTTTACCCGATCAGGTTATAAGCCGGTTGGAAGCTGCGCAGATCAAAGCTGTGCCAACTGGAATAGACCATGGCACAGTCACCGCTGTTGCCAGCGGAGAGACATTCGAAATCACCACATTGCGCCGCGATGTGTCAACCGACGGCAGGCGGGCAACCGTCGCCTTTTCAGAAGATTGGCGCGAAGATGCGGCGCGGCGGGATTTTACCTTGAACGCCTTATATGCTGATCCCGTTACAGGGGAGGTTTTCGATTATTTTGGCGGGCTAAACGATCTCAAAACCCGCCATTTACGCTTTATCGGAAACGCCGCCGACCGCATTGACGAGGACCATTTACGCATATTACGCTATTTCCGTTTTCTCGCGCGTTTTGGTGGTGGAAAGGTCAATAGCGAAGCGTTGGTTGCCTGCGCAGATGGAGCGCCGAAAATGATGGCCCTGTCGCGTGAGAGGATCGCAAGCGAATTGATGAAAATTATGGACCTGACTGACCCTGGACAAGCGGTAAGACTGATGGCCGAAAATGGTATATTCCAAGCCTTCCTTCCCGAATTTATAGGGCAAGGACCACAGATATTGAAACGGCTTATCGAACGGGAGCAACGCCATAGCCTTAGGGCTTCTTCTACAAGTCGGCTGCTCTGCTTGCTGCCAGCCGATGTCCAGATCGCCGATAAGATTGCCATGCGGCTTAAGCTGTCGAACCGAATGCGCAAGGACATGGCCGCGCTGATAGGCGGGCGCAGCATATGCGCAGACAATATCCGCGCCTTTGCCTTTCACAATGGTCTGGAAAGCGCACGTGACGCTGCCCTGCTTTTTACGGGCGATAGTGATTTGCCCGCTGCGCTCTCTCAATTGGCAGATTGGAAAATACCGGAATTTCCGGTCAAAGGCGGCGATATTATCGCCAAGGGCCTGACCGCAGGGCCGGTTGTCGCGCAAACGATAAAGGAAATAAGAGATAGCTGGATTGCGCATGGCTTTCCCGCAGGAGCAACGCTCGGCGCAATAGTTGATCAATATGTAGCAGCAGCCCTGCTGGCTTCTAAAAAAGAATAAGCGGCATCATTGGTCAGCGGTCTGGCATAATAATAACCCTGCCCGACCGAGCAACCCAGTGTTTTTAGTACATCAGAAATTTCTGCTGTTTCAATGCCTTCTGCGGTGGTTTTCATGCCCAATGCATTGGCAAGGGACAAAACCGTGCTGACAATCGCCTGCTTATCACGGTCGGTCAGCATTTCTGCAATGAAACTACGGTCAATTTTGAGGACATCAATGGGCAGCTTCTGCAGATAAGCGAGGTTGGAATAGCCAGTGCCGAAATCATCCATCGCCAAATTGGTATCCAGCGCTTTTAACGATTCCAATATACGTTTCGCGCCGTCCGGGTCATCGACAAACGCGCTTTCGGTCAGCTCTATGGTCATGCGGTCGCCGCTTATGCCTGCGCCAGTGATCGCCTCCGCCACCGCTTCTGTCACATCATCGCGCAGCATTTGTACAGCCGACATATTGACAGAGATTTTGAACGGCAGTTCATGGTCGGCGCGGCTGTCCCAATCGGCGATGGTACGCGCTGCCTCTTGCAAGGCCCAGCGGCCCAAAGGAACGATCAGCCCGCTTTCCTCCGCCACCGGGATGAAATCAACCGGTGAGATAAAACCCAGATCGGGATGCTCCCACCGTGCCAGCGCTTCAAAACCATTGATCGAACCATTTTCAAGATCCATTAACGGTTGATAATGCAGCTCCAGCTCACCGCGCTGGATGGCCCTTCGCAAATCTGTTTCCAAGGAAAAACGGCGCTTTGCATTGTCCACGCCGCCCGGCGCATATAATTCGAAGCGTTTGCTGCTTTTCGCCCGTTTCAGGGCAATCTGCGCAAAGCGTAGCGTGTCCATCGGATCATCGTTTTCACTATTGCCTATTGCGGCGGCAAAGGCGCATTCTACCTGTATTTCCAGATTCGACAGCTGGCATGGCTGGGCAAAAGCATCGTTCAATCTTTTGGCGATATTCTCGACATTGTCTACTTCGTCATCAAGCAGGACAAAAAGCGCAAATTCATTGCCGCCCAGCCTGCACAATATCTCATTGCCCCTTATACGGCTATTGAGCCTGCGAGCGACGGTAATGATTAGTTCATCCCCCGCCATTGCGCCAACCGATTCATTGATCCGGCTGAACCGCGCCAAATCAATCAACAAGACGGCATAATGTGTCGCGCCTTGTCCGTCACGGCGTGACAGATTTTTGATCGTCAGCTCAATTTCTTCTTCAAAACCGCTGCGGTTGAAAAATCCGGTCAGGCTGTCATTCAACATTTCGCGGCGCAGGTTGATCCGGCTCACCACTTCTGCGGTGCGATCAACCATGGTGAGCAGATACATATCACCCCCATCGCCGTAGCGGGCGATGTTCACTTCCAGTTCCAGCCTGCTGATCGAATCGGATGACTGCCACCGTTCAAAATGAGATTCGCGGTTTTCCGCATTCATCTTGGAAATACGCAGTGAAAGATTTTCTATGTCTAGCCCGCGTTCATGCTCTGTCCGAGAAATCAGCGCGTCAAAAAGATGGTTAGTCGATATTAACTGTGCGTTATCAGAATCTTGCCGAACAAGGGCAGCCGCAATAGGTAGCGACTTTATCCAGGCAAAATGCCCTTTATCGACCTCAACGGGTATAACAAAATTCGTCTCATCACGAAAATCGGTTTGCGACCCGTGGGTAAAATCTTTTTGATCCCACATTTTCATAAGTTCGGGGTTAGCTGCAAAGTGTAAATTAAAGCTTTGCGATTTGTAACAAACAAAAGGTTAACGCAAAAAGCAGTCGCTGTTAATCAAAACACCGGCTTATCAATCAGCGCTAATCAAAACGGTTATCGCGCGGGAAACCATTGGGAGGCAGGCGACCTGCGGCGCCGCGAGCCACGCGCCATAGCGACATATCATTTTCGGTACGCGTCCTGCCGCTATCCCCGCCCATAGTCCAGCTTAAACCCTCCGACATTTTGAAGCATATAGCATCGGACAAACCACCATCCTTATAGCGCTGCAAGGTAACGCCCTGCCCCTTTGCCATTTCGGGAAGTTCAGACAAAGGAAAGGCAACCAATTTGCGGTTATCCCCGACCACCGCAACATAATGATCCTTCATCACCTCTTCGGACAGCCCTGCCCCAGGAGGTGCAGGCCGCACCACTTTCAGCTTGACCTTGCCTTTCACATTAACCACCTGACGCCCCTTGCGCGTTTCGGCGATCACATCGGCCATTTTAGCAATAAAGCCCTTGCCAGCCGAGGAGGCGAGCAGCATCCGGCCATCGGGAAGAGCGGGCATCATTGCGATAATATCGTTGCCAGCCTCCATATCTATCATCGTTGCAACCGGTTCACCAAAGCCCCTAGCACCCGGCAATTTGTCGGCACCGATAGTGTAAAAACGGCCCAGCGTAGTTGCGATCAAAATCTTGTCGGTTGTCTGCGCATGAAAAGCAAAGGCCGGGCCGTCGCCCTCCTTAAATTTCGAAATTTCAGGCTGCATCAGATCGGCATGGCCCTTCATCGCCTTTATCCAACCGCGCTGTGACATGATAACCGTCACTGGTTCTTTTTCGATCAGTGCCTCCAGCGATATTTCTCGTGCCGGCGCGGCTTCTTCGATCAAGGTCCGCCGCTTTCCTAACTCTGTATCTTCCCCATAAGCTTTGCGCAGCGCTGCCAAGTCTTTTTTTAGCCTTGTCCGCTGCCGTGCCGGGCTGTCAATCAGCTTGACCAACTCCTCCCGTTCAGCCGTTAGGGCATCGCGTTCACGCACCAGCTCCATTTCTTCCAGCTTGCGCAGCGAACGTAGCCGCATATTCAATATTGCCTCTGCCTGCCGGTCGGTTAGTTCAAATTCGGCTATCATGACCGGCTTTGGCTCATCCTCGCTGCGGATGATTTCAATAATCCGGTCAAGGTTGAGGAAAGCAATAATATAGCCGCCCAGCAGTTCCAACCGCGCATCAATTTTTTCTAGCCTGTGCAGGGACTTGCGCACCAAAACTTCAATCTGATGCTTCAACCATGCACGCAGCAGCTCACCCAGCCCCATCACGCCGGGCGTGCGGCTATCATCCAGCACATTCATATTGAGTGAAAAGCGCGTTTCCAAATCACTCATCCTAAACAGCGCGTTCATTAAGTCATCAGGATCGACATTGCGCGATTTGGGTTCAAGGACAATGCGTATTTCGCTGTCACTCTCATCGCGCACATCGGCCAGAATGGGCAGTTTTTTATCAGCAATTAAATTGGCGATCTGCTCAATCAGCTTGCCCTTTTGCACTTGATAGGGAATCTCGGTGATAACCGCGATCCACCCGCCGCGTCCTTCATCTTCCTTGTGCCAGCGCGCCCGGACCCGCATGGCGCCGCGTCCGGTTTCATACGCCTTGCTGATTATATCCGCGCTATCGACCAATACGCCGCCGGTTGCAAAATCCGGGCCTTTCATGATCTCCATCAACTGGTCATGGCTGGCCGCCGGTTGGTCGATCAGCAGCGCAGCCGCATCCAGAACCTCCGCCACATTATGGGACGGAATGCTCGTTGCCATGCCCACGGCAATGCCGCTAGCTCCATTGGCAAGCAGATTGGGGAACAGGCCAGGCATATATTCTGGCTCTTCATCCTCGCCATTATAGGTCGGGCGATAATCGGTGCCATTTTCGTCCAGCCCCTGCATCAGCTCAATCGCTGTTTTGGTAAGCCGCGCCTCAGTATACCGATAGGCAGCCGCATTATCACCATCGATATTGCCAAAATTCCCCTGCCCGTCGACCAGCGGATAGCGCAGCGAAAATGTCTGCGCCAAACGGACCATCGCATCATAAACCGATTGGTCCCCATGCGGGTGATATTTACCAATAACATCACCCACAACACGGGCGCATTTTTTATAGCCCTGTGCCGGATCAAGCTTCAACAAACGCATCGCCCATAACAAACGCCGGTGAACTGGTTTCAACCCGTCGCGCAGATCCGGCAAGGACCGAGCCGTAATCGTCGACATGGCGTAGATAAGATACCGTTCGGACAGCGCCGCATCAAAGGGGGCATCGACCACAGCGTCAAAGGGGTCTTCGGGAATTTCGGTGTCGTTGATATCGGACATAACAATGGCGATAGCCGCATGGATAGGCCGCGCCAAGGCCCATTAAAGCCAAAATTCAAAGCTTTTGTGGAAAAAACGGATCGCTGCGCTTCTATAGAAACTGCCATATGGGCTTGTTT
>JAAURJ010000079.1 GCA_012032285.1 Sphingomonadales bacterium
TAAATTTATATTATCGGAATTTAAATGGATATCGCGTTCATTAGAACCTTTCTTGCCGCTGCTACGACCGGTAGTTTCGTGCGAGCTGCTGCCCGTGTGAACGCAAGTCCATCGGCGGTCACCGAACGCATAAAGACGCTGGAATATCAGTTGTCGGCCCGCTTGTTTAACCGCGACAAACGCGGCTGCACGCTGACTGCCGCCGGGCGCCGCTTTCTGGAACCGGCGCAAGCAATTGTCCGCACCTGGGACGAGGGACGACAGGACATTGCTCTGCCGCCGCAATACACGCATTCGATCGCAATCGGTGGGCAATTTGCGCTATGGCCAAGCCTGCTACTGACTTGGCTGAATGACATTCGCACCATGCACCGTGACCTGGCCATCCGGGCGACCGCAGGCACGTCGCTGCGGTTCAGTCGCGACCTTGCTGACGGTCTGATTGATATGGCCTTCCTCTACAATCCTGTTTTTCTCAAAGACATTGTAACGGATGAGCTGTTTGACGACGCGCTGGTCCTTGTTACGGCCGACCCGTCATTGCCATGGACAGAAAATTACTTTCGTATTCATTGGGGGGAGGCGGTCGATGGCGAAATTGCATCGCGCCTTGGTTATTTTGGCGGGACCGGCCTGGTTCTGGATCTAGGACTGATGACAGCGGACTGGCTGATCGATCAGAAAGGCAGCGGCTACATGCCGCGCCGGACAATCAGCGATAAGGTCGAGGCGGGGCTGTTGACCATTGTTGAAGGAGCGCCAGTCATCCCCAACCCCTCCTATGTCTGCTGGCGACGCGATGGAGACACACGCCTGATCGCTGATCTCATCAATCACGCGAAGCGGCTGGCTGCGGTGTGACCGGCAATGTTCGAACGTGCACATCGCGCTGCGGGAAAGGAATTTCGATATCGTTTTCTTTGAACAATATCCAAAGTCGGTTGAGCACCGCCGACTGGACATTGCCGATGCCATCCTCGGGATCGCTAATCCAGATGCGGATTTCATGATCGACTGAGTTGTCGCCAAACCCCGTCAGCCAGACCACCGGCGGAGGGTCGGCCAAAACACGACTGGGGTGCGAAGCTGCCTCCATCATCAAGCGCTGCGCCAGTGCAAGATCACAAGAATAGGCCACACCCACTGGAATGCGAACCCGGACATGCTTGCTCGAATAGGACCAGTTTTCGACCGCCTCGGTCATAAGCAGTTCGTTCGGGATCAGATGCTCTTTCCCATCGCGGGTCAGGACCGAAACGGCCCTTATGCCAATCTTGTTGATTGAGCCGAAAGTATCGCCGACTGCGATAACATCCCCCGGCTTGACCGACTTGTCCATCAACAGGATCAAACCGGCGATCAGGTTGCCAAGTGTCTTTTGCAAACCAAAGCCAACTGCCAAGCCCAGAGCGCCCGAGAAAACAGCCAGGGCCGTGAGGTCGATGCCAAGCAGATCGACACCGATCATCGTGGCAATCGTAACGATTCCGATACCCGCAAACTTTTGTAGCAAAGCTTTTTGCGAGACATCAAGCCGTTCGGTTCGTTTGATAAGCCGCAAGGCAAAGCGCATCACTAAACGTGTGACAATGTAGAGAGCGATCAAAACAACCACTGTCGAGGCAATGTCCAGCATGGACGTCCGGTGCTGTCCCCAGCTTACCGCCCAACTGTCAAGATAAGTGGTGAAGCGCGTCCAGCTCTGGAACATTCCCGATATTATCATGATATTCGGCGCCTTTTTATTTTACGTTCGGAGCCTGCGTTAAAGTTGATATCGCCACACGAGGAGCGCCGACAGAGTAACCACCATAATAATCACCAGCGGAATGCCGGTCTTGGTGTAATCCTTGAACCGATAATCGCCCGCTGACATGATCAGCATGTTGGTCTGATAGGCTACAGGTGTCGCATAGCACAGGTTGCAGCCAAACAGCACCGCCAGCACCAGCGGCTCGACAGGGATGCCAAGTTGCTTGGCAAGGCTAAAAGCTATTGGTGTCCCGACGGCGGCGGCGGTCGTATTCGACGCGAAATTTGTCAGGATCGTCACGAAAAGCATAATCGTCGCTAAAACACCAGCAGGTGGCAAATATTGCAAACCGATCGCCAAGAGCTGGCTCAGCCATTCGGCGGCCCCACTATCCAGAATGATCTTACCGACAACGATACTCGCCGCAACCAGCACAACTACTTTGGCCGACAAAGCTTTGCCGACCCGATCAAATTTGACACACCCGGTGAGGAACATGACAATCGCCCCGCCAAGCGCAGAGATGGCAATTGGAATAATGCCCAGACTGGCCGGGATAACGGCCCCAACCATGATCGCCAGCGCCAATCCGGCCTTGGCTTCGCGCGGCATTTCCTTGGCACCTTCAAGGATCAAAAGATTGAGCGAACGTGCAAGATTTTGCAGATTGGGCATCGTGCCCGAAGCCAGAATGATGTCGCCAGCGCCAAGTGGCGTCTGCGCATCTTGCGGCTGGGCGTTGCGATCCCAAGGCCGCCTTGCGTCATAAACACCAAGAACGGCAACATGATGTTCGGCAATGCCCGATGTTTCTATGGTCTTTCCGACGAGGTCAGAATCCGCCGTGATCGACAATTCGGCAACGGCAAGATCATTGCCTGACTTACTATATTCCATTTTCAGTCGATTGATCAGCCAGTGTGGCGCAGCGGTTGCGCCCAGCAGCCGAGCGGCCTCTTCGAGCGACGCATGTGGCGCGAAGATACCAATCCGGCGCGCATCGCCCATCTGCACATCCGAAGATTCGTCGATTTTTACGTCAGCAGGAAGAAGTGCGGCAAGCTCAGCTACTGGCTTTGTCAATGCAGATGATTCCTTGCCGATCCGCAGCAGCGCATAGAAACGGCGCGGTTCGTGCCCTGTCTCAACCGAATTGTCGGGTAGTAAGCGCGGCATCACCAGCCAGATAAAGGGAAATGCAACTACCGCAGCCATAAGCACAATTGGAGTAAAATGGAAAACACTCATTGCAGGCATGCCCAGATCCGTTGCGATTGAGACAACCAGCAAATTGGTCGATGTTCCTATGGTCGTCGCCATACCGCCAATCAGGACCGCCGCATTGATCGGGATGAGCGTTTTCGATGCGGGCAACCCGCCACTAGAAGAGAGCGCTACCATGATTGGTAGCAACAGCACAATGACTGGCGTATCGTTCACGATCATGCTCATGAACATCGCCATTAGTAGCGTAGTGAAAAGACCCAAAACCCGGTTGATCCGCCAAACCTTCGTCAACAGACGCGCGGCAGGTTCAAGTGCGCCTGTCGTTACCAACCCACGACCCATAACCATTAGCGCACAAATTGTAATGAGCGCGTAATGGCCAAAACCACCGAAGGCGAGCTTGAGACCGTCTGTCGGACTTTGCCCGGGAAGCGGGTAAGCATAAAGGCCAAGGGCAATCGCGCTGATCGTCAGCAGCGAAACGATTTCAATCTTCAATCGGCCCGACGCAAAGCCATAAAACATCGCAACGGTGAGCGCGATGGCCGCTGCGGCATGGGGAGAAGGTAACTCAATCACTTCGGAGATGTGCCGTTCACGTTGACGACTTCGATGATAATGTCATTCTGCATGAGCGCTTCTGCGGCGTTTTCCCAGAATCCGATTGCCTTGCCGGAACGAAGGACACGCAGGCCAACACCCGTTGCGATGCTTCTGAGCGGGGTTCCTAGCTCTTCGGTTAGTGCCGTTCGTTCACGAAGCACCACCCGCCCGTCGGATGCAGCAAGATCGCGCAGATAATCGACGGCGTGATGGTGAGCCGATGATCGCGCCAGAAGATGTCCGCCCAGACTTACCGGGTTAATCACAACGTCTGCGCCCGCTTGATAAAGAAGACTTTCATTTTCCAGCGCTCGAACCGTCGCACTGATCTTGATACGCGCGTTCAACTGCCGCGCAGAAAGCACGACCAGCGCCGTCGCGTCGTCCTTGCTGGTTGCCACAAGAAGTGCAGCGGCGGTCGAGATTCGCGCTGCCTTGAGAACGGTATTGGTACGCGCGTCGCCCAAGAGGCCGATCAACCCGAGTTCAGTCGCCTCGTCTATCCGTTCCTGCGACGGATCAATGACGATTATCATTTCGCTCGAATGTCCGATGCGCAGCAACTCCGCCGCGGCCCGTTCACCGCCTGCGCCATAGCCGCATATTATAGTATGCCCCTTAAGTGTTCGTCTCGTCATACGTGTTTTGAATTGCTCCCACTGATGTTGTAGCACGAACGTGTAAGCAGTCCCGAGAAATATGAGCCAGACAAAAATCCGGATCGGCGTGACGACAAACGTATCGAACATACGTGCGCGGTCGGTGATCGGCACAATATCGCCATAACCAACAGTGGTAACGGTGACGGCCGTAAAATAGACGACATCGACGAACGAAACCTCGCCATCGACATTGTCGCGCAATCCGCCCCGGTCAAGCCAGTGCCCGCCCAGCGCAATGCCGATCATGCCAAACACGATCAATGCGCGCACGGCCAATGCCTGCCAAACGCTCAGGCGCGGCTGGCGCTGGAACGCCAGTCTTGGTGACGTCGATGCGCCCGTCGCGCCTAGTGGTTTCATTCTCCTAAAATGCCTCTCCAATCACCGCCTGTCGCCGGTGCGCCGATCGCCGCTGAATTCCGAAGTGAACAGTCAACAGCCTGACAATACCGTGTAGGTAAATGAAAACCGAAAAAATCGCACGGTCGAAATGTTCTTAGGGTCAGCCACTGGAACAATCCAACACTAACCGACACTTTGCGGGTTGAAACTGGTCGCATGAGCCATTTGCCAATTTTTATGGAAATATTGATGCGAACATTCTCCGTTCAACAGCTCCCCAGGCTCTAGAAAGACATGCATCTGATCAAATTGCCGAACTTCAGTGCGGCTGATCCTATGGGCCACATGGTGCGGTTGCAGATCGTCGGGATGGGATAAGCCTGCCGCCGCCAGCATGTCAGCCAAGGCGCGTACGGTCTGATCGTGAAATTGCCTGACCCGCTCGGCTTTGTCCGGCACGACGAGGGCCCGCTGGCGTGACTGGTCTTGAGTTGCCACGCCGGTCGGACAGCGGTTGGTGTGGCAATTCATCGACTGTATGCAGCCAAGGGCAAACATATAGCCCCGCGCCGAATTTGTCCAATCGGCCCCGATGGCTAGCACAGTCGCAAGATCGAAAGCGCTAATGATTTTCCCCGCAGCGCCAATTTTTATGCGGCCCCGAAGACCAGCGCCGATTAGCACATTGTGCACGAATAATAACCCTTCGCGCATCGGCATGCCGATCCGGTTGGTGAATTCTACAGGGGCGGCACCCGTGCCGCCTTCACCACCATCAACAACCACAAAATCAGGAACAATGCCGCTTTCTAGCATGGCTTTCACGATTGCCATAAATTCCCATGGCTGCCCGATACAGAGTTTGAAGCCAACCGGTTTCCCGCCAGATAGTGTGCGCAACTGGCCAACGAACGCCATCATTTCGAGCGGCGTGTTGAAAGCCGAATGGCGTGCGGGTGAAATGCAATCCTCGCCAATCGCTACCCCGCGTGCTTCGGCGATTTCGGCGGTTACTTTCTTGCCCGGTAATATCCCGCCATGTCCCGGCTTTGCTCCTTGGCTCAGCTTGATTTCGATCATCTTGATCTGCGGATCGCTTGCCTGCTTGGCGAATTCATCGGAGTCAAAGCGCCCGTCATTTGTTCGGCAACCAAAATAGCCGCTGGCAATTTCCCAGACGAGATCGCCGCCAAATTCCCGGTGGTGTAGACTTACTCCGCCTTCACCGGTGTCATGATAGAACCCGCCTTTCGCCGCGCCTTTGTTGAGCGCCCGGATTGCATTGGCTGATAACGAGCCGAAGCTCATCGCAGAAATGTTGAAAACACTTGCAGAATAGGGCTGTTTACATTGATCGTTCCCTATGGTCGTGCGAAACGTCGTTGAGTCAACCGGATCGGCGGGCCGCACTGAATGCTGGATGAATTCATAGCCATCGGCGTAAACATCAAACATGGTGCCAAAAGGCTGATCTGCCGAGATTGCTTTCGACCGCTTGTAAACCAGTGAGCGCTGTGCCCGCGAAAAGGGCGTTTGCTCGTTTTCGCCTTCCAAAAGATATTGCCGAATTTCCGGTCTGATCGTTTCGATTAGCCAACGAACATGACCAATCACCGGATAATTGCGAAGTATCGAGTGACGGGATTGCGATAAATTCCAGGCGCCCAGCAGGGTTAATGATCCGGAAATTACCAAGAAAGTCAAACCCCAAACGCTGGTTGATCGCAAGATAAACGCGGTGCAAAATGCCAAAATGCACATTATCCAAACGGCGTATCGGCTAAAAAGCCTTCCCTTCATTTCACGGCTCCGAACGTTGACGCATTTAGCCTTCCTGCGCTTTCGGTACATCACCAGCCATGAACGATTGATGCAAGCGCGAATTTTCTCGATTGGCTTTTGGTGGAGTAGGTATTCGAGT
>JAAURJ010000007.1 GCA_012032285.1 Sphingomonadales bacterium
ATGGCGGGCCATATACGCTGCCCGCGGGGCATGGCGGTCGAACGGCTTGACGGTTATGAGGAAGGGGCATGGTGGGTGCAGGATCTGGCCGCTAGCCTTCCCGTGCGGATATTGGGTTCGGGCGAAGGGCGCAGTGCGCTCGACCTGTGTGCCGCGCCCGGCGGCAAAACGATGCAATTGGCCGCTGCCCGGTGGCAGGTGACTGCGGTGGATATGTCGGCACGGCGGATGGAGCGGCTAGAGCGCAATCTGCAACGGTCAAAGCTGGAGGCAAGCTGTGTGAAAGCCGACATCATGGCATGGGACAATAGCACCCAATATGATGCAATCCTGCTCGATGCGCCGTGCAGCGCAACCGGCACCATGCGGCGCCATCCCGATGTGCTGCACCGGATCGGAATGCGTCAGATTAACGAACTGGCCGCTTTACAAAGCGCGATGCTCGACCGCGCAGCAGGCTGGCTGAAACCCGGCGGCTTGCTGGTATATGCCACCTGTTCCCTAGAACCGCATGAGGGCGAGGCGCAGGTGCAGGCCTGTTTGGAGCGCAATTCGCGCCTTTCGCTTGACCCGGTGCGCAGCGACGAACTTCCCGTCGGTATAGCGCCGGATGAAAGCGGCTGCATCCGCACCTTGCCGCCCATGCTGGCAGAGCAGGGCGGGCTGGACGGATTTTTTATCGCCCGGTTCAAAATGGGTTGATTTTTCCCCGACTTTCCACAGATTTTTCCCCTAACCGCTTGTTGCAAAAGCACCGCTTCGCTATGACAAAGCCATGAGCGCTCCTGTGAAAATAGCCCCATCCATCCTGTCCGCCGACTTCGCCAAATTGGGCGAGGAGATACGCGCCATTGATGCTGCGGGGTGCGACTGGATTCATGTTGATGTCATGGATGGCCATTTCGTGCCCAATATTACGATTGGCCCGGCGGTCGTCAAAGCGCTCCGTCCGCATAGCGATAAACCCTTTGATGTTCATTTGATGATTTCTCCAGTCGATGCCTATTTGGAGGCATTTGCCGATGCCGGAGCGGATATCATCACCATCCATCCGGAGGCCGGCCCGCACAGCCACCGCACGATACAGGCGATTAAGGCACTGGGTAAAAAAGCCGGTGTGGTCCTTAATCCTGCAACCCCTGCTAAAATGCTCGACTATTTGATCGACGAGGTGGATTTGGTTCTGGTGATGAGCGTCAATCCGGGCTTTGGCGGGCAAAGCTTTATCTCCAGCCAGCTGCGCAAGATAGAGGCGATCCGAAAGATGATCGATCAAACGGGCCGCGACATCCATTTGGAGGTAGACGGCGGCATTACAATGGACACCGCGCCGCTGGCTATTTCTGCGGGTGCCGATGTGCTGGTCGCGGGTACGGCAAGCTTTACCGGTGGCCCCGGCCAATATGCCGCCAATATCAAAGCCCTGAGGGGTGAATGAACGCGCAAACGGATATTCGTGACAATAAAAGCCCGATAGATGGTGGAGATGCGTTTGGAGGCAAAGCCTTGATCGTTCGGCAAACAGGTCACAGCCAAACGCTGGCCGAAAAGGTAACGCGCGCTTTTTATATGCTGACATGGCGCACGCCGCTGCATAATATGCGCCTGACCGGCAAATTGCCATTGCGGCTTTTGGCGGTGCCGACCGACCCCCTGCCCGCCCATGTGCCACGCGGACAGGCCGTGCGTATGGGCAAATTCCGTTTTCACGGGTTGGAACAATCCATTCCGCATATTGATTATGACAAGCTGCCCCTGCCGCCTGCTATGACCGATTATATCCACCGCTTCGAATGGTTGCGCGATTTGGCCGCTGCCACCAACCGCGCCGACGGAGCGCCCATTGCGGCTGCCATTACCGAAGGCTGGATTGCGGGCAATAGCAAGAAGATAAGGCCGCCCGCATGGCGCGTGGACAATTGCGCATGGCGTTTGCTCAATATGGCCGCTTGGGCACCGTTGATCCTGTCGAGCAGCGATCCTGTCTACCGCTCTTCGGTCCTTAACCATATCGCCCGTAATGCTCGGCATCTGGACCGCAGCGCCCCGCGCGGAGAAAATCTCTATGCGCGGCTGACAGGATGGGCGGGGGTGGTGGCCGCATCCTTGCTGCTTCCCGAAGGCAAGGCGCGGCGTATTGTTGGTGAAGCAGGTCTGTCGGATGCCATCGACCATTGCGTGTTTGATGACGGCGGTGTTGTCTCCCGCTCTCCGCTGCAATTGATGGAATTGATCGGCCTGCTCAGCCTGCTGCGACAATGTTATTTGTCTTGTGAGGAAAATATTCCCGATTTCCTGTCGGCGGCGCTCGGCCGGGCGGTGCCCGCTTTGCTTGGCCTCACGCATAGCGATGGCGGGCTTGGCGCGTGGCAGGGTTCAGCCCAAATCGGTGCGGATGAGATTGAGGCTCTGGTTGCTGCATCTGCGGTTCGGGCCCGTCCGCAGCGCCAAGCGCTCGATTGGGGCTACCAACGCATTTCGGCGGGTAATGCCGTGCTGCTGCTCGATGCAGGACCGCCGCCGCTCGCCAAACAATCGGCGGCGGGCTGCGCATCGACGCTTGCTTTTGAATTGTCCCACGGGACGCAGCGGATCATCGTCAATTGCGGCGGATCGGCGCTGGTGGGGGCAAATATTCCGGCAGCACTAGCAAGAGGCCTTCGCACCACAGCAGCGCACAGCACGCTGTGCATTGACGATAGCAATTCGACTGCCATCTTGGCTGGCGGACAGCTTGGCAAGGGCGTAACCGAAGTCGGCCTTGACCGGCGCGACATTGACAAGGCCACCCGAATAGAGGCCAGCCATGACGGCTATGCCCGCGCTTATGGTTTCATTCACAGCCGCACGCTGATCCTGCGCAGCGACGGGCTGGAACTGCGCGGTGAAGATACGCTGCTGCCCCATGGCCGCTATAAGCCAAAGGATAATGTGCCTGTCCATGTGCGTTTCCATCTGGGCGCGGGCATTGAACTGGCACAGGGCGGCAACCGTCAGGCAATGACATTGCGCCTGCACGATGGCACAAGCTGGCTTTTCGTGGCGGGCAGCGGGACTTTGGAAGTGGACGAAAGCATATGGGTTGACGGCAATGGCCGCCCCTACCCCAGTCAGCAGTTGGTTATTGCCAATAATGTCGGTAAGGGCGGCGCCTCCATCGGCTGGCAATTTAAATTTTTAGGATAAAGTATGACAGATATTATCATCAAACGCGCTTTGTTATCGGTATCGGACAAGGCCGGGCTGGTCGAATTGGGCCATGCGCTTGCCGCCCGCCATGTCGAGCTTGTCTCCACCGGCGGCACGGCCAAGACGCTGCGCGAGGCCGGTTTGACGGTAAAGGATATATCGGAGCTGACCGGCTTTCCCGAAATGATGGACGGCCGCGTTAAAACATTGCACCCCAAAGTGCATGGCGGCTTGCTCGCGGTGCGTGACAATGCCGAACACGCCGCATCGATGCAGGACCATGGCATCGGCGCAATCGACTTGGTTGTCGTCAATCTCTATCCCTTTGCCGCGACCGTAGCCAAGGGCGCGGACCGCGACGAGATTATCGAAAATATCGACATTGGCGGCCCAAGCATGGTGCGCAGCGCCGCGAAAAACCATTACTATGTCTCCATCATCACCGACCCTGCCGATTATGATATACTGATCGCGGAGATGGAGGAAACGGACGGCGCAACCACATTGCCGTTTCGCCGGGCGATGGCGGCAAAGGCCTATGCCGCAACCGCCGCTTATGACAGTATGATCGCCAGCTGGTTCGCCTTTGCCGATCAGGGCGAACAATTCCCCGAAAGCCTGACCTTTGGCGGAAAACTTGCCGGAACGCTGCGCTATGGCGAAAATCCGCATCAACAGGCGGCTTTTTACACCCCGCATTTTGGCGGCGTGCGCGGCATTGGTCAGGCCGAACAGGTGCAGGGTAAAGAGCTGAGCTATAATAATTATAATGACGCCGATGCCGCGCTGGAACTGGTTAGCGAATTTGCAGGCGGCCCGCCCACTGTTGTCATTGTCAAGCACGCCAACCCGTGCGGCGTGGCGAGCGGAGAGACATTGATCGAAGCCTATCGTGCGGCGCTGGAATGCGACAGCGTTTCGGCCTTTGGCGGAATTGTCGCGGTCAACCGCCCGCTCGACGGCCCGACAGCCGAAGCGATGACCGAGATATTCACCGAAGTCGTCGCGGCCCCCGCCGCCGATGATGCGGCCCGCGCGGTATTCGCCAAAAAGAAAAATCTCCGCCTGCTCATCACCGGCGAGTTACCCGATGCAGGGCGGCCCGGCATGATGATAAAGAATATTGCGGGCGGGTATCTGCTGCAAAGCCGCGACAATGGCCATGTTGCCGATGAAGATTTGAAGATCGTGACCAAGCGGGCGCCGACGGCGCAGGAATTGGCCGATTGCCGCTTTGCTTGGACAATAGCCAAGCACGTCAAATCCAATGCCATTGTTTATGCCAAGGACGGCGCGACAGCAGGCATTGGTGCAGGCCAGATGAACCGCCGCGACAGCGCAAGAATAGCCGCTATAAAAGCAAAAGAAGCCGCCGAAACCTATGGCTGGGCCGCGGCCAAAACAGTGGGCAGCGCGGTGGCCTCCGATGCTTTCTTCCCCTTTGCCGACGGCTTGCTCGCCGCCGCCGAAGCAGGTGCTACCGCCGTCATCCAACCGGGCGGATCCATGCGCGACGACGAAGTGATTGCCGCCGCCGATGAAGCCGGCCTTGCGATGGTCTTCGCCGGAATGCGGCATTTCCGGCATTGATGCCTTTTCTCTATCTTATCGTACTCGCCGTCGCAGTCGCCGCAATTTGCGCCGCTTTAGCAGGCGTTGTGATTAGTATTATCAAAATACGCCGCACGCAAAAACCTTATCCACTGCGGCTTTGGATTCCGGCAATAGTTGGTGTTTTGCCGTTACTGTTTGTGGCCGGTTTGATCTTTGGTCCATCGATGCTTCAACAAACACGTTCACCATCCGACCATTTCGAGCGTGTTTTTAGCGTTGCGCCTGCCGAAGAAATCCGGAAATTAAAAAGCGAAGCTGTTCTGGGATTGGATTCCGGGTTGATATTTCTTGCCTATAATCATTCTGATCAAGCTTGGGCTACAACAATAAGATTGGCAGGAAATCCAATAGAGGCACCAAATTCGGCTTTTGTAGAGTCATTTACAGGTGGTGATGCCCCCGGTTGGTGGAAACCGGGGTTTAACCGCAAATGCCAGCGTCTTGAAACCAGAAACTTCAATGGCTGGGATGACATTGCGGTTATCAATTGCAAAAACAGGATTTATGTTCTGGCCGGTAGCATAGATTAGCAAAAAATGTCACCGCGCCGGTTTTTTTGATTTTAACCCGTTCTTTGTCTTTGGCCGCGATGGCCTCCGCCCTGGCCAACTCGATTGCGGTTTTGTCCGCCTCTGCCGCCGCCTTTTTTCGTGGCATAATTGCGCTCACCACTCTTACTTTCGCCCCTGCCTTCGCCGTTGCGACCCTCGGCTGACTTGCGAGCTTCGTGGCCACGCTCAGCGGTAGGGCGGCGGTCGTGCTTCAGGCTTTCGCCGCCATCGCTTTTCGGCCCGGCAAAAGGCTGCCAGCCACCTTGTGGAGGGCGGCTTTGTGCGCGGGTGTCCCCATTGCGCCCACGCCCGCCATTGGCAGGTGACTTGCGGCGGTTTTGCCCGGCCGGCTTGGACCGCTGCGGCCGTCCTCGCGCTTCATTTCATTATTTGATTTTTTCGCAGGTGGCGGCAAATTGGCAACCGCCTCGCGGAACCCTTCGGGCAGTTTCAATATTTGCGGCTTGACCCGTGTTGTGCGTTCAATATCGCGCAAATAAGCGCGTTCATCGTCGGCAACAAAGCTCATCGCCACGCCTTCTGCGCCCGCCCTTGCTGTCCGGCCAATGCGGTGGACATATTGTTCGGGCACATTGGGCAGCTCAAAATTGAACACATGGGATACACCGGGCACATCAATCCCGCGTGCCGCAATATCCGTCGCCACCAATATCTTTATCCGCCCGGCACGGAATTGCTCAAGCGCGTTGGTCCGTTGCCCCTGTGATTTATTGCCGTGGATGGCCGCCGCTTCAATCCCTGCGCCTTTCAAACCGCGCACAACCCGGTCCGCGCCATGTTTTGTGCGGGTAAAGACCAAGGCCCGGTCAATATCCTCACTCTTCAGCCGCAGTGTCAGCAGCGTCTGTTTTTCGCGCTGTTCGACGAATGTGGCATATTGCATCACCCGTTCCGCCGTCGTCGATTGCGGGGCAACCGATACGCGCACCGGATTATCCAAGAATTTATTGCCCAGCTCGGCTATGGTTTTGGGCATGGTCGCCGAGAAGAAAAGACTTTGGCGCTTTTTGGGCAGCAGCCGGTCAATCTGTTTCAGCGCATGGATAAAGCCCATGTCCATCATCTGATCCGCTTCATCCAGCACAAAGATTTCGACATCTTTCAGGGTCAACGCCCGCTGTTCAATCAAGTCAATCAAACGCCCCGGCGTTGCGACCAATATATCGACGCCGCCCTCCAGTTTCTTTTTCTGCGTAAAAATAGGTACGCCGCCAAAGATACATTGCACCGACAAACCCAAAAACTTGCCATAAGTGCGAAAGCTTTCGGCAATTTGTGCGGCCAGCTCGCGCGTGGGCGAAAGGACCAACATCCGGCAGCTTTTTGCCTGGCGCGGTTTGGGGCGGGTTGCAAAATGGTGCAGCGATGGCAGCGCAAAAGCCGCCGTTTTACCGGTTCCCGTTTGCGCGATACCGCATAGGTCGCGGCCTTGCAGCAGGGAGGGGATAGCCTGTTCCTGAATGGGCGTTGGTTTATCATAACCCGCCACGTTCAAAGCTTTCAAAATCGGTCCGGCAAGACCCAGTTGTTCAAAATAAGACATAATAACTTTCAATAATTTCGGCCCCTCCGCAACCGATGAGAATATCGGCACGGGATAAGGCGGTGGTTGCAAGAAAAGCAAAAGACAAAAGCCTGTCGCCGTTCCTTGGAAACAACCCCGCGTGATTTGGGAAGCCTCTTTGCTTAGTCGCATCTCGTTCGGTTGACGCTAATCAGCCTTTTTGACCGATATTCACGCTGTCCAACCTGCGGCGGTTATCCGCTCGCCTAATGCGCTTCAAATCCCCCTATGGCGATATGAGGCAGGAAATGCAAGCTAATTATGCTGCAACGCAATAAAGTCTTCGGCAGTGCAGATATTGCCTAAAGCCAGCTTGTCTCCCCCGTAATTTGACCGCATAGTAGGTGCAACATGAATAAGAGAGGAAGATAAATGCGCGCATTGCTATCGAATGAAACGGGTGATCCCGGCACCTTGACCATGGGAGAATTACCAGACCCCGTGGCCGGCAAAGGTCAAATTGTGATCGCGGTCAAAGCCTGTTCGATAAACTATCCCGATGTCCTGATCATACAGGATTTATATCAATTCAAACCGCCCCGGCCCTTTGCACCGGGCGGCGAAGCGGCGGGTATAGTCGAAGCGGTGGGTGAAGGGGTGACCGGCTTTGCCGTGGGCGACCGGGTGATTGCGCTTTGCGGCAATGGCGGCCTTGCGGAAAAAGTCGCGGTGGCAGCGCTTAACACGTTCAAAATGCCGGATAATATGGATTTCGCAGATGGCGCGTCGCTGCTTATGACCTATGGCACGTCGATCCACGCTTATAAGCAGCGCGGCCAGATTAAGGCGGGCGACACTGTGCTGGTGCTGGGCGGTGCAGGTGGTATCGGGATTAGCGCGATTGAGCTGGCCAAGGCTTATGGCGCCCGCGTGGTTGCCGGCGTATCAAGCGAAGCAAAGGCAGACATTGCCCGTGCGGCGGGCGCGGACGCGGTTGTTGTCTACCCCTATCAACCATTGGATAAAGACGCCTCCAAAGCGCTGGCAGCAGCGTTTAAAACCGCAGCGGGCGGCGATGGGTTTCAAATCATTTATGATACAGTCGGCGGCGATTATTCCGAACCTGCGCTGCGTTCGATTGCATGGGAAGGAAAATTTCTGGTCGTCGGTTTTCCAGCCGGTATTGCAAAATTGCCGCTTAACCTGACGCTTTTAAAAAGCTGCGATGTTTGCGGCGTTTTCTGGGGCGCATTTGCCGCCCGCGATCCGCAAGCCAACCATGCCAATATCGCAGAATTATTTGACCTTTATGAATCGGGAAAGATCAAGCCGCGAATTTCGGCGACATTCCCGCTGGAAAATGGCGGAGATGCGATCCAGTTGTTGATGGACAGAAAGGCAACGGGCAAGGTTGTTGTGACCCTATAAGCATAGGCTCCTCGCTGTGCCGAATTTTATCCGTCTGCGCCTTGTGTTATAGACGGCGGCGCATTAGGTAGCTCGGGAATAATAGCATATATGCAAGGACAGATTATGACCACTTTTGACGACCGCGAAAACGCATTTGAAAATAAATTCGCCCATGATCAGGAATTGCAGTTCAAGGTTACCGCCCGCCGCAACAAGCTGATCGGTTTGTGGGCAGCGGAGAAGATGAATCTGACACAGGAGGAGGCTAATAGCTATGCAGTCTCCGTTGTGCAGGCCGATTTTGAAGAAGCCGGCGATGAAGATGTGATCCGCAAATTGCTGGGCGATTTAACCTCTGCGGGCGTCGATATTGATGATGCCGCAATCCGCGCTGCGCTTGATGAACATATGGCCGCCGCTCGGCGCCAGTTTATCGAAGGCGTATAAGGTCCGTCTTATGCCGATGGCTGCCAAAGACATAGAATGCTTGATCACCGCCGCCATGCCCGGCGCGTCTGTTGAAATAAAGGATCTTGCGGGCGATGGTGATCATTATGCCGCCCATGTGATATGGGACGGATTTTCAAGCATGAACCGCCTTGCCCGCACCCGTGCCGTTTATGCCGCATTGGACGGCAAAATGGGCGGCGAGCTTCACGCATTGCAGCTGACCACCGCTGTCCCCGAATAAAGGAAATACCTATGACTAATCCCGCCCATGATAAAATTGATACGATTGTTAAAAGCAATGATGTCGTCCTGTTTATGAAAGGCACGCCGCTTTTCCCGCAATGCGGATTTTCATCGCGAGCGATCGCTATCCTCGATCATCTTGGCCTGAAATATGAAAGCGTCGATGTTCTTCAGGATATGGAAATCCGCCAAGCGATAAAGGACTATAGCGACTGGCCCACCATCCCGCAGCTTTATGTAAAAGGCGAATTTCTGGGCGGCAGCGACATTATGATGGAGATGTATGAGGCTGGGGAACTGCAAGAGCTTGCCACTGAAAAAGGACTTGCCAAGGCCGAAGGATGATAGTGCAATTCTGTTATCGGGAGATTTGCAATCCGAGGCTTGCCCTATCGCGTCTAGTTCCATAGGCTATTGCGATGGAATTAATTGCCTATTTTCATAAACAGGCCGTGCGCAAAAAATGAACCACACAGCATTTGATGAAATCTGGATGGATCGCAGCGCAGTTTTGAGCGCTCCTGATAGTTATACGCTTGATTTTATCGAACCGCCGCCTTCGCTTTCATCTTATGTAACAACCTTTTTCAAATTTCGTTCTGACAAGGAATGGATTAAGGATGTGCAGCCTGCCAATACCGGACATATGATGGTGTTCTTGTCCGGCGAAGGGGAGGCTCGTTTTGCCAGTGGCCGGGTTGATGTGCGGCAGCCGGTATCAATGATCGGCCCTACCAATGCAGCAATGCAATATGTGGTAAATGGCCCGCTGATCGTTTTGGGATGCGGTTTCACCCCCATTGGCTGGCGGGCGATAACCGGCCTTTCCGCGATGGACAGTGCGGACTGTTTCGCCGACAGCAACGCAATTTATGGCGGCGCACAAAACAGTTTTTTTGCCGATCTGATGCATATCGAAAAAAGCAAAACGGGCGCCGACCAATATCGTGCCATGACGGACAAGGCGGAGCAATTCCTGCTTTCCCGTTTGCAACCGGTTCAGCCGCGTCACATTGAGATTATCTCGGTTACCAATGCCTGGCTCGATGCAACGCTTACGCCTGATATTGAGGATCTTTATGCCCAGCTGCCGGTCGCCCGGCGTCAGGCGCAGCGAGTGATTGGTGATTATTTTGGCTGCGCCCCCAAACAATTGATGCGCAAATATCGTGCGGTCCGCGCCGCCATGTTGCTTAATGACCCTGGTTGCACCGATGAACAGGCGGCAAAAGTGCAGGATCTATTCTATGATCAACCGCATATGATCCGCGAAATCCGCCATTTTGCGGGACGCACCCCCTATCGCCTGTCGGGTCAGGAGGGCACATTGCTGAATATGTGGCTCGACAAGGACAATATCCGCGAGCTTAGGCAATAGCCTGCCCCTTGATTTTATGGCTTTGCACGGCCATAAGAGTAATCAGACCATTTTAATCTGATTTAGATTCGCCGGAGCATCCTATGCGCCTTTCCAATATGGCCGACTATGCCGTTGTCACGATGAGCGCTGCTGCGCGTCATTGCGGCAGTGCGCGGAGCAGCGCGTCGGAACTGGCGGAGGAAACCGGCATTGCCCTGCCCACCACGCAGAAATTGGTGAGCATATTGAGCAAGGCGGGCTTGTTGCGATCCACGCGCGGCAGCGGCGGGGGCATACAATTGGCCCGGCCTGCTGCGGCGATCAGCCTTGCCGATATTATCGAAGCGGTGGAAGGCCCGATTGCCATGACCGCTTGTATCGACGGCAATAAACATGAATGTGCGATTGAAAACCTGTGCAATGTTCAACCGCATTGGGGCATTGTCAACCAAGCGGTGCGAAGCGCCCTTGCGGATGTTCCGCTCAGCAGCCTAGCGACAGGGCGGTGATCATGAACAGATTATTGGTTTTTTTGTTCGCGCCCCCATTATCCTACCTTTGGTAATATTATGACTGATGAAATTGAAATAACAGACCGCGCGGCACGGGACGCCGCCGACAAGGCTGCGGACTATGAACATGGCTG
Organism: Sphingomonadales bacterium; assembly: GCA_012032285.1. Classification (GTDB taxonomy): domain Bacteria; phylum Pseudomonadota; class Alphaproteobacteria; order Sphingomonadales; family Sphingomonadaceae; genus Sphingorhabdus_B. The sequence continues at coordinate 10,989 of JAAURJ010000007.1, forward strand.
GTCGGCGGATATCGACACCGAATTTGCAGAGAAGGGCCTTTCGGAGGATACTGTCCGTTTTATCTCCGCCAAAAAAGGGGAGCCGGAATGGATGCTTGAATGGCGGCTCAAGGCCTATCGCCACTGGCTGACCATGGTTTCACCCGATTGGGCCAAGCTTAATGTCCCTCCGATTGATTATCAGGACGCTTATTATTACGCCGCGCCGCGCAAAAAGCCAAAACTCGCCAGCCTTGACGAACTCGACCCGGAAATTAAGGCTGTCTATGACAAGCTGGGCATTCCGGTGGCGGAGCAGGAAGTGCTAGCCGGGGTAGAGGGCGCTCGCAAAGTGGCCGTTGATGCAGTGTTCGATAGCGTGAGCGTTGCCACCACTTTTCGTGAAGAACTGAAAAAAGCCGGTGTCATTTTCCTCAGCATATCGGAGGCGATCAAGGAATATCCCGATCTGGTCAAAAAATGGCTCGGCAAAATCGTTCCGATGCAGGATAATTATTTTGCAACATTGAACTGTGCGGTATTTTCTGACGGCACCTTTGTCTATATCCCCGAAGGCGTGCGGTGCCCGATGGAGCTATCCACCTATTTCCGTATCAACGCCGAAAATACCGGGCAATTTGAACGCACATTGATCATCGCCGAAAAAGGCAGCTATGTCAGCTATCTCGAAGGATGCACCGCGCCGATGCGCGATGAGAATCAGCTGCACGCCGCTGTGGTCGAGCTGGTCGCGCTCGATGACGCGGAGATTAAATATTCGACCGTGCAAAACTGGTATCCCGGCGACGCCAATGGCAAGGGCGGCATCTATAATTTCGTCACCAAGCGCGCATTATGTCAGGGGCGAAACAGCAAGGTCAGCTGGACACAGGTGGAAACCGGCAGCGCAATCACTTGGAAATATCCGTCCTGCGTTTTGAACGGCGAAAACAGCGTCGGCGAATTTTATTCGGTCGCAGTCACCAATAATTATCAGCAAGCCGACACCGGCACGAAGATGATCCACAATGGCAAGGGTTCACGCAGCACGATCATCAGCAAAGGGATCAGCGCGGGCAAATCCAACGGCACCTATCGCGGGCTGGTGCGCGTCGCCCCGCAGGCCGAGGGCGTGCGCAATTTCACGCAGTGCGACAGCTTGCTGCTTGGCGATCAATGCGGTGCGCATACCGTGCCCTATATCGAGGTGCGCAATCCGAGCGCACAGATCGAACATGAGGCGACCACAAGCAAGATCAGCGACGACCAGATGTTCTACGCCCAGCAACGCGGGCTGGATGAGGAGCAGGCGGTGAGCCTGATCGTAAACGGTTTTGCCAAGGAAGTACTGAAAGAATTGCCAATGGAATTCGCGGTCGAAGCGCAGAAATTGCTGGCGATCAGCCTTGAGGGGAGTGTTGGGTGACCTTCTTATCTTCGTCTCTCATTCGTCATGCTGAATTTATTTCAGCATCCATCCTGCAGCCTCAACCGGCGGCCTGCTTTGATAGATGGACCCTGAAACAAGTTCAGGGTGACGGTTGGTTACATAATCTTAGTGGCTTTGTGCCTTTGTGTGCGGCAATTTTTCTCGCACGAAAGTACAAAGGTGCGAAGCAGGCGACTACATTATTGTTGGTTTCCGCCGCGATGTTTTTCAGCACGTCCGCGCAAGCTGAAAACAACGCAGGTCCATCTTGGCTGCCAGCATTCCAAAATTATTGCAGTTGCTTGATTGTTGAATCAGCTAAACTGGAAGAATCCGATTCCGCGTTCATGACATATTTTCCGCTTCCAAGCAGATCTGTGTCTCGAAGTTGTCTGACTTGTTTGAAAAGTTACTAGATGAATTTTCCGATAGTCCGAGAGTTAAGGCTGGAGCAGATGCGGGTGTAGTTGCCTTTGAGTTTGCTGAGAATCTCGAAACTAGGGTCAAGAATGAGGCACGACCAATTATTTTGGGAATGCGTACGGATAGAAAAAGAAGAAAATAACAATGCTCCAAATAAATAACCTACACGCCACCGTTGCCGATAAGCCAATCCTTAAGGGGCTGTCGCTCACTATCAACCCCGGCGAAATCCACGCGATTATGGGGCCGAATGGCGCGGGGAAATCGACGCTGGCCTATACGCTGGGCGGGCGGCCTGGTTATGAGGTGACGGGGGGTGAGGTGACCTTTTATCCTCGTCATTGCGAGGAGGGCCAGATTCATTCTGGGCCGACGCGGCAATCCAGTGCAGAGCAAGGCGACTCTGGATTGCTTCGCTCCGCTCGCAATGACGAAAATGGGATGGACCTGCTTGATATGGACCCCCATGAACGCGCAGCCTCTGGCCTGTTCCTTGGCTTTCAATATCCGGTCGAGATTCCCGGCATTTCCAATGTCCAATTCCTGCGCGAGGCATTGAATGCGCAGCGTAAGGAACGCGGGGAGGAGCCTTTGTCGGGCGGCGATTTCCTGAAGCTGGCGAAGGAAAAGGCCGCGCTTCTCAAAATGGATATGGAGATGCTGAAACGTCCGGTAAATGTCGGGTTTTCTGGCGGCGAGAAAAAGCGCAACGAAATGGTGCAAATGGGCATCCTGGACCCCAGGCTGGCGATCCTTGATGAAACCGATTCAGGCCTTGATATCGACGCGCTTAAGGTTGTGGGTGAAGGCATTAACGCGATCATGCGCACACCCGAAAAGGCGGTGCTGCTGATCACCCATTACCAGCGCCTGCTGGATTATGTGCAGCCTGATTTCGTGCATATCCTGGCCGATGGCCGGATCGTCAAAACCGGCGGGCCGGAGCTGGCGAAGCAGCTGGAAGCCGAAGGCTATGATGCGATCATGGAGGCGGCGTGATGCTATCCCTTGCCTTTTTGTTGCTTGTCCAGCAAACGCCAGTTGCCTCAGCCGAAGCTGCCGTGGATACTGAGATAGTCGTTATTGCTCGAAAGCTGGCAGCATCCAGATTTACCTGGAAAGCCGACGATGATAGTGGCACATGGCAATTAAAGCAGTGCAAGATAAAAAAGAGCACCGGCGATAAGGAAATAGATGCAATAGTCTGCGCAGCGATTGAACAATGCCTAACGACATTGCCGCCAAAAGCGAACAAATTAACCCCGACATTTAATTCCTGCGTAAATGATACACGTCGTAATCTGGTCGGAGAATTAGCCGATAAGAGAGCGGACGCGTCATGATCGCGCTCCCAACCCGCCGTGATGAGGCATGGCGCTATGCTGATCTGGCGGCGCTGGAGGCGTTGTGGCCGCTGCCCGCGCCGGCAGCCATAATGGTGCCTGCGGGCGACACGCTTAGCCGCGCTATTGCGTCCAAAGGCGGCGTGACGCAAATTGAACTCACATTGGGCAAGGGGGCGTCCGCCGCGATTCATCTGTTGAATGGCGTTGGCGACTATGGCCGTATTGAGCTCGACGTGCGGCTGTATGAGGGCGCAGACTTCACGCTTGATGCAGTGCAGCTGGCGAGCGGGGAACAGACGATGGAGATTGTCACCACCGTGCGGCACTTGGAGCCAAACGCGAAGAGCCGCCAGACGATGCGTGCCATCGCTTCGGTCAAAGGCACGGTAAGCTATCTGGGCAAGGTCGCGGTCGCTCGCGGTGCACAAGGCACCGATAGCGTTCAGGATGTGAAATCAATGCTATTGGATAGGACCGCCACAGCCAACGCCAAACCCGAACTCGAAATTTATGCCGACGATGTGCAATGTGCGCATGGTGCGACAGTGGGCGAATTGGATGCGGGTGCGCTTTTCTATCTCGCCAGCCGAGGCCTTCCCCCTGCCAATGCCAAAAAGCTTATGCTTCAGGCGTTTGTTGCGGGCGTATTTGACGGGGCACAGGATGATGAAACACTGACATCCGCCGCGCTCGCCAAACTGGGAGAAATGGTGTGAATGCACCTGCTGTCATAACGGCGTCTCGGCGCGATGATTTCCCCGGCCTTGCTGGCGGGTGGCATTACCTAGATACCGCCGCCACGGCACAGAAGCCGCAGGCGGTTATCGATGCCATGACGCGAGCGATGGGCGCGGATTATGCCACGGTGCACCGCGGTGTTTATGCCCGCTCGGCCAATATGACGATCGCTTTTGAAGCTGCAAGGGGACGAGTGGCGGCGTTTATGGGCGCAGCGGACGCAAAAGAGGTCGTCTTTGTGCGCGGCGCAACCGAAGGCATAAATCTTGTCGCCAGCAGCTGGGGCGGGGCGAATATCAAGGCGGGCGATCGCATCATGCTTAGCCAGTTGGAGCATCACAGCAATATCGTGCCTTGGCAAATGTTGGCGGAGCGGGTTGGCGCCCATATCGATGTCTGTCCGCTAAACCATGATGGCCGGATTGATCTTGATTGGTTGGAGGTGAATTTAACGGCGGCGCACAAACTGGTCGCGCTGGCCCATGTTTCCAATGTGCTGGGCAGCGTTCTGGGTGCAAAACGTGCGGCAAAAGCGGCGCATAATGTCGGCGCAAAATTGCTGCTCGATGGCTGTCAGGCCGCCCCCCGGATGCGGATAGATATGGCGGAGCTGGGCTGCGACTTTTATGTCTGGTCGGGGCATAAGCTTTATGGCCCACCGGCGTCGGTATTTTGTGGGCACGCGGTGATATTTTGGACGCCATGCCCCCTTATCAGGGCGGCGGCGCGATGATCGACCGGGTTCGCTTTGACGGCACTAGCTTCGCCCCTGCCCCGCAGCGTTTTGAAGCTGGCACGCCGATGATAACAGAGGTCATCGCGCTGCACGCCGCAATTGACTATGTCATGGCAGCGGCGGGTGAAGGGGGGATGCAGGCGCTGTTCGCGCATGAAAGCGCTTTGGTGGCCAAGGCAAGGGACGCGCTGGGCGCAATCAATTCCATCACACTATACGGCCCGGAAAAATCGGCGGGCATATTGTCTTTTTCCATGCAAGGGGTGCATCCGCATGACATCGGCACTATATTGGATGAAGAAGGCGTGGCGATCCGCGCCGGTCATCACTGTGCGCAGCCATTGATGGACCATCTGGGCGTCCCCGCAACCGCGCGGGCAAGCTTTGGCCTGTATAGCGATGACAGCGATGTAGAAGCGCTGCTCGCGGGATTGGAACGTGTATCAAGGATATTCGGATGACGAACGAAATTAAAACCGAAACCGTCGAAAGTGTTGAGAAACCTGCCAAAGCGCGGGTCGATCTGGACGCAATGGCAGCGGCGCAACAGGATAGCGGCTATGTGGGCGATAACAGCGCAGAAAGCGCAGGCGCGAAGCTGGAACGGAAAAAAGATTATCTCGAAGGATTTCTGGCACAAAAACCGGTTGCACCCGATGCCAATGGCGCAGGCGGTGATTTGCAAGAGGCGATCATAAATGCGCTCAAAGAAATTTATGATCCCGAAATCCCGGTCAATATTTATGATCTGGGCCTGATCTATAATGTTGAGGTGAATGAGGGCCAGGCGATCATTACCATGACGCTGACCACGCCGCATTGCCCGGTGGCCGAATCGATGCCCGGAGAGGTGGAGCTTCGCGCGGCGGCGGTGCCGGGGATTATGGACGCAGAGGTTAATCTCGTCTGGGATCCGCCTTGGTCGCCTGCCAATATGTCTGATGAAGCGCGTTTGGAATTGGGAATGTTATGACAGATATTAAAACCACAGCACGCAAACGTCCCGCCGCCGTACTCCTGACCCCGGCGGCCGAAGCGCGGATTGGCGAATTGATGGCAAAGGCACCCGGTGACGCCATAGGCGTGAAGCTGTCCACCCCGCGCCGGGGATGCAGCGGTCTTGCCTATTCGGTTGATTATATCAGCGAAGCGGATAAATTTGATGAACATATCGAAACCCCCAGTGGCAATTTTTATATCGACGGTGGTTCGGTCCTCTATTTGGTCGGCAGCACAATGGATTGGGTCGAGGACGATTTCACCGCTGGCTTTGTGTTCAATAATCCCAATGCAACAGGCGCGTGCGGATGCGGTGAAAGCTTCATGGTGTGAACCCCGCCTTACATCAAATCGACAATTGGATATTCGATCTCGATAACACATTATACCCCGTCAGTTCCGGGATTCACAGACAGATGGATGACCGGATACGCGGCTTTGTCGCCCGCACATTGCATTTGACCAATGACGAAGCACATCAAGTGCAAAAAGACTATTTCAAACAATATGGCACAACCCTTTCGGGCCTGATGGCGCTGCACGGCACCGATCCTTTTGAATATCTCGCCGATGTGCATGATTTCCCGCTTGGTAGCATTGATCCGGCGCCCGATCTTGCCGCACATCTCAACGCATTGCCGGGACGCAAAATCATTTTCACCAATGCCGATGCACCCTATGCCGGGCGGGTGCTGGACCGGCTTGGCCTGACCGGCATATTCGAACAAATTGTCGATATACACTGCTTGTCTTATACACCCAAACCGGCGCAATCGGCATATGACACGCTTCTTGCCCAAACCGGAGTGGATCCTGCCCGTTCGATATTTTTTGAAGATATGGCCCGCAATCTTTTGCCCGCAAAAACGATGGGAATGCGCACCGTGTGGATTGACAGCGGCTGGCATGAATCGCGCTGGGGCCATGATGGCGGCGATGATGATGCATTTTCCCATGTCGATTACCGGACAGACAGCCTTGCAGGCTGGCTGGAGAACGCTATAGAGACGCTGAAAATCTCTGCCCAATAAGGAATTTGTTTATGACCGCACAGCTTGCCCAGATTATTGATGCTGCTTGGGAAAATCGCGCCGATATTCATCATGGCACCACAGGCGACGTGCGCGATGCGGTGAATGAAGCGCTCGCTATGCTAGATGCAGGCAAGGTGCGTGTAGCGGAAAAAGCGGGCGGTGAATGGACGGTAAACCAATGGCTGAAAAAAGCGGTGCTTCTGTCTTTCCGTCTCAACGACAATGTCATCATGGATGGCGGCGCGGCGGGTGCGCCTGCCTTTGACAAGGTGCCGTCGAAATTTGCAGGCTGGGACGAAGCCCGTTTTCGGGACGCCGGTTTTCGCGTCGTGCCGGGGGCAGCCGCGCGGCGGGGCAGCTATATCGCAAAGGGCGTCGTCCTGATGCCAAGCTTTGTCAACATCGGTGCCTATGTCGATGAAGGCACATGGTAGACACCTGGGCCACAGTGGGCAGCTGCGCCCAAATCGGTAAAAATGTCCATATATCGGGCGGCGCAGGTATTGGCGGTGTGCTCGAACCGCTACAGGCTGGCCCTGTCATTATCGAGGATGGTTGCTTCATCGGTGCGCGTGCCGAGGTCGCAGAGGGCGTCCATGTTGGCGAAGGCGCAGTTTTGTCAATGGGTGTCTATCTGGGCGCGTCCACCAAGATTATCGACCGGAAAACCGGTGAAGTGCATATCGGTAAAGTTCCGCCCTATGCGGTTGTGGTGCCCGGTTCCATGCCCTCCGTCTCTGATCCAGCGGGGTCCGCGGCTCCTTCACCTTCGCTTTATTGCGCCGTCATTGTCAAAACCGTGGACGCACAAACCCGCAGTAAAACAGGGATTAACGAGCTTCTTCGCGATTAAAGCCCGATATTTATCGACAAACAACATCCGGTTTTGCTTGCGAATTGGAACGAATCACTCTAATTACAAAGAGCGGACCGGGCCCCTCTGGCGTCCTCCCCATTTGCTAAGCAGATCTTCGCAGGTCTTGGGAATGGGGTAACGTGATGTCGGCCGCATCGGATAGAACCGGTGCTTGGCTGATGGGCGTCTTACCCTCCCTTCCCAAAATAGCCCTTAGCTGACACTGGTTCATCCGATTGAACTTTTTTTGTTCTTTGAGGAGAAAATCTATGTCACAAAATGTCTTTCGTTTGATGCAATATCACCAAAATCTGGACCATAAGCTGCGTGCTGAATTGGCGCGGCGGTGGCCCGATATGTTGCAGGTTCAGCGCTTAAAAAGGCTGAAGCTTGCGGTGAAGGACCGGCTGGCAAGGCTTGCTGTCGGACCACAGCCAATCAAAGCATAACCCATATGAAAAACTTGGCCGTCCCAATTGCGGCGGCACAGGCGGGCTATTATGACACCGGCACCCCCCCTCGCCGGATCATAATGGCCCGATATTCTTTTTAACAGAAATGGATTTTTAATGGATTTTCTCTTGATGGACTGGCTGGGAACGCCATTGTGGTTCTGGGCCGCTTTTATTGGTATTGTCATCGCCCTTACCGCCTTTGACCTTGGCATATTGCACAAGGAAGACAAGGAAATGGGTATAAAAGAAAGCCTGAAACTTTCCGCATTTTACATTGGCATCGCGCTGCTATTCGGGCTTTGGATCTGGTATGCGCGCGGCGCGGATCTGGGGATGAAATATTATACCGGATTCTTTATCGAAAAAGCATTGTCGATCGATAATGTCTTCGTCATCAGCTTGATTTTTAGTTATTTTGCAATCCCGGCTAAGTTTCAATACCGCGCCCTATTATGGGGCATATTGGCGGTGATTGTGCTGCGCGGGTTGATGATCGCTGGCGGCGCGGCGCTGGTCCAGAATTTTTACTGGACGCTCTATATCTTCGCCGCTTTCCTGATTGCAACCGGCGTAAAAATGCTGTTCACGGGCGAACAGGAAATGGACGTGTCGAAAACCCAGTGGTGCGCTGGATATCGAACCATATGCGCGTCACACCGGAGCTGCACGGCCAAAAATTCATTGTAAAAGTGCCCGATGCAAAAACCGGCAAAATGGTGCGTGCGATTACGCCATTATTGCTGGCGCTGATTGTTATCAATCTGGCTGATCTGGTCTTTGCGATTGACAGCGTGCCCGCAATCTTTGCGATCACCACAGACACTTTCATTGTTTATACCAGCAACATCATGGCGATATTGGGCCTTCGTGCGCTCTATTTCGCTCTTGCGGCAATGGTGCACCGTTTCCATTATCTGAAATATGCGCTGGCATTGGTGCTAGTCTTTATCGGCAGCAAGATTTTCGTTGCGGACTTTTTGCTGGATGGCGGCAAATTCCCACCGGTGCTAAGCCTTGTGGTAACCGCCGGATTAATTGCGGGCGGCATAGGATGGTCGCTTTGGAAAACACGCGGGGATAAAAGCGCGAGCAGCGCCCTGCCCTCCGCATAGATTTGGGTTTGACGTGATTTCATTATTGTCAGATTTTTTCATCTGACTGAAATTTGCGTCATGGGCATTGGTTGAGGCAGGTGCCGACCGGCACCGCCTCATCCACCATGGTGACGTAATGCACACGCATCTCCCCTGTCCTGTCCTGCACCCACAGTCCGGCGCGAAGCCCGTAAGCATCGCCGACATGGCCTGTCCATCCGTCGGCTTGGATATCAACGCCTAGCCCATAGGCATGAAAAGCGCCGCGCTCGTCATCACCATTTTGGCCATCAAAGCGCCAATAAGGCTGCACCATTTCGGAATAAAGCTTTTCCGAAAAAAGCGGTGCGCCTTTATTTTTGAGAATGGTTGCAACTTTTATCAAATCCGCCGCCGAAATACGCAGCCCGCCCTGTGGGCTAAAACTCGACCCATTGTCGCCAATGATATAAAGACCAATATCGCACGCCCCATTACTGGCAGGGGTAAAGGCGCATTCTTCCTTTTTACCGGGCCATAACATATCCTTTGCTGGCTCACCGCCGGGGCGCAGCAACCCGACCGCTTGCCCGCGCCGTGCGGCCGTGCATCCGCTCCAGTTAAAACAGGCATCTATCCCCAAAGGACGCATCACCAACCGCTGCATCAACCGGTCAAAGCGCTCACCGCTTGCCCGCTCCATGATGACGGCGATAATGGGCGAGTTTAGATTGGCGTAGCTGAAATAATGGCCCGGCGGATGGCTGCTGTCCCACGCTTCGGGGCGGGAGATCAAATCGCGCCATTTGCCATCAATCGGCAGGACATAACCGCCACCATCGCGCAGGCCCGATGTATGGGACAAGAGCATCCGCAAGCTGATTGCACTTTGCGGAAAATGCGGATTGCGAAATGGCTGGTCCAGATAATCGCTAACATCCTTGTCCAGATCTAATTTGCCCTCCTGCACCAGCGTCATAACGCCCAAAGCCGTAACCAGTTTTGATATGGACGCAACACGCACCGGATCCTGCGCTGTGACCATCCGTCCTGCATTACCCGCATGGCCGCTTATCACAGTGGATAGCCTCCCATTAGCATCCATATGCAGGCTGACTCTCGCCGGTTGTGCGGCCGCCTTGTTCATGGTCGGCAGGGGCGCAGGCGCTTGCGGCATTTTTGCTGCGCAGCCCGTAACGGCCAAGGGCAATAACGCCGCAATAACAATTAATTGCTGGCGTCGCATGGCCCCAAATAACGCCCCTTTATCTTGCCGTTCAATATCACCTTTCCAACCATCGGCAGGCGCAGTTCGGGTTTTATGTCGAGATTATATTCGGTTTCATACACCAATCCGCGCATATCCATATCAAGCGTCGCCATGGATTGAATCGAACAGCTGACCGTCAGGTCCAACCGGCCACCGGTCATATCAAATTTGCTATATTTACAATCGTTGCTTTGCCCGCCTGCAAAAAAATTCGCATCGGGGCGCTTCGCTTGCTCTTCTGTTAAACAGGATTGTCCAGACAACCGGTCCGACATTTCGGCCAATAAATCTTGTTTCTTTTTATCACCAATCCCTGCCATTTCGGCATCTGTAAATACCGCCTCGCTTTTCCAAAGACCGGGCTTCATCGGCAGCGCGGTAGGTTCGACCTTATCCAGCGCACGATCATCCTCTCTGCTGCAAGCCGCAAGCAATAGAGGCGCACATAGCATGGCACCGCATATCGCCGCGATTGCAAACCGGTTTATTTTTACAATATCTGCCAAATAGCCTTCTCCCTCAACATGGTTTCTATCATGTGCCCTGCCCATAGAAAAGGCAATCGCTTAACCAGCTAAATTTTCCGCTTCGGGGGATGACAGGTGCCACAGCGAGGCGCATATAGAAGGCTATGGCCGAACTCATCATCCGCAGGGGTCTGGACGAACCCGATACCGATCATAATTTTATACCGCACCGCCCCGAACGTCCGCCAAAGCTGGAGGGCGGGCGGCCATTCCGGATCGTTTCCGATTATGAACCTTCGGGTGATCAACCCGCCGCCATCAGAGAGCTGACACAACCGCGCGGCGGGGGAAAAGGATCAGGTTCTTTTGGGCGTCACCGGATCGGGCAAAACCTTTACCATGGCCAAAGTGATTGAGGAATTGCAACGCCCCGCGCTGATCCTTGCGCCCAACAAGATATTGGCGGCGCAGCTTTATGGAGAGTTCAAAAGCTTCTTCCCCGACAATGCGGTCGAATATTTTGTCAGCTATTATGATTATTATCAGCCTGAAGCCTATGTGCCGCGCAGCGACACCTATATCGAAAAGGAATCGAGTGTGAACGAAGCGATTGACCGGATGCGCCATTCGGCCACCCGGTCGCTACTGGAACGCGACGATGTGCTGATTGTCGCTTCGGTGTCCTGCATTTACGGTATCGGCAGCGTCGAAACCTATTCGGCGATGATATTCGACCTAAAAAAAGGCACCAGCATCGACCAGCGCGAATTGATCCGCAAGCTCGTTGCGCTGCAATATAAACGCAATGACCATGCGTTTGCGCGGGGTAATTTCCGCGTGCGCGGGGACAATCTGGAAATCTTCCCCTCACATTATGAGGATATGGCTTGGCGGATCGGGTTTTTCGGCGACGAGATTGAGGAAATTGCCGAATTTGATCCGTTAACCGGCACCACCGGCGCAAAACTGGACAGCGTGCGCGTCTATGCCAATTCGCACTATGTGACGCCCGGTCCAACGATGAAACAGGCAACAGAGGCGATTAAATTCGAACTGGCCGAACGGTTGAAAGAGCTGGAGGCGGAGGGCAAGTTACTGGAACATCAACGCTTGGAACAGCGCACCCATTTTGATCTGGAAATGATCGCCGCTACCGGAAGCTGCGCCGGGATTGAAAATTACTCACGCTTCCTAACCGGTCGGCTGCCTGGTGAACCGCCGCCGACACTGTTTGAATATCTGCCCGAAAATGCCCTGCTCTTTGTGGATGAAAGCCACCAAACCGTGCCGCAAATCGGGGCCATGTCAAAGGGCGACCATCGCCGCAAATTGACGCTTGCCGAATATGGGTTTCGCCTGCCCAGCTGTATCGACAACCGGCCGCTGCGATTTAACGAATGGGATGCGATGCGCCCGCAAACCGTGAGCGTATCGGCCACGCCCGGCAATTGGGAAATGGAACAATCGGGCGGCGTCTTTGCCGAACAGGTAATCCGCCCCACCGGCCTGATCGACCCTCCGGTAGAAATTAAACCGGTTGAGGATCAGGTGCAGGATTGCATCAATGAATGCCGCAAAACAGCGCAGGCGGGATACCGCACGCTCGTCACCACGCTGACCAAAAGGATGGCGGAGGATTTGACCGAATTCATGCATGAAGCGGGCCTGCGTGTGCGCTATATGCACAGCGATGTCGAAACGCTGGAGCGGATCGAATTGATCCGTGATTTGCGGCTTGGTGTTTACGATGTGCTGGTGGGAATCAACCTGTTGCGCGAAGGTCTGGATATTCCCGAATGCGGTCTGGTGTGCATATTGGATGCGGATAAGGAAGGCTTTTTGCGCAGCGAAACCTCGCTCATCCAAACCATTGGCCGCGCCGCGCGCAACGTCGATGGCCGCGTCATCCTTTATGCCGACCGGATGACCGGTCAGCATGGAACGCGCCATCGCCGAAACCGACCGCAGGCGAGAAAAGCAAAGAGCCTATAATGAAGCGCATGGCATCACGCCCGCCACCATCAAACGCAATATTCACAATATTGTTGCCGATACCGCGAGCCGCGACGGCGTGCTGGTGGAAATTGATGCCGAGGGCGAAAACAATCTCGTCGGGCATAATCTGCGTGCATATATCGAAGAGCTGGAGGCCAAAATGCGCGCCGCCGCCGCCGATCTGGAATTTGAAGAGGCAGGCCGCCTGCGCGACGAAATCCGCAAGCTAGAGGCCGATGAGCTGGGCCTGCCCGAAGGACAGCGCGTGGCCGCACCCAAGGGAAGGTCAAGCGAGGGCAAGCCGGGCACGCGGAAATTGCGTTACGGGCGGACGCAGAGGAAGTTTTGATATAGCATAAATGGATATTTACTATTTTTTCTAATAGTGCTATTCACGCACTATTATGAAACAATATATGCAAATTTCTATTGATTTCGATGTATTCAAAGGCCTGACGCAACGGCTTGAGAGTCCCACTGAGGATTACAACGAGGTGATCCGAAAATTGCTCAATCTGCCTGCTAGCGAAACTGCGATGTTGCCGGGTGAAAATGATTGCCAAGCAATGCCAATCCCAACCAATGCTCTAGCTCCTCAAAACGGAGGCGCGTGGTTCTCGAATGTATATCTGCCTAATGGAACATTTTTCAGAGCTACATACAAAGGAAAAACATATCGCGCATGGATTCACAATTCTCAGTGGATTGATGAATCCAATAATATTAGGACCAGCCCTTCAGATGCGGCCAGTGCGATTACAGGCAACAATGTCAATGGCTGGCGCTTTTGGTTTGTTAGACGCCCTACCGACGAAGATTGGCAGCGTATGGATGCACTCAAATCATGATCCGCTCCTTCGCCAACCCTGAAACGGAGAAAATCTGGAATGGCCAGCGCAGCCGGAAACTGCCGTCTGACATACAGGATCGTGCGCTAATAAAGCTCAAAATGTTGAACGCAGCCAGCAGCTTCGACGATCTCAAAAACCCGCCCTCAAACCGGCTTCATGCGCTCACTGGTGACCGCGCCGGGCAACATTCTTTTCCATTAACATGAAATGGCGTATATGCTTCATCTGGAAAGATGGAGATGCATATGGTGCCGAAATCACCGACTATCACTAACCCCGATTGGTTGCATAATGCCCATGCGGGGGAAATATTGGCTTCGGAATTTATGGAGCCGTTGGACCTGACCAGCGCAGAATTGGCCGCTGCTTTGTCAGTCCATGAACAGCGCCTACAATATGTGCTGAATGGCAGAAAAGCGATTGATGCGGAACTTGACCTCAGGCTTGGCCGATATTTTCAAATGTCGGAAGGCTTTTTCCTTAGGTTGCAGGATGATTTTGAACTTCTGAAGGCCAAGCGGGCGCTTAGCGGGGAATTGGAGCGTATAGCGCCCCGCGCTGCTTAATTGCTCAGGGTCAGGGCTTAATTCCCCAACGACCCGATCAAATCGCCGATCTCGTCTTTTTGTGCTGGCACCGGCTTTGCTGCTGCGCTGCGCCGTTCGCTGACGGCTTTGTTGTTGACTTCGGCCAGGGTGCGGCTGGACAGGTTGAAAGCCGCAGGGCCGCGGGCTGGTTTATCATGGCTCGCGGTGCGCACTTCGCGGCTTGGCTGTCCTGCGGGGGTGAAGCGGGCCTTGTCGCCGAGCAGCTGAGTCAGGCGGCCTTTTATCTCGTCATAAGATAATCGCCGCTGCGGATAGATAAAACCGTTGAGCGGCCATTCGGTCGTGCCCAGCGCTTCATTGGGGCCATACCAGACGCGCACTCGGCTCCAATCACCCGCTTGAGAGGCATCGACGACTTTTACATTTTCCTCCACATGGCCGCGCTTGCCGCCGATGGTGGACCAGTTGGCGTGGCTGATAATCACCGTGCGGCTGTCAATTATTTGGCGAACAGCGGCGACATGACCAAGCTGCATCGGCCCGTGCGGGCGGAAAGACATGACCGCGCCAATAATCGGTTTATCGCCCCGGTCATAGCGGCCCTTTGCCTGTCCCCACCATGTGTGGGCATCGCCGTAAATCTCTACGCCGGTCAGCGCACGGGCATAGGGCACACATTGCAGGTTTTCATTCAGCGCACGGGCCGAAACCGAATGGAAAAAAGCAAGCAGAAGCAAAAGGATGGTAAGCGGGCGCATGGTTAAATTTGACGTAGCGGGCAATGCCCAATACGAAGCTAAAACCTATGGTTAACCACATCCTAATACCGGATGCTAATGCCGGATGCTAATGCCGGATGCTAATGCCGGTGACACCCTGTTTACCCGCCCTGTCCCTTGTTGGATTTATCCTACAATTTCGATCAAAATGGCGGGAAAAAAGGCTTCCTTGGTGTAAACTTTGTAAACTTAGCGGGCTTTGATGAACCTGTTAAAGTGACCAGCCACACATCGGGGGGTGCGCCATAGCGCAGCGGCAATATGCTTGTCCCCAATCCAGCGGTGACAACCACTTTCTGCCCCGCATCGTCGATCAAGCCGCAATTAAAGCGCATTCCATAGCGCGAAACGAAGCTGACCGGGCCGTAAAAAGGCAGTACAATCTGTCCGCAATGGGTATGCCCTGTGAATACGGCGTCTACTGGCGCGGGCAGGCCGGGCACAATATCGGGGCCATGGCTCAAAATGATACGCGGAGCCTTTGTTCCGGCTGCGCTATCCAGTGCGTCCATCGCGGCATAGGTCGCGGCCAGATTATCATGATCGGTAAATTCATCATCTACCCCGCCGATGATCATCGGCCCGCGCTTCACCGCGCCATTGGCAATCACGGTAACACCGTTTTTGCGCAGTTCGAGGGTGATGGCGTCAATATCATCCCAATGATCATGGTTGCCGGTGACCGCCAAAACGCCCAATGGTGCCTTCAATATGGCAAATGGCGCGGCGAGCTGCGCCGGGGTGTAATCCTGCGTCGCCACCCGCTTACGGCTGACAAAATCGCCTGCCAGCAAGATCAGATCGGGTTTTTGCGCGTTCAGCTGCGACAGAATGCGCCGCAATCTTTCTGGCGGCATATCTGGCCCGGCAACATGGGTATCGGCGATCAACATCACCTTTACCGGCGGCGTATGGACCGGCCAGTCGGCCACAATCACACCCGCAGTGCGAATGACCGGATCGCGCGTCGCATTCCAATATCCTTTAACGGTTATAACCAGCAATGCTATCAGCGCGATTAAGAGCCAGAACCACTTTCGCCTGACCATGTCGGTTATTTTAATGCCCCATGGCGGCATGGTCCACGTCGCCTGCCGCTGTTTTTGCAGCAGTGTCTAGCCCCCGTTTTTTGAGCCAAGCCTCCATTTGCGCGATTTCGGCCTGTTGCGCTTTAATAACCGCCTGCGCCAAGGCGCGGGTTTCGGCGTCCTTGCCATGTTTCAGCACGATTTCGGCCATTTCAACAGCGCCCTGATGGTGCGGGATCATCCCGCGCATAAAGGCTTCATCAGGGTCTTCTGGAATATCACCCATGCCATTGTGCATCTTCGCATTGGCGGCAGCATAGGCTTTTTGCGCTTCGCTGCGATAGTCATCCTGTGCGGCCGCTTCCGGATCCGGGACCAGCTCGCGAGCATTGGGATCATTGCTGGGCTGCGTACAAGCAGAAAATAATAGCAAAGACAGCAATAGCAGTTTTTTCATATCATCCCCCCCCGCAAATCCGGCGCGGACGCCTCTTCGGTGAGCATAGCCAGCGCTTCGTCCACGGTCATGATCCGCTGTCCTTGCGAACCCAGCGTGCGGATGGCGACCTTGCCCTCCTCTGCCTCGCGCTTTCCAATGACTAGGATATGGGGAACTTTGCCGACGCTATGTTCGCGCACCTTATAATTGATGCTTTCATTGCGGTAATCGCTTTGCACCCGGATACCTGCGGCTTTCAGTTTGGCCATCACGGTTTCGGCATAGGGATCGGCGTCGGATACAATCGTCGCCACCACCGCCTGAACGGGCGCAAGCCACACCGGCATACGGCCAGCATAATGTTCGATCAATATGCCGATAAAGCGTTCATAGCTGCCGAAAATAGCGCGGTGTAACATGACCGGACGGTGGCGGCCGCCATCTTCACCGACATAGCTGGCATCGAGCCGTTCGGGCAGGACGCGGTCGCCCTGTATCGTGCCGACCTGCCATGTGCGTCCAATCGCGTCGGTTAAATGCCATTCCAGCTTTGGCGCGTAAAACGCCCCTTCGCCGGGCAATTCTTCCCAGCCATAATCATCATTGGCCATGCCCGCCTCGGCCACTGCGTCGCGCAATTCCTGCTCCGCCTTGTCCCAATCAGCCTCCGAACCAAAACGCTTTTCAGGACGAAGCGCCAATTTGACATGATAGGTAAAGCCGAAATCCTTATACACACGGTCGGCAAGGGCGCAGAATTTGCGCACCTCCTCCACCACTTGATCTTCTCGGCAAAAGATATGGGCATCATCCTGCGTAAATTGCCGCACGCGCATCAATCCGTGCAAAGCGCCATGCGGTTCGTTGCGGTGGCAACAACCATGTTCATACAGGCGCAGCGGCAGGTCGCGGTAAGACTTAATCCCCTGTTTGAAGACCAGCACATGGGCGGGGCAGTTCATCGGCTTCATCGCCATCCAGGCCGCATCTTCGGCAATTTTGGGCGAACCATCTTCTCCATCGGGCACAATATCGGGAACGGCAAACATATTTTCGGCATATTTGCCCCAATGGCCCGATTGTTCCCATTGCCGCACATCCATCAACTGCGGCGTTTTAATCTCGTTATAGCCGCCATCATCAATGGCGCGGCGCATATAGCTTTCCAACTCGCGCCAGATGGTAAAACCGTGCGGGTGCCAGAATACACTGCCCTGTGCCTCATGCTGCATATGGAACAGGTCCATTTCCTGCCCCAGCCGCCGGTGATCGCGCTTCGCCGCTTCTTCGAGCATGGTCAAATGCGCGTTCAACTGCTTCTTGTTCAGCCAGCCGGTGCCGTAAATACGGGTCAGCTGCGCATTTTTCTGATCCCCGCGCCAATAGGCCCCGGCAACACGGGTCAGCTTAAACGCATCGGGATCAAGCTTGCCCGTAGATGCCAGATGCGGGCCGCGGCACATATCAAGCCATGCCGTGGGATCATTGGCATCCCCCGACCAATAGACGGTCAGCTCCTCATTTTCGGGCAGCTCCTTGGCCCATTCGGCCTTAAACACTTCGCCATCTGCGTCCCATTTGGCAATCAGGTCAGCGCGGCTCCACACTTCACGGCGCAGCGGTTTATCGGCGCGGATGATCTCCCGCATTTTCGCTTCAATGGCGGGCAGGTCATCGGTGGTAAACGGCCCGCACGATGCTGGCGCCATCACGTCATAATAAAAACCGTCATCGGTCGCCGGGCCAAAGGTGATTTGCGTGCCGGGGAACAGCGCCTGCACCGCTTCGGCCAGCACATGGGCAAAATCATGCCGGGCGAGTTCCAGCGCGTCGGCCTCGTCGCGGGCCGTGATCAGCGCAAGCTGTACGTCGCGCTCCAACGGGCGCATGATATCATAAAGCTCCCCGTCCACCCGTGCCGCAATCGCTGCCTTGGCAAGGCCAGGGCCAATGGCTGCGGCAATATCGCCGGGCGTTGTGCCGCTCTCTACTTCACGTGCAGAGCCATCAGGAAGGGTGATTTTAATCATCTGTGTCATAGCAAAAGCCTATGCCGCGAAGCGCATCGCGGGGCAAGAGGGATTGGGGCCTATCTGCACAGCCATAGAACGTGCAGATTTCAAGTGACCCAAAGTTTTTGTCAACTATCGTCTGGCCGAGGCGCTCGGCATATCGCGGCAGTCGGTCAATGCGATTGAGACAGGGAAATATGACCCCTCTCTGCCGCTCGCTTTCAGAATCGCGGAATTGTTTGGATTACAAATAGAAGAAATCTTTCTCAAAAAATGATTATTGCATCATTATCAGCACATCATACATCTTATCCCGCTTGACAGCTCGCCCGAATAACTGCGAACAACAAACCTGTAGGGAAACAACAGGGATAAGACATAATGGAAGGCCATATCGACAAAGAAACACCGCCCACACCAGAGGGCAGTGCTTTTGAATTTAAAGGCAATTGGGCGGCGTTTGGCAAAATTGCACTGATCAATTTACTTCTCACCATGTCACGCTTGGCGTCTATCGTTTTTGGGCGACCACGCGGGAACGGAAATATCTGTGGGCGGAAACCCGTTTCATTGATGACCGGTTGGAATGGACCGGAACAGGTTTGGAATTGCTGATCGGGTTTGTGCTTGTCATCATCCTGTTTTTCGTGCCCTTATTCGGCATTCAGTTTTTGCAGAATGCGCTTGTTATGCGCGGTGAAATTGCGGCAGCTGGTTCGCTAACGCTGCTGCTCTTCATCCTGATTTTCTATATTACCGGCTTTGCGCGTTACCGTGCATTGCGTTACCGTCTGTCGCGCACTTATTGGCACGGCATCAGGGGCGGTAGCGATGATCAGGGTTTGGGCTATGGCGTTTCTTATATCTGGAAAACCTTTGTCGGTTATGCGGTGCTAGGTTTGCTGATCCCATGGTCAATGATGACGTTATGGAATGAACGTTGGAGCAAAATGAGTTTTGGCCAACATCAGTTCCATGCGATTGGCGATTATAGCGACACATTCAAACGCTATTTGTTATTCTACCTGTCTCCTATTTTGCTTTTGGTCGCTGGTTTTGCGATAGGCGCACTGTCCTTTGCTTTCGAATCACCAGCCACCGCTGCTATTTCGGGCGCACTGCTTGTGCTGTTTTTCTATTTTGGCCTTGGTTTGATTGCCATGGCATTTTATGCGAAATTTTTCCGTGTCGCTGTTGACGGATTATCCCTGCAAAAGCTGGACTTCGGCTTTTCAGCACGGACAAAGGATTGGCTGATCCTGTTTTTGGGCGATGTGGCTCTTTGGCTTTTGGCGGCGATTGCGGTGGCTTTGCCCGCCATAGTTCTTGCCGGAACTTTCGGTGCTTTGAACGATTTTCAAATGCCGCAACCGGGTAGTGATTTTGAAGCCGCCTATTTATCATTTCTGCTGCCGATGGTCCTGTTTGCCTTAATCCCGTTCATGCTGGTCGGCCCGTTTATCCGTTACCGGCATTGGCGGTTTTTTATTACCTATCTGCAATGCTATGGGGAAATTAACCTTGACGAGCTGACCCAATCGGAAACCACGACGTCGCGGCATGGCGAAGGCTT
The DNA here is from genome assembly GCA_012032285.1 of Sphingomonadales bacterium. Classification (GTDB taxonomy): domain Bacteria; phylum Pseudomonadota; class Alphaproteobacteria; order Sphingomonadales; family Sphingomonadaceae; genus Sphingorhabdus_B. The sequence continues at coordinate 31,019 of JAAURJ010000007.1, forward strand.
GCTAGATGCCTTTGATGTGGGCGGCATCTAAATGACTATGCGGGCCTGGTTTTATGACGGCAAATCGGCGACGCGACGCGATGTGGAAATTCAGGTTATTGGCAAGAATTTTTATCTTGCTGAACAGGAACGACGACATGGCCCCTTTGCCTTTGAAGAGCTGAATTATGCCGGGCAACAGGGCGTGTCCCATGTCTATAAATATAATGGTCTTGATGGCTGGCGCATGGGAATGCAGGGATCGGAACCAGCCGAGTTAAAGGGGTTATTGCCCGCCCGTATCCTTTATGGGCGGTGGATAGACAAAATCGGCCTTGGCAAGGCGATGGTGGTTTTCGCAGCGATCAGCGCGGGCGTTGTCGCGGTGATTTTATGGACCCCGCAATGGCTCGCGCCTCTGATCCCGCAAAGCGTGGAACAACAATTAGGCGATGCGCTGGTCGGTGATTTTGGCGGCCGTTTTTGTGATACGCCAAAAGGCAAAAAGGCACTCGCCAAAATGGCGGCGCAAATGGATGGGGATGTCAGCGATATCGAAGTGCAGGTCGCCAATATCGATATGCTAAATGCCGTCGCCCTGCCCGGCGGCAAGGTCATCATCTTCAACGGCTTGCTACAGGATACACCGTCTGCCGATGCGGTTGCGGGTGTACTCGCGCATGAAATTGGCCATGTCCGCAAGCGCCATGTTATGCAATCGCTGATCCGGCAAATGGGATTAAGCGTTTTAATGGGCGGAATGGACGGCAATGTCGGCGGGACGCTGAACGGGATTTTGTCCATGGGCTATAGCCGTGCCGCCGAAAGCGAAGCCGACAAGCACGCTATAGAAGTGTTAGCCAAATCCAACATATCCCCGATCCCCACCGCCGATTTTTTGCTAAGCTCGCCGAATTGGAGAGCTTTGAAGATAAGAGCGGAAATAAAGACGAAAAAACCAAAGACGGTGCAGGCAGCAATAATGCCGGTGCATTGATGGGATATTTATCCAGCCACCCTCTGTCCGAAAACCGCATGGCAGAATTTGAAAAAAGCCTTGTCAAGGGCAAAGCCTATCAGCCGGTGCTGACCAAAGCAGAATGGAATGACCTGCGCAATATGTGCCGCAATGACCCCGATGTTAAATCCGGCTTCGGTTTTGACTTCGAAGGAAACGGCAAAAAGGATGAGGATAATTCCAAACCCAAACCATAGGGAGATGAAACAATTATGTTCAAACGCCTATTCACCGATCACCCCGCAAGCGTTGACGAAAGCTATTTCGAACATTTCCGTTTTGCCGTAAAATTTGGTCTGCGGATGATGGGCGGCGGGATTGGCGCGATGGTCCACGCCCTCATCCCCGGCCTGTGCCAAAGCACGGGCAGCAACACCATCCGCACGCTGAATGATAGTGTCGCCCGCCACCGCGAAGCCAAACGCGCCGCGATCCGGGAAAGGAACAGCAGCGACTATATTATCTGATGGAAATAATTTCGGGATGCAAAAAGACTAAAAAAACTTCGTTATCCCCGCGCAGGCGGAACAACAGGATCATGGATTAAAGCTTATATGGACGAAGCCCCCTCTCCGCCCCATTATATCACCCGCCCGGATGGCGTCCGGCTTGCCTATCGTCATAGTAGCGGAGACAGCCCAACCTTGATTTTCCTGCCCGGTTATATGTCCGATATGCAGGGCGGCAAGGCGCAAGCAGTGGAGTGCTGGGCGCAGGCCAATGGCCGGGCGATGCTTCGGCTCGACTATTCAGGTTGCGGTGAGAGTGAAGGCGATTTTGCAGACGGTAGCTTCACCGTGTGGCGCGACGACGTGTTGGCTGTTATCAATACGGTTGTAGATGGCCCCATTGTGCTAATCGGGTCGTCAATGGGCGGATGGCTTATGCTGCTACTCGCGCTGGCCATGGGGGACCGGGTGCAGGCTATCGTTGGCATTGCCGCAGCGCCCGATTTTACCAATTGGGGTTTTAGCAACGCGCAAAAGCACACGATACGGCAAGACGGAGTGATTTTTGAAGATAATCCCTATGGTCCGGATGCGACGCCAACCTTTCGCAAACTCTATGATGATGGACAGGAGCAGCTATTACTCGGCGGGCAAATTGCGATTGATTGCCCGGTGCGCCTGCTGCACGGGCAATGCGATGCGGATGTGCCCTATGAGATATCGTTAAAACTCGCCGCTGCGCTGCGTTCATCCGATGTGCAGGTGCATCTGGTAAAGGATGGTGACCACCGCTTGTCGCGCGAACAGGATATAGATTTGCTGCTCAATATCCTCGCCCGCTTATAAGGATATTGAAGCGCCCATGTTGCTGCCCATGTTATTGCTGCTCGAAAGCGGAGCGATGCCGAGCCTAGCCGAAGCCAAGTTGCATGATTGCTTAAAAATGGCGCGCGAAGACCCGGCATCTGCAATCGTCAATGCCGATGATCTCGCCCGCACAGGCGGCGGTTATCTCGCCAATATCTGCGCCGCCCATGCCTATGTGACGGACCGTGATTATGGCAAAGCAGCCGTGAAATTTGCCGCAGCGGCTGAACAGGCCGAAAAGCAAAGGATCCGTGCAGCGCCAATTTATGGGCACAGGCGGGCAATGCTGCCATTGCCGCAGGGCAAGCAGAGGATGCCGTCCGCTATCTGGACATGGCCTTGGACAGCCAGAATCAAAACCCGCAAAAGCGCGCTGCTATCCTAACCGACCGCGCAAGGGCGCAGGTCGCAGGCAGTAATATGATCGCAGCGGAAAGCGATCTGGCCGAAGCGCGGCGGATTGATCCCGACAATGGTCTTGTCTGGCTGCTATCTGCCACCTTGGCGCGGCGCGGCGGCGATTTGGCCAATGCGCAAAGCTATATCAAAACCGCAGCGGGCCTGTCCCCAAGCGATGCCGCAGTTGCTCTGGAGGCAGGCAATATCGCCGCCGCCGCAAAGGCCTATCGCATTGCCCGTGAACAATGGCAGCAGGTGATTAAAATCGCTCCGGATAGCGCACAGTCCGAAACGGCGAAAATATTGCTTGCCGAATTGGACCTGATCGAGGCCGGCTTGTTAGATAGCGAAAATAAGGGTGCGGCTGAAACACGCTAGCAACGGCCGCTTGAACACTCGGGCGAACCGGACAGGAGTTCCTAGCAAAACCCCCGCCCGGTCCATTAACCATGGGCCGCGCCCATAGTTAATCGAGATAATATTCGACCGTAGTGACTACGCGCACCTTTTTATAAGGCGAATCTGCAACGCCCCATCCGCCGGAATCGCCGTCCCGTGACGTGATTTCGAAATAGCCCTGCGTTGCCGATTTGATGCTGCCAACCCCGGTGCCGCTATCCTTCGCAAATTGTTCGGCAGATTTGCGGGCATCCTTGGTCGCCGCCGCTATCATTTCGGGCTTAATGTCGTTCAATTTGGTGAAGGTAAAGGTCATACCCGACCCTTCCTCCATTTCCACCCCGCTTTTAACCAGATCAAATTGCCGCTTCACGGCTGCTTGTGCCTTTTTGATGTCGGTGGTGCGCAGGCTCATCCGCTGCTTCACCGTATAGGATGGCACACCATTGTTGATATAGCTCGACACATTGGCACCCGTTGGCTGTATCGCCTCGCTATCAAAACCCAAGGCCTTGAAAAAGCCCCGAATTGACTGTGTGTCCCTGTCAATCTTTGCCTGTGCACTCTGTAAATCAGAGGTGGTCGCCGAATAGGCAATTGTCCATGTGGCGAGGTCAGCGGTCACGTCCCGTTCGTCCAATCCGCGCACTGTGACCGCTCGGTCCGCGCCCTTCATCCGTACCAAGCCGTCACCCATCAAATAGCCGCCGATAATCAAGCCGCTTGCCAGCAAGGCGCTGCCCGCCAGCCATGCCCGGCGGTTGTCATTGCTGATCCGTGCGAGCCAGCCAGATTGTTTACCCTCATCCATTTTATCATTCTCTTGCATTTCATACTCCGATCCAAAAAGCAGTCCGGGGGCTTGTTTATGCCTTTATTCCGGTCCAGATTATGCGAAGCACCCTGAAAAGCGAAATGCGCCATCTGCGATGAACCGTTTCTGAACAGCGACGAATGGAGAAAATATGCCCGTCAAATATCTGCACAGCATGATCCGCGTGAGTGACCCCGACGCCGCGACCGGTTTTTTTAAGCTGATTGGCTTGGATGAGGTGCGGCGCTTTAATGTTGAATCGGGACGCTTCACACTGATTTTTCTTGCCGCTCCCGGACAGGAAGGCATTGCCGAAGTGGAACTGACTTATAATTGGCCGCCCGAAGATGGCAATGCGGCGGAAAACTATACAGGTGGCCGCAATTTCGGGCACCTTGCCTACCGTGTTGATGATATTTACGAAACCTGTCAGCGGTTGATGGATGCGGGCATCACGATTAATCGTCCTCCGCGCGACGGGCATATGGCCTTTGTGCGCAGCCCCGACGGTATTTCAATTGAGCTGCTGCAAGAAGGCCATTTGCCGCCGCGTGAACCATGGGCCTCTATGCCCAATGTAGGGGAATGGTGATGTCATTACAGATCGTGCGCATTCCCGTATTGTCCGACAATTATGTCTGGCTTGTCCATGAAAGTGTCAGCGGGGAGACTATGGTCGTCGACCCCGCTGTGGCCGATCCTGTCTTAATCGAAGCAAAGGCACAAGGATGGACCATCACGCAAATCTGGAACACCCATTGGCATGGCGACCACACCGGCGGCAATGCAGGCATTAAGGCAGCGACCGGCTGCACCATAACCGGCCCTGCGGCAGAAGCGGAACGCATTCCGGCGATTGACCGGCTGGTGGCCGGCGGAGACTGTGTGAAACTAGGCGAAATTGAGGCCGCTGTCATGGATGTCCCTGCCCATACCGCAGGGCATATTGCCTATCATTTTGCCAGTGAAAAAGCGGCTTTTGTCGGCGACACGCTGTTTGCCATGGGATGCGGACGGTTATTTGAGGGCACCGCGGAACAAATGTATGCCAATATGCGCAAGCTGGAGACACTGGATGATGAGACGCTAATATACTGCGCCCATGAATACACCCAAAGCAATGGCCGGTTCGCCCTCACCGTAGAGCCAAATAATATGGCTTTGACTTCGCGCATGGCGCAGGTGGACGCGATGCGGCTGCGCGGTGAGGCAACCGTGCCAACAACCATCGCCGATGAAAAGGCAACCAACCCCTTCATGCGGGCGGCCAGCGTGGCAGAATTTGCCGAAAGACGCGCAGCCAAGGATCGGGGATAGTATGCAAAATAGGGGTGATGGTTTGACAGACAAGGGCACAATTTCTCAAAACTCTTTCGGATTTAACCGCCGCGAATGGATATTGGGGGCGGCAAGCGGCCTATGCGTGCCTGCTGCATTGCCTGTAATGAAAGCCAAAGCAGCTACTGCCCCCAAGGGCCAATGGATTTCGACGCGCAAGGATGCGGTGTGGCAGGATTATAGCAGCAAGCTGGAGTTTGGCGAAGGCTGGCACGGTAATGTCATGGTCAAACAAGACGAACCGGCGCAAATTATTGACGGCTTTGGCGCCTGTTTTAACGAACTGGGCTGGGATGCGCTGCAACTGCTGCCCGAGGATGCACGCGGAGCGATATTGGCTGATTTTTTTGCGCCCGCTTCCTCGCCCGCCCATGGCCTTGGCTTCACCCATTGCCGTATGCCGATTGGCGCGAATGATTTTTCGCGCGACTGGTATTCCTATAATGAGGTGCCGGGCGATTTTGCCATGGCCAATTTCTCCATCCAGCGCGACCACAGCACCTTAATCCCCTATATCAAATCCGCCCGCACCTTTCAGCCGGATCTGAACATTTGGGCCTCGCCTTGGTCTCCGCCAAGCTGGATGAAAACCAACGGCCATTATGCGCAAAGGCCCGATCCAAAGGTCAATGACTTACCTGCGGGTAAAGCAGTCGAAGAAGGCCAAACCGGATTCATTACCGAAGAACGCTATTTTAAGGCCTATGCGCTATATTTCCGCAAATTTATAGAGGCCTATCACGGGCAAGGCATAAACATTGATATGGTGATGCCGCAAAATGAGTTTAACTCCAACCAATCCTTCCCCAGCTGTGTTTGGAAACCGGAAATGCTCGCCCGCTTTACCGGATTTTTGCATGATGAAATGCAGCCCATAGGCATCGATATTTTTCTGGGCACGATCGAACGCGGCAACCCGCAGCTTGTCCAGCGGTTTATGAAAGATGAAAAGGCAAAATCCGCCGTGAAGGGTTTGGGTTTTCAATGGGCAGGGCGCCATGCCGCTCCCTTCCTGCATTATGACTATCCAGCGCTGAAAATCTATCAAACCGAGCAGGAATGCGGTGACGGCAAAAATGACTGGCGCTTTGCCCGCCATACGTGGGAAATGATGAAGGATTATATGCGCAGCGGATGTTCGGTCTATCAATATTGGAATATGGCGCTGGTGAAGGATGAACCGTCCAGCTGGGGATGGAAGCAAAACAGCCTTGTCGTTATCGACCGCCAAGCCGGAACTTATGAATTCACCCCCGATTATTATATGCTGAAACATATCTGCCATTTTGTGCAACAGGGGGCACAGCGGGTGAATGCGCATAGCTGGACCGGGCATGAAAATGCACTTGCCTTTGTCAACACAGACGGCAGCGAAGTCATGGTGGTCGGCAATGACCAACCCGAAGCCATGCCAATTGAGATAGGAATTAAAGGCGGCATCGCCAAAGCGGTGCTGCCGCCCAATTCGATCAATACGATACAGATGTGATGCGCGGCGGCCATGCAGGCCAAATCCCAGACCAGCACAAATTCCTAACTATGCGTTAACCATCCATTAGCATATTTCGTTCACAGCTTTCCCCAACACCGGATTTATACAAATCAATTGGGGATGTGACCGTGAGCAATAAAACCAATATCGTTGATGTAGCCATTATCGGCGCGGGGCCGGCCGGGCTGACCGCTGCCTATCTGCTGTCCAAAAAGGGCTATAGCGTGACCGTGATCGAAAAAGATGAACGTTATGTTGGCGGGATCAGCCGCACGGTTGAGGTCGATGGCTATCGCTTTGATATTGGCGGTCACCGTTTCTTTTCCAAATCGAAGGAAGTGGTTGACCTGTGGAATGAAATCCTGCCCGATGATTTTATCCAGCGTCCCCGGATGAGCCGCATTTATTATGAAGGCAAATTTTACAGCTATCCGCTGCGCGCCTTCGAAGCATTGTTCAACCTTGGCATTTTCCGTTCGACCTTATGTATGACAAGCTATCTGAAGTGGAAGCTTTTCCCCAATAAAGAGGTGAAAAGCTTTGAGGATTGGACCGTCAACCAATTTGGCCACAAGCTCTATTCGATTTTCTTCAAAACCTATACCGAGAAAGTATGGGGTATGCCCTGCAATGAAATGAGCGCGGACTGGGCGGCGCAGCGGATCAAGGGGCTTAGCCTTTGGAACGCCGTTACCGATGGTTTGAAACGTTCGCTCGGCCTTAATAAAAAGCCCAATGACGGACAAGAAGTCAAAACCCTGCTGGAAACATTCCGTTATCCCCGGCTTGGTCCCGGCATGATGTGGGATGCGGCACGGGACAAGGTTCGCGCCACGGGCAATAGCGTGCTGATGGGGCATAGCTTCAAACAATTGGCGCAGGATGCAGACGGCAATTGGCGCATGACCGCGAGCAAGGCCGATGGCAGCGAAACCGTCATTGCCGCACGCCATGTCATTTCCAGCGCCCCGATGCGCGAACTGGCCGCGCGTATCCACCCTCTGCCTGCCTCTATCCCGCAGGCAAGCGACCTGAAATATCGTGACTTCCTGACTGTTGCATTGATGATCAAAGCGGATGACCTTTTCCCCGACAATTGGATTTATATCCATGACAGCAAAGTACAGGTTGGCCGGGTGCAAAATTTCCGCAGCTGGTCCCCCGAAATGGTCCCCGACCCGTCAATCGCCTGCGTCGGGCTTGAATATTTCTGTTTTGAAAATGACGGGCTTTGGTCGTCGAGCGATGCCGACCTGATCGAGCTTGCCAAGAAAGAAATGGGCATCCTTGGCCTCTGCAAAACCGAAGATGTTGTGGGCGGCGCGGTGGTGCGTCAAGAAAAAGCCTATCCAGTCTATGATGACAGCTATGCCGCCAATGTAGAGGCAATGCGCAGCGAGCTGGAAGCCAAATTCCCGACACTGCATATGGTTGGCCGCAATGGTATGCACCGCTATAATAATCAGGATCACGCGATGATGACGGCGATGCTGACGGTTGAGAATATCGATGCGGGCAAGCGCATATATAATATCTGGAACGTCAATGAAGACGCCGAATATCATGAAAGCGGTGATGAAGGCGAACAGGCCATCATTGCACAGGGCGCAGCGGAACTTTCCGAAGGACAGGCAGCCGCGCTTCAATCCGAACGCGATGTGCCAAAGCGCATTGCCAAAGGTGCGCGTGAAGACCAGCCCGAAGAGCGCTCTGGCGATAGCAAGGCGGCGTAACTCTAATGGAGCGCACATTATCTTCTGCGCTGGACCTGTGGCACCGCTTCACAATTACTCGCTATCTTGTGGCCAGCATCATCGCACTCGCCTTTGACGTGGCGATATTTTCCAGCGCAGTCGCGCTCCATATGCAGGCTGCTTATGCGTCCGCAATCGGTTATTGCGCCGGAATTATTGTGCACTGGATGGTCAGCGCCAATTTTGTCTTCACCGGCAAAACCAGAGAAGGCGGGGCGCTTCATTGGCAACGCATCCTGTTTGCAGGCTCTGCACTTCTGGGCCTTGGCATTACTGTAGCAACGGTGTTCCTGCTAACTGAAATTGGCGTCCATGCCGTTGCGGCCAAGGGGGCCGCCGTGGCGATTAGCTTTGTTGCCGTCTATGCGGCTCGCAAATGGGGAGTATTCCGGTGACAACAGCCGTAACGATGGATGCAAAGCCCGCCTTTGTCTTTGATGCAGAATGGCGGCGTTTTTGGCAATTGGCTGCTGACATGGGTGGTGATGACCAATATCGGTTTTGCCGCGCTTTGGTTTGTCGGGGCACCGCCGCGCTTTTTTGACATTATGGTTGCGGGCTTTTTGGGACTGATCGTCAAACGATTTCCCTTTTGGTTGCGCTATATCAGTTTTGCCGGGTTCATGGTGTGGACGGTGCTCAAATTCATCGGCGGACTGTTCAGCCTGACCATGTCGTCGCTGCTCTATTCGATCCAGTTCTTCTTGGAGCTGAAACCCGAAAATTCGGCTGAATATATTGGCGTCGGCGTCGTTATCCTAATCATATTGGGCCTTGCCTATAGAGTGATCCGCCGCGATCAGAATTTTGCCAATCCATGGATGATCATCGGCGGCGCGGCCGCCTTTATCAGCCTTGCCGCAATCGACATCCAAATGGGCAAAGATATGCGCGGCCATTATTTCCGCACAGCTCCAGAAGGCGCGGTTTTCGGTTCCGCTTCATCCAAAAGCGGCTTTGCCAAAGCAACAGACGGCAAACGCCATTTGATGCTTGTGGTCGTCGAATCGCTGGGCGTTCCCCATGACAATGCCGAGATGAACCGGCTGCTCTTTGCCCATTATAAGGAGAGCGGGGCAGTACAGTCCCGCTATACATTGTCACAAGGCACAACCCCCTTTTATAACAGCACTACATCGGGCGAAGTGCGCGAGCTATGCGGACGGTGGGGCGATTATTATGATCTGCTCGACAAAAAAGATGCAGGCTGCCTGCCCGCCCGGCTCGCCCAAAAAGGCTATGCGACAGAAGCGGTGCACAGCTTTGTCGGTTCCTTTTTCAAGCGCGAGACATGGTATCCCAATATCGGCTTTGAAAAGCGCAGCTTTGCCGATGATTTGAAGGGCAAGGGCGCACGGCCCTGCGGCGGGGTATTCCCCGGAGCCTGTGACCGTGATGTGGTCAAGATATTGGGCGACAAATTGCGCAAGGCGGAAAAGCCAACCTTTCTCTATTGGCTAACGCTAAATTCTCATCTTCCGGTGCCTCCGGGATTGAATTTGAATGTCGATAAATGCGAGCGTGTATCGGCCAAGCTGGCGGCCCAATTCCCGCAAATCTGCCGGCAATTCGCAATTTGGAACGATATTGATGTGGCCATGGTAAAGGAAATCACTGCAAAGGATTTCCCGGCAACCGACATATTGATTGTCGGCGACCATATGCCGCCCTTTTTCGACAAGCATCAACGCACCCAATTTGATGCAGAAAGCGTGCCATGGCTGTATCTGCGTCACAGGGACAGCGCCGGAACACAATAGGCCATGTTCGAACAGCGTTCCGATAAATTGCCCTTGCTTCCCGTGCTGGCGCTTTGGCTTGCCGTTTCGGTCATCATGATCGTAGCGGGGTGGAACAATATCGTCACGCGCAGCGGATGGGATCCCGATGATCAACTGCGTATGGTGCAACTGCGTGACTTTTTGAACGGGCAGAGCTGGTTTGATATCACCCAATACCGCATGAACGGTGATCAAGGTGCGCCAATGCACTGGTCGCGTTTGATTGAATTGCCATTGGCGCTGATCATCGTCCTGCTCGCACCGGTTATAGGTCAGCCGGCGGCCGAAATGGTGGCGGGCACGTTGGTGCCCCTGCTCTGTCTTGGTCTTGCCGCCTGGATGATCGGACAGATTACCACCCGGCTTTCCTCACGCGAAGCAGGGGTGGTCGCTGTGCTGGTCACGCTGATGTCGCCTGCGTTGCTGATGCAGTTCCGCCCAATGCGGATTGACCATCATGGCTGGCAAATTGTGATGGCGGTATTGGCGCTGTGGACCCTATTTTGGCCGAACAAGAAACGCGGCGGTATCACGCTGGGTCTGGCGCTTGCGGTCTGGCTGCATATCTCTTTGGAAGGTGCGCCGCTAACCGCCGCTTTCTTCCTGCTTTTGGGTTGGCGCTGGATATTTGAAAAGGCGCATGGACAAAGGCTTATCTGGACGATCACAAGCTTCGCGCTTGCATCCTTTGCGCTGTTCATTGGCACGCAGTCCTCTGCGCTCAGCGCAGCGGTTTTCTGCGATACCATATCGCCGCCGCACATCGCCGCTATCGCCATCGCCGCCGCGATCATGCTGCCCGCGATCATGGCTACACCCAAAGATTGGCGCATCCGCATGGGCGCAGCAGCGCTTGCGGGCGCGGCGGCCTTTGGCGGCGATCTTGCTGCTTGCACCGCAATGCAAGGCAGGAGCCTTTGGCAATCTTGATCCGTTGGTGCGCGATTATTGGTATGTCCATGTCAATGAAGGCCTGCCGGTCTGGCATCAAAAGCTGCCCGGCGCGATAGGCCTGCTCGCAGCACCCATTTGCGGGCTTATCGCCATGCTGTTCATCCTGCGCGAGGCGGTAGGCGCCAAACGGGCGGGCCTGCGTATGGCAGGTTTCTTCATGATCTATTCGGTGCTGCTGTCGGTGCTTGTCTTTCGTGCTGTGTCTGTGGCTTCGGCCTTTGCGGTGCCGGCGGCGGCGATATTCATCGTGTCGCTGTTCCACCATTATAGGCGCAGTAAAGAGCCGGTGCGCCGGGTCGCGCTGGTCGCTGTCATGCTCGCGCTGTTGGTGCCGGGCGCGATCGCGGCGCAGCTAACAGGGCTGGCCGTGCCAAAATCTAAGGCGGAGAATGCGGCGCAGCAAAATGCGGCGGCCGATGCCAAATCATGCCAATCTGCCCTATCGGTTGAGGCGCTGAAAACCTTGCCAAAGGCACGCATACTTGCGCCCTTTGACATGGGGCCGATGATCCTGCTGATGACCCCGCATCAAGTGCTGGCAAGCAGCCACCACCGCAATGAAGGCGCAATGCATGACCATATCGCCATATTCCTGTCCGATCCGATTAAGTCGAAAGCCTTAATTGATGCCCGCAAAATCACCCATATCGCGCTATGCAAGGGTGAGGCGGAACTGAATAATTACAAGCGCAAAAGCCCCAATGGTCTTTGGGGGCAAATGGACAAGGGCCAACCCCCGTCATGGCTGGAACCATTGCCGTCAATGGGGGAGGACATTCAAGTCTGGCGGGTGACAGGTTAGCAGGGTGAAGGCCCCTAGCTGCTGGGCCGTAACTCATAAATTTGCTCCGTCCGCCAAAACACTGCCCTTCGACAAGCTCAGTGTGAGCGCGAAGTTAAGGTATAGCTTAGCCGTTCAGCAAGTATTTATATGGCGGAGGTTCATTATAAGCCCATATTTAGAACCCAGCGCTCAGGCTGAGCCTGTCGAAGCCGGTGTGGGTAGCGCCCCTATAAATACATGAAATCGCGGTCAAAGCTTTTCAAATGGGCGCCGCCGTCTACAAAAACGATCTGCCCCGTCACATTGCCAGCACCGGCCAGATAATGGACGGCATCGGCAACCGCCTCCGGCCCCGCCAGTGCGCCGAGTGGCATCATATCGGCTAGCCGCGCCTCCAGCGCCCTATTATAATCGGGTGTGGAAATCACCAGCCCTGGCGCAACCCCGTTCACCCGCGCCCGTGCACCAAAAGCCGAAGCCATAGACCGGACCGATACGGCCAGTGCCTGTTTGGACAAAGTATAGCTGATCTGATCGCCATGCGGATTGGTGATCCGCTGGTCCAAAATATGGACGATAGCGGGTCGTTTGCCCTCTTCTGCTTTTGCAACCAGCGCCTTGGACAAAAGCAGCGGGGCAAATGTGTTGAGCCGGAAATGCGATTCCAGCGTCTGCGCGTCCATTGAAGGCCAATCATCCTGACCGAATATCGCGGCATTATTGACCAGCAGGTCGGGCATCCGTCCGAAATGAGCCGCCACCTGATCCATAAGAGGCAGGCAGGCGGCGGGATCGGACAGGTCGGCGACAAAACCGTGCCAACGGACCTGTGTTTTGGACAGCGTATCAACCAGCAGCGGCTTTATATCGCCCTCCTGATGCGTGGACAGCGCCAGATCATAACCATGCCGCGCCAGTTTCATTGCAATAAAGGCCCCCACCCGGCGCATCCCACCGGTGATGAGTGCAAGCGGACGCGGCTCGGTCATTTGCGCGTCCGCACCATGGTAACACCGATTTTTTCGCTATCTTCGGCAATGGCAAGCTTGACGATTTTGATGGTTACCCGGCGCACCCGTTCATCTCCGGCGAACAACCGGTCCGCAATATAATCGCCCACTGCCTCAATCAGGGTGAAATGCACGCCTTCGGGAAGGTTCGTTGCCGCATCCTTCAAATCCATATAATTTTTGGAGGCAGAAAGCGGCGTGCCGGGCGCATAATGATCCGCCATAGACAGATCGGCGCTGATCGAAATGCGCAAAGGCTGCGGCAAATGGGTTTCCTGACTGTAAATGCCGGTGAGGACATTGACGACAAGGTCATGCACTTCAAGGGTAAGGCTATCGCTCATAAACGCTTTCTGTATCTTGTGACCAGCGGGCGAAAATCGCGGTCGGCAATAATAATCCACGTGCGCGTTCCCGCACGGCCAGCTCGCCAAATTCCACTTTGCCAGGCAAATCGCCAAAATAGGATTCGAGCAGCGCCCCCAGCGCCAACGCCGACATCCGCACGGCATAAACGGTCAGGAACAGGCAGCGGGAATTTGCGTCAATCATCTGTCTGCAATTGGCGATAAGCGGCGGCAAATCTTCCTCCAGCCGCCAAACCTCTCCATCGGGCCGCGGCCATATTTGGGCGGGTCGAGCAAGATTGCGTCATAGCGCCTGCCGCGCCGCACCTCGCGCGCGGCAAATTTCGCGGCATCGTCGATGATCCACCGTATCGGCTGGTCCGCAAGCCTGGAAAGCGCTGCATTGGCCTTTGCCTGTGCCACCGATTTTTTCGACGCATCGACATGGACCATTTTCGCGCCGGTCGCCGACAGCGCCAATGTGCCAACACCGGTATAGCCGAACAGGTTCAACGCCTCTGCATCCGTTACCCCGTCCAGTTTCCCGCGCATCCAGCGCCACACCGGATCCATATCGGGGAAAAACCCCAAATGGCGAAACGGGGTGCATTGTGCGGTGAAGGTGACCTCATCATTCCAGCAAAGCGGCCAGCCATCGGTTGGCACCGGGCGGTTATTATACCATCGCCCGCCGCCATCATCATCGCTGCCCGGTATGAATTCGGCGTCGGCGTCCCAATCATCGCTCGCGGGCGCCCACATCGCCTGCGGCTCTGGGCGGATGAAGCGTTTGTCGCCATAAGCTTCATATTTGCGGCCCGCACCGCTGTCGAGCAGGGTATAATCCTCTCGCGGTTCGCTGATCAGCGTGATGAATTTAGGGGGCGGCTTATTCACAATAATCCGGGGCGGACAGCTTTGGATAATATATATTCGCGCACCGCCGCATAGTCGCCGGGCAGGATTTCATAGCGCTCCTCGCGCTCAAACAAATTGCCAACGCGGCCCGGCAAGGCAGGGCGCACGCCCGTCGTCTGCTCAACCGCATCGCGGAATTTCGCCGGGTGCGCAGTGGCCAAAGTGACCACGGGCACATCGCTCGCAAAATCCAGCGACCGCGCGGCGTGCAGACCAATGGCGGTATGGGGGTCGATAATCTGCCCGCAATGGTCATAGGCCCAGCGCATGGCATTGGCGGTCTCATCACTGTCGGCACGGACGCTGGCAAAGAAGCTCGCCCTTTTGCGCATATCGGCGGACAGCACCATCTTGCCCATTTGTTCAAACCATTTCATCCGCGCCGCCGTGGTCGAACCATCGCGGCCTTCCAGATCGAAAAGCAACCGTTCAAAATTACTCGACACCTGAATATCCATAGACGGAGCGCTGGTTGGTGTGACCCCGCTGACCGAATAATCACCGCGCGACAGGGCGCGGTGGAGGATGTCGTTGACATTGGTAGCGACGATTAACCGTTCAACCGGCAATCCCATTTGCGCCGCGACATAACCAGCAAACACATCGCCGAAATTGCCGGTCGGCACCGAAAAGGCAACCGGGCGTTCGGGTGCACCCAGTTTCAGCGCGGCGGCGAAATAATAGACAATCTGCGCCATCAGCCGCGCCCAATTGATCGAATTCACCGCGCTGATATTTAGCACGCTGGTCACATCGGAATCGTTAAACATGGTTTTGACCATCGCCTGCGCATCGTCAAAGCTGCCTTTAATGGCGATATTATGAACATTGGGGGCCAGCACAGTGGTCATTTGCCGCCGCTGCACGTCGCTGATCCGTTCATGCGGATGGAGCATGAAGATTTCCACCCGCTCGCGCCCTGCCACCGCGTCGATCGCAGCAGAGCCGGTATCGCCCGATGTCGCGCCCACAATGGTCAGCGCCTTGTCCGAACCGGTTAGGAATTTTTCAAATAATTGCCCCAAAAGCTGAAGCGCGACATCCTTAAACGCCAATGTCGGCCCGTGGAACAGTTCGAGCAGCCAATGCTGGCTATCAAGCTGCACCAACGGCGTGACCGCTTCATGGCTGAACCGGCCATAAGCAGTCTCGCACAGCTGTTTCAACTCTTCTGCTGAGAGGGAACCGGCGGTAAAGGGCGCCATGATCCGCACCGCAAGGTCGACATAGTCAAGCCCGCGCATCGCCGCAATCTCTTCTGCTGAAAAACGCGGCCATGTTTCGGGAACATAAAGCCCGCCGTCGCTCGCCAGACCGGCAAGCGTCACCCCTTCAAAATCAAGATTGGAGGCATTGCCCCTCGTGCTTAAATATTTCATACAGATTCCTGTCCGCTGACTGACAAGCCGGTTAGCGATCAGAAACGCTTACCGCAAGGTCAATGCAGGTGCGAATGGACAAAATCGGCACATCTTTCGCCAATCATGATGCTGGGCGCATTGGTATTGCCGCTAACCAGACGGGGCATGATACTGGCATCGGCGACATAAAGCCCGGCAATGCCGTTGACGCGCAGCTGGCTATCGACCACCGCATCCTTGTCTGCACCCATGCGGCACGTTCCAACCGGATGGTATACACTGTCGGCACGCGACCGGATGAGGGCATCCAGCGCCGCATCGTCGTCCAGCGGCGTATTGTTCACATCCACCCCTGCATAGTCCGCCATCGGCGAGGTTTGCATGATCCGGTGCATGATTTTTACGCCGCTGCGCAGCACCGCCATATCGCGTTCATCGCTCAGGAAATTGGGGTCGATCACCGGCGGCGCGGCGGCATCGGTACTGCCCAAACGCACCGTGCCCCGGCTTTCGGGACGCAATACACAGGCATGGCAGCTAAAACCATGCCCTTTTACCTTTTCCCGGCCATGATCCTCCAGCGGTGCGGGCACAAAATGATATTGCACATCGGGCGATGGCGCATCAGGGGTCGTTTTGACGAAGCCGCCCGCTTCGGCATAGGGTGTGGTCAGGGTGCCGGTCCGCTTCATCCTATGTTCGACCGCCGCCTTTGCCATGCGCCATGTGCCGGGTAGCGAATTGCCAATAAAGTCTTTGGACTGCGTCATAAACCGGCTGACATAATCAATATGGTCCTGAAGATCGCTGCCGACGGCGGGGCGGTCCAGCACAGGCGCTATGCCGTGCTCCTTGATATACGCAGCAGGACCGATCCCCGATAGCATCAATATTTGCGGTGAGTTAAAGGCACCCGCAGACAGAATAACCGCCCCCCCTTGCATGAATCCTGCGGCTGCGTGCGCCCTGGCGGATTTGCACAGCGACTGCGCGGCCATTTTCAACGATGATTTTTTCGGTTAAACTGTCGGTCAGCACGGTCAGGTTAGCACAGGATTTTGCAGGTTCGAGATAAGCCCGCGCGGCAGACCAGCGTTCGCCGCCTTTTTGTGTGACCTGATACAGGCCGAAACCATCCTGTTTTGCACCGTTAAAATCTTCATTGCGCGGATATTGCAGCTGCGCCGCGGCCTCGACAAAGGCGGATGAACCGGGGTTAGCATAATGTTGATCCATGACATTAAGCGGTCCGCCTGTTCCATGATAGTCATCATCGCCGCGTTCATTATGTTCGGCACGTTTGAAATAGGGCAGGACATCATCAAAGGACCAGCCGTCGCAGCCCAGCGCCGCCCAATTGTCATAATCCCATTGCGCCCCGCGGATATAGACCATGGCGTTGATCGCACTGGACCCGCCTAGCCCGCGACCGCGCGGTTGATATCCGGTCCGCCCGTTCAGCCCTTTTTGCGGAACAGTATCATATTTATAGTTAGACTTTTCTGGCAAGAAAGGAAGGAAACCGGGGGTTTTGATCAGGAAATTATCGTTGGTCCCGCCTGCCTCGATCAGGCAGACGCTATATTTGCCCCCTTGCGAAAGCCGCCCCGCCGCCGCGCTGCCTGCGCTGCCACCACCGATAACGACAATGTCAAATACATCCATGATTATCTCCCCTTAGAGCGGAGTTTAATCAAACGATTAAAGTGAGGCAATGGGGTATTATTCCCTATTGCGTGATTTTTCCGCTATTGCCCGCGCTTTGATCATCGCACTGGTATCGCGGCTGCCGTCATGGCTCCAACCCGGTTCGCGGATCATATAGTTCAGCTTGTACCGCCAGGGCGCCGTCCAAACATCTCGGGCTATTGCCGTCCATTCGTGAAACGCCACCTTTATGAGGCTAAACGTGCCCAGATTGTTAACAAGGCCATAGCGCGGCGGATCAGACGGATCCTCGGCAACAAAACTGCCAAATATCCGGTCCCATATCATCAGCACGCCTGCATAATTGGCATCCAGATATTGCGCATTGGTGGCATGATGGACACGGTGATGGCTGGGCGTATTGAACAGATATTCGAACCAGCCGGGCATTTTATCAATCGCCTCTGTATGAAACCAATATTGATAGATTAGGTTGATCGCCCCGCAGAACAGCACCATTTCCACCGGAAATCCGATTAACAGGATCGGCAGGCGAAAGATAAAACCAAAAGCAATAAATCCCGTCCATGTCTGACGCAGGGCGGTGGACAGATTATAATGCTCGCTCGAATGATGATTGACGTGGCTGGCCCAGAACCAGCGCACGCGATGCGCGCTGCGGTGAAAGACATAGTAAGCCAGATCATCCAGCACAAAGCATATCGGCCAAGCCCACCAGGTATAACCAATATCCAACAGCGCAAAATCATGCGCGGCATAGGCAATGGCAAGCACCGGCACTAAGGTTAGAAAGCCCGCAACACGGCTGCCTAATCCCATCGCCAATGACGTTGCCGTATCACGCAGTTCATAACCCTTGCCGCGTTTATTCAGCATCAATTCTGCGGCAATAAGGATAATGAATGCCGGTATGGCCCAAAGAATAATGTCAGGCAAATATGGTGCTTGATCGGACATATATGTTACTTACATCAATGTTAATTTGATGTCGAGCCGAGATTGTTACCGCCTGTATCATTGCTGGAAATGCAATAATTTAACAAAATTTATTGCTGGTCATATGGTCGCGGGGGGGTATCGTGCAAAGTATATGGAAAAAGGATTCTTTATGCCCGCATTATCCATGAACCGATATTTTGGCCTGACTGGCATTGGCTCCCTGATTATATCTTTAGTATTTTTTGCAGCATCGGCTTTGCACAAGATTTAAGCAGTGACAGCACGCAAGCGGCTGCTTCGCCGCCAGCATCGGAGCCAGAAAATACCAATCCATCCCCAACAACAGATGATAATGGTGCCGAACCCGTTATTGGCCCAGCCGATGTTCCGGCCAATAGCTGCCTTGCCAAAGCCGGGACGCTAGATGGAACCGGCGCGGATTTGCCGGAAACTATTGATGGCACTGCATTCAAAAAAACATCGCACCTTAAAAAAATCCTGAAAAAAACAAAGGATGGCGGCCTGCTCCTTATTGTCGGCGGCGATTTCAAAAATTGGAAAATGAACGACATTAAACATCTGTCCAATATCTGTTTCAAAGACATCGACTTTTCAAACAGCGACTGGTCAGGGGGGCGTTATGAAGGCATTGGATTTATCAATTCCAACCTAAGCGGTGCAAACCTATCAAACGTAACAATGCCCCATATATTGCTGCGTTCCACCATATTGGAAAATACCAATGCAAAATATGCCGATTTCAGCTTTGGTCAGCTTGACGGCAATTGGGACGCATCCATCGCCAATTGGGATTTGAGCCAGGCCAAGCTTAAAAATTTCCGTTTCAGCTGCGGCAATGCCGAAAGCAATGGCTGTGCCTTTAACCGGCAGGGCGTGATCATTACCGGAGCCGATTTCAGCAATGCGACCCTGATCAATTTTGCCTGTGGGACAGCGATTGGTCGACCACAAAGTTGGATAATGCGATTGTTACCTTGAACCAGCTGCCCTATTTTACCGGCGCAAAAATAGAAGACCGCCTGTTAATTACCGGCGCAGGACAGATTGGCAGTATCGGCGCTGCGGCGCTTCCTCTCATTTCCGAAATGCAAAGCAGACGCTGTGAAGACATAGCCGACAGCGCTGCTCGATTTGCCTGCGATACAAAGGATGATCGGTTGTTTTCACTGGCACAGGATGTGGCGATCCTGACCCGCACGAGCGAGAGCAAGCTGGCCAGCGGCCGTTCGTTCGATCGGCATCAGCAGGCGATAGAAGCCTGCCGTTCGGGTGATGACGAAACCGCGAAACCCGGCTGTATTGGTGAAGCGTTAACCGCACGGCGCATGGCCTTGCTGCCCGCCACCGCCGCACCTGCATTGGCAGAAAGCGCCGGTTTTGCGGTCTATTTGGAAACCACGCTGGACACTGCCAAGCCGGGCGCTGCGGCGGCATTGGAACAAATGGCAAGCGTGCTTGCAGGCACCAGCAACCATGTGGTGTTGATGCGCAGGACCGCCAATGGCGGAGATTTGCAACTGCGCGGCGCCAAACGCAATGCTGAGGGTCAAAAAATCTGTCAGCTGCGTTCCGACCGGGCGGCTTTTCGCGGGGCCAATTTATATAAGGACATCACCGATCGCAGACAATCAGGGGCAATCACCGCTTACAGTTTTGAAGACCGGTTGGTAATGGACCTGCACAGCTATACCAGCGCGGGTGGTAGCGAAGCCTGCACCGGTACATCAGCGCAAAGCCTCGTCTTCATCCCGATCGGAGGGGCCGATTTTGAACGGCTTTGGAGCGGCTTGGATTCAGGTTCGGTGCTAGGCTCCGGTCCCGATCGCTAATCCGCCTTTTTTCCATAACGCGCCATAATATCCTGCATCGCGTTGGCGCTGATGGTCAGTCCAGATTTTTCCAAGTCTGCCGAAGGCCATGCGCCCGATAGCAACAATGTGCGAACCTGCGGCGGGGGCGGGGGTGGCCATGGCAGGCCCGGCACCTGCGCCTTTTGCAAAGCTTTGCCTTGGCGTCGCTTTGCCCCTTGCCGGCATCGAGAATAGACGGCTTCGTCAATTGCCATGCGGGCAATGCACCCGCACCGCCAATTTGCCACAAAGACGCTCCATTTTCATAGAGCAACAGCGCAATTTCGTAATTTTCCATCGACAGTGCATCATGGATTGGCGCGAAACCCAATGCATCGGCGGCGTTCACATCCGCCCCGTGACGCAGCAAGGTCATCACGCCGCCCTTTGCGTCAAAGGCAAACAGCTCTTTCATAATATTTTTGCCGTTCAACTTTGCCGCATCGCTGCTCGCGCCCGCTTGAAGCAGCATTTCGGCCATGGCCGGGCTATCGGCAAGTAAGGCAAGTGTGAGCGCCTCCCCTTTTTGCACCCCGTCGGCTGCCGCGCCTTTGCCGAGCAAAAGGGTCAGCATATCCGCATTGCAACTGGCCACTGCAAAGGTCAGCAAATCGCCATATTGCCCGGTCGGCGGCGCATCCATCTTCGGATCATAAAGCACCTGCGTCGCCAAAAGTTTTGGATCGGAATCGATCATCGCTGCGGCTTTTTCCAGATCGCCCGCAAATATCGCTTCGGCCAATAATTTTCCCGATTGCCCGCTGCTTAAATGCGCGGCGATTTTTTGCATCGACGGTCGCACCGCCGATGGCCGGGCCGAAAAACAGCTATTGTTCTGGGTCACGTCGCATCCTCCGAGAAGCAAGGAGGACATTGCCCCCAAAAAAGCCGCTTTTGCCATGCGCCTGCGCACCAAGGATAGAAGAGCTTGCGAAGAAAAGCGGCTGATCATAAGCGTATCCGGCGGTTGATAAAGCATGATAGCCCGGCTGGCAATCATTGCCCATGCCAGTCGTCATCACGCTACAGGCTGCTGACGACCCATTCCATGCCATGACGGGCTGCGGGATTGTCCTGATACCATTTGACGCCTTCTGGCCGGACCGCGTCAATACCGATGCGCCGACCATAGGCTTCGGGCGCGTCGAGGATCGCCGCACCCAATAATCCGCCCAGCACGCCGCCAATCACCCGGTCACCACCATCCTGCAAAAGCGACAGAATTTCACCCCGCACAAAATAGGCGTCGACCGCGCCCGCCCGGTCCACACCTGCGGCCATGCGCAGGCTTTCGGCGGTTTTGACGGTATTGGCGCTTAGCCCCGATGCGTTAAAAGTCGTCGCAGGAATCCCGCCCGATATGGCCGCAGCCGAAGCCAGCCCGCCGCCCAGCGAATGGCCGGTAAAGGTGACATTGCCATTGCCGTAAAGCGCAATCTTCTGCCCGATCTCCAATGCCTTGCGGTAATTATCGGGGGACAGGCCCACGCTTTGTTGAAAATTGGACCGCCAATCGCTCGCCGATTGTGACCCGCGGAAAGATACCACATAGTGGGTGTCAGCCCCCGTGCCGGTCACATAGACACGCGCCTTGAACGCGCTTTGTGTTGATGACAAATCCTGAGGGTTCAAACCGAGAGCGCCCAGATCACCCGGCGTTGCGGCGCGGTATCCCGATGGCGGATTGGGGCTATCGCGGTAGACATCCTGCGCCAAAAGGGCAAGGTCGCGGGGCTGCGGCCCTGCGGCAGGCGCGCCCGAAGCTTGCAGAGCGGAAGCCGCAGCTACTGTTGTTTTTACGGTGGCAGGCGGCAGTGCATAAGCCGCAATTTCGCGCGACGGTATCGCCAATATCGCATCCGCAAATAGAGCGCGGGGCATTGCGGGCATATGCCGCAATGCCTCGGATAGAATCCGTCCCGTCACTGTCTGGGACAAACTTTGCGTCTGTCCTATTGCCGATACCATTTTTGTAGCTCCCGTTTAGCAGATTATATTCTGACACATATTTATGACCCAAATTCGAGGCGCTGTAACTAGACATAATGTTTAGGGCCTATTGCCTGCCGCCTAAACATTTTGTGGAGATACAGAGCGTCATAAATCTGTTACAACACTGTCAGTAAGGGCATGAAACCGCTGCAAATTGGCGGCTTAGTTGATGTAGAGGGGCGAGATTTTGACCGGAATAGACGGCACACGACGCAAAATCATCTCCGCCGCAGGCGCAGCCGGTAAAGCGGCAAGCGCCAATAATGTGGCGGCACGCGAAATGACGGGCATTACCGGACGCATAGGGGCGGCGCTGTCCGATGCCCTTAACCTTGTTGATGGAGATGGCAAGGGCGGCGGTAAGGGCGGCGACTTTGGCGGCGAAGCGGATCCATATGAAATCGAATCAATATGCGATGCGCTGGAAAAAACTATCCGGGCAGCGCCGCCGATCGCGGACGACTGACCCGCAGCCTGCATGAATTTGCGATTGAAGGCGCGGCGTTATTCGCAGCCCGGCCCGAGGCAAGGGCGCTCAGCCATATTCAAACGGCCATTGCTGCTGTGCAAAATGCCCCTGCCTCTTCTGACGCATCGCTGCGGAGCATTGCCGATGCGGTGGACAGCGCGACGAGCGCGATACGGAGGAAGGTCGCATGATCAGCACAAGCCTCTCCCTTCTCCCCGCTTTTCCTGCGGCCATTGACGGCGCGGCTATGGGCGGCCTGCAACCGGTCGAAAAACTCGGCCTTGGGCGCAATGAAATCGGTTTCACACAAACCGCGCCTGGCCTGCTCGAAGCCCGGTTGGAACGCTACTATCAGCTGACAATTGACCAAAATGCGGCATCGGTAAAAGTGGAAAATCAAAAGCTGGGAAAAGCCATCACCATTTTTGCGATGGATGCAACGATCATGCCCGAAAGCGGGGATATGCTCAGCTTTGCCGGGAAAACCAGCCTGTCATTTGGCGATGACAGCAAAATCACATTGGTGACCAACTATAAATCCGGCCAGCTGGCGCCAGCTTCCATCAGCAACATCATCATATCATCGCACGATAAGGGCAGCGTCGTCACCGGGCTGGGCAATACAGATACGCCGCTGATCATTGACAGCAGTAAGTCAGGCTACCGGCTCGATGAAATCCATAAGGACGGATTGCTGTTGGTTGAAAAAAATGATGGCGATTATGAGCATGAAGATGGCGCCGTGCTTGATCAGCTTTTGCTTAACAAAACATTGGAAGGCGGAAAATTTGGTCCGCAAACCAACAAGCAAAGCGATCAGGAATTTATGCAAAAGATGATTGCCGTCATGGTCAGAAATCTCTCTTTGATGTCGGTATCAATGGCCTATTCCAGCCTGACTGATCCGATCCGGGAGGATATCATCCGCGATTCAAACCGATCATCTGATGAGCAAAAAGCCTATGAAAGGCGTTTGCGCATATTACATGAACAGAAGGATTTTTCCGCCCAGTTGGATTAGGATTAAGGTTCGCGCCGCTTATCCTTTTGCCTGCTGACCGGGAAGCATTGGTGATTGCATTGGCGCAAATTCCACCGATGCCACGCGCAGCTTTTTCTGTTTGAGCCGATAGGCGAGATCGGCGGCAACTCGGTTCATCACAGTGGCGGGCAATTGCCCCTGACCTTGAAGTTGGATGGCAATCCGTCCTGCCCCGTCGCGGGCCAATATCACCGATTCAACCGACATCGCGCCCATGGGTAGTTGCAATTGAAACTGCGCATTCAACCCGCGGCCCGCCAGCTCCTGTATCGCCGCCGCCATTTTTTCCAGATGCGCCGGTAATGGCTCTGCGCTGGCTTTCGTCTGCTGCGCAGTGGCGGCATTGATTCCTCCCGCCCCCGCCCGCAACGGCATAGCGGCATCGCCGCGCTCGCCCAGGCCCTGACGCTCATCCTGCAACAAGCCGCCGGGTGATCGCAATATTGCTTTTTTCCCGTCCCCTTTGGTTTCGGGGCTTTTCTGCTCCTCTTTGCCGTCCATTTTTCCGGCTTGGCGCTCCATGCTTTTCTTGAACAGATTTTGCCGTTCCCGGCTGGCATCCGGCGCCGTGCGGTGATGCGGCGCCGTTGTTTGTGCGCCCTGAGTCATGGAGGGACCATTGCCTTTACCATTGCCTGTTATCATCGAAGCGCTCCTGCAAATTTTTGGGGCGCACCTGTTGCCGCGGGACGCTGCCGCGATTCCTGCATCTCTTCCATCGCCGCCTCATCGTGCCGTTCCTTTTGACGGAGCAAAAGCTGCTTCTGCTGCGCTAGGAATGCATCGCAGCGTGCTTCGCAGGCCGTTACGTCCCGCTGACCCAACTTAAGCGCCGCTTCTGCTTCATCCAATGCGGCACGCGCCTCTGCCTCCCTTTCGATCGACCGGTCCAGATGAGCCTGCGATTCGCCCTCCCAAATTCGCAGCTGTTCAGCTTGCGGTTCGCCGCGCATTTGCCGCTGTGCATCGGAAAGGCGCGTCCGTGCGGCCGCCACCGCCCCGATTGCAATATCCAATTGCTGCTGCGCCGCGGCCACCGCCTGAAGCGCACGGGAAAGCATTTGCTGCGCCTTGGACAAACGGGCTACCGCCACTTTTCTGGCCTGTGCCAGCTGCTCTATCCGATCAGCAAGCGTCACAGTTCACCATCGCCAAAGGCCCGCAGCCGCGCAACCGTTTGCGCCATGCTACTTACCTCGCCCGTTTCCTGCTGCAAAAAGGCTTCCATCTCCTCCCGGCTGTCAATCGCCCGGTCGGCCATCCGGTCGCGGCCCGGTTCATAATCACCCATCTGGATCAGTAATTCGGTATCGCGCAGCTTTTGCTGCATCGCCCGGACCAAAGCCGCCGATTTTTGCTGTTCGCGGGAGGCCAGCCGGGTAAAGAGCCGCGAGAGGCTGTCCAAAACATCAATCGCCGGATAATGGCCGCGCGCCGCCAATTGGCGTGAAAGGGTGATGTGGCCGTCGAGCAGCGAGCGAACCTCTTCGCCTATCGGATCGCCATCTTCTTCCTCCAAAAGCACAGTGTAGATACCCGTAATTGATCCCGTTGCTGCCACCCCGGCGCGTTCGAATAAACGCGGCAAATCGGCAAAAACCGAAGGCGGAAAACCGCGCCGGACTGCTGGCTCGCCCGCTGATAAACCAACCTCGCGCAGCGCCCGGGCATAGCGGGTGACGCTGTCCATCAACAGCAGGACATTTTTGCCTTGGTCCCGCATTCCTTCGGCGATGCTGGTGGCAACGCGGGCGCGCGGACCCGTTCCATCGCCGGACGGTCGGAGGTGGAGGCGATAAGCACCGAGCGTGCCAGCCCTTCTTCGCCCAGCACATCTTCAATAAATTCGCGCACCTCGCGCCCGCGTTCACCGATCAGGGCGATGACAATCGCATCCGTCTTTGCCTGCCGCGCAAGCAGCCCCATCAGTGTCGATTTACCGCAGCCTGCGCTGGCGAACACACCTATACGCTGCCCCGTGCCGATCGTCATCAATCCGTCAATAGCGCGAATACCGCTTTCCATAGCCGACGATATTGGTGCGCGGTCAAGCGGATTGGGGGCCTCTCCATCCAATGGGCGCATTCTGTCTTGCGCAACCGGGCCCAGCCCGTCCAAAGGGTTCATCCGCGCATCAAACACACGGCCAAGCAAATCATCGCCGCAGGGAATTTCCGCCCGGCCGCTGCGCAGCACGACATCGCTATCGGGCGAAATACCCCGCAGCTCACCTAGCGGGGTCAGGATAATGTCTTCGCCATGAAGTCCGATAATTTCCGCCCAAAGCAAATGTTCGCCCGATGGGCTGACAATGCGGCAGCTATCCCCTACCCGGCCCGAAATGCCGCGTACGGTTATTGTCGTGCCAAGCGCAGTGACAATGCGTCCGCGCTGTTCAAATAAAGGTTCGCCGTGCAGGGCGGCGACAAGATTGCTACCGGACCGGCTCATTCCTCCGAATCCTCTTCATCCGTGGGCGTTGCTGACGGCGGCGTCATATTGGCCACGCCCCATTTTTCCGCTATCGCCGATAATTGCACCGATAGATCCGCGACAATGGTGCGCTTTCCATCGGCCAAGTGGCAATCGGTATCGCCCAGCGCGGGATCAGCGATAAAATTGACGCCGCCAGATGGCTCAATACGCTCCGCCAGATTGGCTGCATTGGCGGGGCTAAGGTGCAATCGGACCGGCCCGTCTCCGCTATAGCTTTGCAATAATTTTCGCGCGATATGTTCGGTTACGGCCTGTTTTGGCATATCGCCAATGATACTGGTTGCTGCCGCCAGCGCGGCTTCTGCGACTGATGCCGACAAACGGGCTTCGATCGCCTTAATCTGCCGGGCAAAATCTTCTGCATTGTGCGCAAGGCTCTGCGTCAACATCGCCCGCGCCTCTTCCAAAGCATCATCATAGGCGTCTTGCCGCGCCTTTTCCAACACGGCCTGCTGCTCCGCCGCCCTGTCGCGGATATCGGCAAGCAGGTCCGCCGCGCTGTCAAAATCTTGCCGGTCGCTGGCCTTTAGGACGCCGTTGCCGGTTCCTGTAAAGCTGCCTTCGGGCAGGTCGAGGAGGAAATAGCTCATATTGTCTCTCCTGCTTCATCCGCCGCATCCGCCTCACTGGCCCTATGGCCATGACGCATCACCAGCGGTATGGCGAGCGCCGTCAGCCGCGCCGCAGGATCGTTACCGGCGGCACCAGCAAATTGTCCCGCAGCGCTGACCGGCAATCCTGCGGCCAATAATTTCCACCCTAAATGCAGCAGCATATCAGGCCGGGGCACCAAATGGGTGAGCGGGGTTTGATCCGCTTCATCCAGATCAAGCCCGCATAAGGCTTCGAACAAATCGTCCCCCACTGCACGGGCAAAAGAGCTTAGCCGTGGTCCTGAAATTTCCATGTCGATCGCGCTGCGGCAAGACAATATGGCCGCCGCCTGTGCCAGCCGGTTCTGCTGCGCCTCATCCCAGCTTATCCATATAGGCAAAATGCGCAGCAATTTGAGCCTGTCATCATTTGACGCGGCATTTTGCCGGAACCGGGCGCTTCTTGCCCTATCTGTCTTTATCCCTGCGGCCTGCAACCGGCGTGCGAAGCGTTGGCGCCGTTGTCCGCTTGATTCCGGCGGTGCCGTTTCGGGATCAGGGGCAGATGCATTCATCATTCCGTTGTATTTCCATCCATAGACGCAGGCACATTGGCGCTATCCTTTCGGCGCCGGGAAAACCACGCCCTTACCGCAAGGCCAAGCAGCCCCAAGGCGGCCAAAATGGCGATTATACGCAGCACCGATCCATCATTCACACGGCCCGCCGCAGCCGGAGCGGGCGGGCCCGATGCCGCCGCCACCATCATCACCGAGACATTATCAGGGGCCAGTCCTTCCACTCCATTGGCCACCAATGTTTTGACCCCGCTGCTATGTTGCCGCACATCAAAACCGCTGCGATATTTGATCAGCACCGATGCCGTTGTCGGCTTTACCTCCCGCGTCACCGCATCGGGTTCGGGCATTCCCAATTGCACCCTTGCGCTGACCACGCCGTCAATTTCGCTGATGGTGCGGGCAAGATCATTTTGTGTGGCGCAGACAAGGCGGGCCTGCTGCGACAGGGCGGTTTCGCCGAAACCTGCGGGCTGAAACGCCGAACATAATGTTTCGCTTTGCGCCCTTGGCAGGCCGCGCACCTGCAACAGGGATACCGATTTGGCAAAATCATCGTCGCTGACTGCGATGTCCCACTTACCCTCCTCAGCTGCGGCTTTGCTGGCGGAGACACCATTTTCGTTCAAAACCGCTATAATCTCATTCGCATCCTGTTCGCTTAAACCCGATTGCAGTTTTTGTTCGCTGCACGCTGCCAACATCAATATGACTGACAATATCAATATGTGCCGCAAGCGATTGCGCCATAGCGATGCCAATCCGGCATCTGCCGGAAAATAAATGTTCAAAATTTCGGCTCCCTTACCCTTGTTGCCGGAATAATTGTTGCACACCGTCCGAACTGCGGTTGGCAATGTTGGAGGTGAGCTGGCACTGGAACATGAATTCCTGACATTTCATGGTCAGCTGCACAATCTCTCCCGGTGTTAATTGCCCACCGCTGGCTTCGGCGGTTGCCGCATAATCCGACACCGACTTCGCCTGCACATTCACATTGTCCAATGCGGAAAACATGGTTTTGATAGGTGCGGGCATTTCGCTGCTGCTGGCAGGGGAGACGGCCTCGGCGCGCTGCATCGATTGGGTAAACCGGGTATTAAGCTGTGGACTACCGCCTTCCGGTGCAAACAGCCCGTCCATATGATGCGTGCGCATTGCGCCCGCCTCTTGCCCCTTGCCAACGGCGGAGACGACCATTGTTTCGGCTGCCATAAACTATCCTTTCCGGGCCATGGTTTCCAGCGCTTTGGACACCGAATCCAAGGATGTGTGAGAGCTGTTTGCCATGAAGCTCATCCGCATTGATTCTGCGGTCAGCTGAGTGATATCCGATGGCCGGTCCAACCCTTCCTGGCCCAAGGCTTCCGACCGTTGCACAATCACATCGGCCTGCTTGTCCAATGCCTCACCCCATGCCGTGGCAAAGGCTTCGAACCAGTTTTTGCTCCGCTGTCCGCCCGATACCAGCATGGGCGAATACATCATATTACTGGCATTGACTCTATCGACAGGATTACTCATTTTTGTTTCCTTCCTTGCTGACTTAACTTATTGACTTGCGACCACTTCACTACTCTCCCCGCCCTGCGCGGCGGAGCTTGTTCTGGTGTCTTGCACCACCCCATCTTGCGCAGGCATATCGGCGCCCTCAATGACGACCAATTCCTCAACAATGCCCATGCGTTCGAACCGGATCCGGCCCCCGGAAATATCAATCAGGTTATGGCCAGTGGGCAGCTTCGCCCCCTTCATCCAGGTCGTGCCGTCTGCGGTGCGGATAAAAGAGGGGTCACCTTCGACATAAGTGGCATAACCAAAACTGCTTTTTGAGAAAAAATATTGCAGATTATCATCGCCCCTTTGCCCGGTCATGGCAAAGGAAACTGATTTGATCAGCGGCAGATCGGCAAGGATCGCTTGCCGCAACTCCGCCTGACGGTTGCCGGGAAGATATTCGCTATCAATCACCAGCGATCGGCCATTGCCGGGCCGGGCCTGAGCGTCGATCGCCTGCGCTTCCAATATCGCGGTCGCGCTATCGGCAAGGCCATCCATGCTTTGCACGGCAATTTCGGCGTCAGGATATTTTTCACGGGCATAGTCACGCAGCCGGTCCAGTTCGGCATCGGTACGCAAAAGACCGGTGATCATCAAATGGCCGTCCGCGGCCTGTTCCACCGACAGATCGGCAAAACCAACCCGTTCCAGCCTGGCCTCCACCGCAGATGGGTTATGAAAACTTTGCCCGATCCAATCACGGGCGGGGATATAGCCGATGATAGCAATGAACAACAACGCCGCCGCCGCCGCCCATATCGGCCAGCGTCTTTCCAATTGCCATCTCTCCTCCAAAACCTGATACCGTGCAGAAAAATGGGTTAGCATATTTTGGAAAGCCGCGCCTTCCATTGGCATTTTGGTTAGCAATTGTCCGGACGCACTTTTGGTCTGTGTTTTTTCGGTCGCTGCCACCATAGATGGTTCAGACGCAATGTGCTCTTCACCCGAAGGATTGCCGGTTTCTTCGTCTGTTAGGGAAGGCCAATTCTGCTCCGTCAGGCGCAGCGCTTCATCCCACCGGTCCGATTGAGCATCGCCAATTGCGATAAAAACACCGCCCGCTTCAAATGGCACAAAGGGTGGAAGCTGTGCCCTTGCGCCTTCGCTTAACTCTTGCCCCAACAAACCAACCGTGCCCGAAAGCATTTCGATAACCGAAACATCGCCGCCCAGATGGAGCGCCAGCGAAAAATCCTTATCCTTTATACCGCGCAGAACAATGTCATGGGAAAAACTATGGCCGATTGTCACCTTCAATCCGGGCGAGAGGCGATAGCGGGCATCGCGTTGCCGCCCGGTCAGCACGCGCAAAATCATGCCCGCCTGCATTTGTGCGTTGGTGGCTGCGTTCATGGCCAGATCCATTTGCGGTAAAGGCGAGGCGGTTTAATCATATTTATTCCCGCGCCGCTTTTTTTTGTCTCCATCAGGCAGTTTGCTCAAATCAACCGGATTGAAACTGCCCGCTTGGCCAGCCGATGCCGCCGCTGAAATAGGACGGTTAGACAATATACGCGGGGTAATGATCACAATACGTTCAACCCGGCGATACCCCTTTGTCCTTGTACCGATAATCGGCAGGCCGCGTTTCGAATTGGTGGTTTCCTCAATCGAAATACCTCCAATGATAAGGCTCTCCCCTTCCCGAATATCGGTTGAGGTGGATAGAAGATTATTTTTGATGATCGGCAAATTGCTCCCCGGCTGAATACCGATCAGTTGCCCGTCACGGACGTCAATATTCAACCGCACCATCAATGAGTCAGTTTCGCGTGTTATGCTTGGCAAAATTTTCATGAACGTGCCAAAACGGTAATCTACAATTTGCGCCACACGTTCGCCTTGCGCTACCACCGGGTAAATTTGCCGGTTATCGCTGATCGCAGGTTCATTGTCGCGGGCGATCAAACGTGGGCGCTGCTCAACGCGGGCATAACCTTTATTTTGCAGCGCATTGATTTGGGCAGAAACAAATTCCGCAGGCGATGTTAGGCTATCTGTCGATCGCAGGTCCAATGACACTCCACCGCTATTCAACGTGCCGCCAAAAAGACCGCCCAGCGCTTTGACCCCAAAACTTAAATCAATACCCAAAGAACTTAGTTTGGACACATCCAAGTCCAAAATCACCGCTTCGATTTCCACCTGCACTTTGGGCCGGTCAAGGGTGCGGATCAGGCCGTCATACACCTCCATCGCTTCGGGCCGGTCGCGGATCATCACAGCATTGCGGTCCGCTACGGCAGTAATGCGGGGGCCATTAGGATCGGGACGGCTATTGTCTTTTTGTACTACCACCGGCGGGGCAAAGGGATTGCCATATCCGCCGCCGCCGCCATATAATATGCCGCTATCCACTTCACCCTGCGTGGGCAGTTGCCTGTTGCCCTTGGCAATCACTTCGGCGCTTTGCACCGCCCCGTCGCCCATGATGGCGGTAATCTGCGATGCAACGCCGGGTATGACAATAGTCTGATCCCCGGCCGCTATTGTCCGGTCCTGCGCGTCGGCATATTTCAGGAAATAGGTGCGCACTTCATAGGGCTGCCGCGCGGTCGACCGGCTTGAAACACTGTAATCCGGGTCATAACTGGACGGGTCATATTTTTCGGGCAAGGATTTGCGTGCTGCCATGCCCTGCCCCGGCTTGTTAAGCGGAGACACGATATCTGATCCGTCAGGGACAGCAGGGGTTATGGCCGCCTGCGTCACATCATTGGATGCAATAACCGGCGGCGGTGCTGCGGTCTGCGAAAGCTGCGCAATACGCTCCAGAAATTCGGGCACGCCTGATGCGACAACGCTGCCATTGCCGGCCTTCACCGAATTGCCATTGCCGGTCAGCTTCATTCGCTGCGCCTGCGCCACAACGCCAGCGGGCGATTCCGTCCGAAAACTGCGCGAGCTAATCTCGTCCGCGGCATAAATACGCACAACCGAACCATCATAATAGGCGACCATGTTAAAGGTTTTGGACATTTGCCGCCAGATATTGCCCGGCTTGTCTATCCATGTCGCTGACAAATTCTTATTGCTGATCCGGTTGCTTATCTTCACCTTCAGGCCCGATTGGGCGAACAGGTCCATGACCGTCGATTGCACACTTTCCTGTTGCGGCGATAGCTTAATCGTTTTCGACGGAAAGGGAGGTTCAGATGCGTTTGCCACACCGGAAAAGGGTATAGTCAAAATGGCTATTGCCAAAGGCAGGCATCTCTTGGTCATGCAGCGTTCCTCTCTGCAGCAGATAAATTTTCATCATGATTGAGCGCATCCGCCGCGCGGTTCATTTCGCCCAATATATCAAGCGGCACGGCGGGGTTGAGCTCGTTAAAAGACAGCACGGCGGTGCCCGGCAAATCGGCCCCGATCAAAAGCCGCAGCGGGCGGCGCAAATCCTGTGAGGTTAAAATCACCTGCGCCCCAGTTGCATCGCTTTCGCTGCGCACCAGCGCGATCAGGGCGCGCATTTGCGCCGGGTTTATGGCCAGCCGGAACTGCCCGTCCACCTCGGTCAATGTCTCACGGATAATCGCTTCTAACTCGCTACCGATCATCAACGCTTTCAACCGGCCATCGACGCAAAGCGGTGCATTGATCTGCCGTCTTATGGCCACACGCACGCGCTCCACCATAGGTCCGGTATCGCGCTCATATTGGGCGACATCGGCAATGGCCTCTACTATGTCGCGTAAATTGCGGACCGAAACGCGCTCTTCGGCCAGTATCTTCAATATCTCGGCAATCTTGCCCACCGGCACGGCGCGAACCGCTTCTTTGACGACTTCGGGATATTCCTCACCCAACCGGTCGAGCATATTGGTAACTTCCTGAAGCCCCAAAAATATCGGCAGGTTATTTTCAAGCAGATGCTCGGTCAGCAGCGCGATATGCAAGGGCGGGTTTTCGGCGCTGGATATGCCCTGCCCCAGCGGCGCTTCAAAAGCCTGCAAATCCCAGCCATTGGCCGTAAAATCCCCACTGCAATCGAGCGAAAGTGTGGGGATGGGAACACCGGTGCGCGTCTGCACCCGTTCCACCGCCGCCGCGACTTCTGCATTCAGTAGGGCGAAATCGGGGCTGCCGCTTTCTATACCAACCGTCAGCCGCAAGGGTTCCACCGCCAGCGGTGCCGGTGCAGCAATACGTGCCTGCCCGACAGGAGCCATATGTATTTCGGGCATTCCCAATTTTTCACGCACCGCAGGCGCAGTAGCCGGATGCCGGAACAAGCCCACCGCCGTCATCACCGCCGCAATCCCGAAAAAGGTTAGCATCGGAAAGCCGGGGATCAGTCCCAATAGCACGCAGACGGCAGACGCGATAAACAGCACATGAGCCTTTCCTGCAATTTGCTGAGCAATGACAGGAGCCAGCTCTTTTTCGCGCTCTTCGTCGGTGGTGCGGGTCACCAATATACCGGCGGCCAGCGCGGAAAAAAGCGCGGGCAATTGCGCTACCAGCCCGTCACCAATGGTCAGGATGGAGAAGATTTCCGCCGATTCCGACAAGGATAACCCGTGCGAGAACATCCCCACCGCAATCCCGCCAATCAAATTGATCAAAACGATACAAATAGAGGCAATGGCATCGCCCTTTACAAATTTCATTGCGCCATCAAGGCTGCCGTTAAATTTGCTTTCCATTTCCAGCACACGGCGTTTTTCGCGGGCCTCATCCTTGCTAAGCAGGCCGGAACGAAGGTCGCTGTCAATCGACAATTGTTTTCCGGGCATGGCATCAAGGCTGAAACGGGCCGCAACCTCGGCAACACGCTCAGCGCCCTTGGCGATAACAATGAATTGCACGATCGCAAGGATCAGAAAGATGACAAGGCCTACCGCAAGCAATCCGCCCGCCACCATCTCACCAAATTGTTGGATGATATGCCCTGCATCCATCTCCGCCAAAATTGCGCGGGTGGTCGCCACTGAAATGCCGATGCGGAATATGGTGGTGAACAGCAATACGGTCGGAAATGTGCTGAAATCGAGCGGCTTGGTTACATAGATTGCGCTCAGCAATAACAGCACGCCAATGGTCAGGTTAACCGCGACAAACATATCTAGCAAAAACGGCGGCAGCGGGACGATCAGCAACAGGAATATCGCCAGCACCGCAATCGGCAGCCATAGCGAGGAAAGCAAGGCTCCGCCTGCAAAAACGGATGAAAGGCGTGCGCTTTTACTCACTGTGCGGCTTGACCAGCCGTTTGTTCAGCGAGCAATTTATAATAATGCGCCTTAATCACCTTCACATAATTTTGCGTTTCGCGGTATGGCGGGATTTATTGCAAATTTGGCAACCGCACCCTCCCCCGCATTATAAGCAGCCAGCATCAAATCGACATTGCCGTCATATTTGAACCATAGTTTGCGCAGCAGCCTTGCCCCTGCATCAACATTGACATCAGCATTATGCAGGTTGGTCGTCGCAACACCAAGCGACCGGCCAGTTGCGGGCATGATCTGCATCAAACCACGTGCGCCTGCATGGCTAACCGCACGGGATTTATAACCCGACTCCTGTTTAATAACCGCATGGAGCAGCAACGGATCAATCCGGTGTTTATAAGCGGTGCGGGTGATCAGGTCGTCATGGATCGTCCGGTAACTGCGCGGCTCCATAGCCAATATATCCATAGCACCGCCCGCGCCAACCGCCGAATAATCGCCACCTGTGTCAATGGTCCCTTGCCCCCCCAAAGCCATTTGCTTGAGCAGACGCGCATCAACCGCGATTTCATTGCTGTCCGGACGGACCGAAACGGCGACACCATTTCCGGATAAATGCATTTGGTCGAAACCGGTATAATCGGCGCGAACCGCATCCTCAACATAATAAAATTCACCTTTATTGGCAAAAGCAACATTGCTGTAGCTGAATAAGGCATAGGGTTCTTTTACCGGATCCTTGGATTTGGAACCCGCAAAATTGCTCCCGGGTGCCTGTGGCTGGTTTTGTCCATAATTTTGTTCAATTTGATCTGCGTTGATCATCACAACATTGGGATCAAGATATTCATCTGGTGTCGCGGGCATAAGCTCTATCTGCGCCGCACACCCTTCCAAAATAGCAAAGCGACGCAGCAATGCTGGATCCGCCGTGCGGATGGATGTGTCCACCGGACAGGCCAGAGGTTCGGCCTCTTTCTTTTTGCTTTTTGCTACCGCATCCGGCGAATGGGCGAATAGGAACAGGCAACCGGCGCAGGACAATATTGTCGCCAATCTTGTAAAACCGCTGCGGTTTGTAAAATCGCCGCGTTTTGTAAAGCCACTATGTCGCATACCACAACTCCCAGTACGGCCGATTGGCCGCCAATTGAACTGTGGTCCCCACCCAAACAACTTTGTTTCGAGCGAGTCGCTAGATACCACTCAAAAATCGCGTCTTGCAACCCCAATATGACGCATTGTCAGAAAACCAATGCTATTTTTGTTGTTACAGGACAATGACTTATATTAACATCATTGTCATTAACGGGTCATATCAATGCAGCATTCCCGCCCGAATGCCGCAAGTCGTGCGCCCGCCTGCGATCACCCTGCATCATGATAAATTGCATTATGAGCAGCTTATGCGGTTAAATTAGGAATGATGTAAATTCCCGCGCCCCAATAATGTCCCGCCAAGAGACAATGAAAGCCTCCCTATTAACATGAGTTAAAGTTAACAAAATAATAAAGAATATTGACAACCATTGGTGCCGGTCCTACCCACAATGATGCTGGAATCATTCGGTCCCCTCCCGTTCCGGCATCGCAATTGGTAAAATATCTTGGTTATACCATGGCATTTCGTGCATTGTCTTATTTGACAAGCCCATGATGTTATTTGCCTGCTGCTGATAATAGCAACCGTCGTTTCGAAACTGCTTTGAATAATCCCGTCTTACAGGATCCCGTCTTACAGGGAAGACTATGGCTGACAAAAACGACAGTGGCGATAAAACCGAATTACCGACGTCCAAAAAATTACGCGATGCGCGCAAAAAGGGCGATGTCGCAAAATCGAAAGATGTCAGCCTGGGCCTTTTGACTCTGGCTTGGTTTATCTTCATCGCGCTGGGCGCATCCTATATTTCTTCTGAAATCTATAATTTTTTCAATCAAACTCTCGACAGCACGGCGGAAAGCGATTTTGGCCTTGCTTTACGGTCCACGGGCTGGTCGGCGGTTTTGTTGTTAATCAAAATATCCATTGTGATATTGGTGCCCATTGCCCTGCTTGGAATGTTCATCGAATATTTTCAGATCGGTCCGGTGATGACATCGGAAAAAATGAAACCCTCTCTGGACAAAATGAACCCTGTTGAAGGGTTGAAGCGTATGTTCGGGATGGACGGCCTTATTGAGTTGGTGAAGACTTTGGCGAAGGTGATTTTGGTGTGCATCATCGCCTATGCCATATTGAAAATGGCGCTGCGTGACGTTTTCACTTTTGTCTCATTGTCCGAAACCGCACCGGTAGCCGGGCAAAGACAACAGATCGCATTGGCCGCCGCCAATTTTAACTATAGCTTGACGCTCAGCTTTTTGGGGCTGGTGGTCATCCTGTTCTTGCTTGTTGGTGTTTTGGACCGCATTTATCAGAAACATCGCTTCACCAAAAAGATGATGATGAGTATGCGCGACATCCGCAAAGAGCATAAGGATGATGAGGGCGACCCGCATATCAAATCACAGCGGCGCGAATTGCAGCAACAATGGGCCAATCAAAACGCCATTGGCGCAGCGGGATCGGCATCGGCCCTTTTGGTCAATCCGACCCATATCGCCATAGCGCTGGATTATGACGAGACGGACTGCCCAATCCCGGTAATAGCGGCCAAAGGACAGGGTGATATTGCTGCGGCCATGCGCGCCGAGGCCGAACGGTGCGAAGTGCCGATTATTCGCAATATTGCGCAGGCCCGCAAGCTTTGGGCCAGAGGCGAAATCGGTGAAATGGTGCCCGAAGATATGTTTGATGCCATTGCCGAAATCATCCTGTGGGCCAAACGCGCCCGCGAAGGCGGCGGTGATATGTGGTATGATATGGACCATGCGGCGCAGGTCTCTATTCCGGCTAAAAAAACAGCCCAATTGGCAAGCGGGGATGCCGCACCATGATCTTCATTATGACACCATCAAAGCATAAAATAACTATTATCTAGGGGGAATAAAAATGGGCGTTGGAACCGTCATTTCATCGATTTTGGCGATTATCATTGCTCTGGCGCTGGTGATTGCGCTGGCATGGGGGGCGATCTGGCTGCTTAAAAAGCTGCAGGACCGGCAAATGGGGCTGGCCGACCAAGGCGATGGCAAAGGCAATATCCGTTTTATTCGCGCCCTGCCCCTGGGCCAGCGCGAAAGGGTGGCGATCATCGAAATTGACGGGGAGCGGTTTTTAATCGGCATTACTGCTGGAAACATTTCGCTGCTTGGCCGCTGGGATGAAGATGGCAACGCCTTGATCGCCGGTAACAGTCCGGATCGCGGCACCTTATGATGGCTGAATTATGATGGCTGAATTGCTCACCGATCCCGACAATTTGGAAAATGCTGCCCGCGAACCGGCCCATATGGCAGATGAAGCGCCGCATTTGACCGCCTTGCTGAAAGCAGCCCAGTGCGAGGTCACCGCAGGGCATATAGAAGAATATCATGCCGCCCTAGACGCAGACCTATTCTGGATTGATGACCATACCGCATGGATGCCGGTGGCAGAAAGCGGGGCGCCCCTGTTAGCGCCGTCAAATAGCGATGCGGCCATGGCGCTATTGGATCAATATGATCCGCTGCTATCGCGGGTTGAGGCCGCCATCGGCCTGCCGCTGGACCCTGCCACTATCGCGCCGCTGTGCCAGTGGCAGGCCGCCGCCGCGGCTTATGACACTTATCATCTTTCTATAGAGGATGGGGCTTTCATACTGCTCATTGGACATGATCACCCGCGCCATAGCCGATGGCGGGAAGCCGCCGCAATGCTCCCGCCCGATCCTGCCCAGCTGAACCTGCCCGCCCGGCTCATAGTTAATGGCGGCAAGGTTGATGCACAAGAAATACAGGCACTGGCCATCGGTGACTGGCTGCTGTTACCGCAAAACACGCCTGCAACGCTTGCCCTTAAGCAGCCTTCGCCCGGCGCTGCGCAGCAGTTAGAAAGCCTAGGCTGCCCAGCCATTATGACCGGGATATTCACCCCGGATAATGGCTGGTTCGAAATGGTTGCCGCCGGAAACGGCGATGACGCCTATATCGGCGGCGCTCCGGCCATCGTTTGGCAATTCCATACTGCCTTTCATGGCATAAACGCCGCTCGCCTGCTGCACATCGCCGCTGGCAATCCGGCCATGATGACACGGCTAACCGACGGGCAAAGGGGCGAGATTTTCATCGGTGACCGCGCAATCGCTTTGGGCAGTATCGCCTTGTTGCGCGACCGGATG
Organism: Sphingomonadales bacterium; assembly: GCA_012032285.1. GTDB lineage: Bacteria > Pseudomonadota > Alphaproteobacteria > Sphingomonadales > Sphingomonadaceae > Sphingorhabdus_B. The sequence goes on from JAAURJ010000007.1 coordinate 69,330, forward strand.
GCGGTTGCAGTAGAAGAAATTTACGGGGATGAAGCAGACACCATTCCCGAACAGGAGGGGTAAATGGACTTATCACAATTCACACCGGGTTCGGCGCTTGTTACGGTTATACTCATCGCCCTCGCCCCTTTTTTCGCGGTGATGGTGACCAGTTTTACCAAGATCGCTGTAGTGCTCAGCCTGGTGCGCAATGCGCTCGGCCTGCAACAAGTGCCGCCCAATGTCGTGATTAATGGCCTCGCGCTCATCCTGACCGTTTATGTGATGTATCCGACGCTGAACCAAATGTACGAAGCGTCGACCGGGACCAATATGGCCGGGCCAACGATCGAAGGCGATAGTGTCACAACGGTCAGCCCGCTGGAAAATAGCGGCGATATATTTGCCACCGCCGACCGAGCAAAAGAACCGCTGCGCAAATTCCTGATCAAGCATAGCGATCCGGGCGAGCGCGGATTTTTCCTGCGCACCCAAAAACGCATCATGCAAGCCGAAGGCAGAGAGGATCCGATATCGGAAAATGACTTTGTTGTCCTTATCCCTGCTTTTGTGGTGAAAGAATTGAAACTCGCTTTCCAGATCGGCTTTTTGATCTTCCTGCCTTTTCTTATAATTGACCTTGTCATTTCCAACATATTGCTGGCCATGGGGATGATGATGCTGTCACCGGTGACGATATCCTTGCCGTTTAAGATATTATTGTTCGTGTTGGTCGATGGATGGGTGAAATTGTCCCATAATCTGGTTTTATCCTATGTTTAGGCTGCAGGAGATGCGATTATGACCACCGATATCACCGGCCTGACAATTGAAGCCATGTGGCTCGTATTGCTATTGTCCGCCCCGCCGATCATTGCGGCATCGGTTGTCGGCCTTTTGGTTGCCATCATTCAGGCGGCAACACAGTTGCAGGAACAGACGCTACAATTCACGTTGAAATTTTTTGCGATTGTCATCGCCCTGTTCATTACTGGCGGGCTGGTGGCGGGCAGTCTCTATGCCTATACCGATCAAATTTTCAGCGGCCTTGCCTCGGTGGGCCGTTGATGGTTGCCGGCTATCTGCTTTTTGCCGCTGCCGCCACTATGAACGAAGGGCTGAGCGGCGATGTCGGCGAACCATTGCTCACCGCGATCCCGTGGCTTGACCAGATTTTGCTGGTGGGCGTTGCATCGGCCCGTTTTGCCTTTTCCTTTGTCTTCGTGCCGATTTTTTCACGCGAAGTCATGCCCGCTACCGTTCGCAACAGCATCATTGTTACCTTCGGCCTTGTGGCACTCGCTATGCGGCCCGATTTCGCGCCAGCCAATCTTTCGGCTGCGGGCTGGCTGCTTTTGCTGATGCGAGAGGTGGCTGCCGGGGCCGTTATCGGTTTTTTCTTTGGCACGGTCATGTGGGCCATGGCGGCGGCGGGAGAGATTATCGACACCAAAGTCGGCGCAACCATGGCGCAGCTTGTCGATCCTTTATCGGGCACGCATACCTCGCTCAACGGGATATTATTGGGCCGGTTTGCGCAGGTAATTTTTGTGTCCATGGGCGGGCTGACGCTCATGATCGGAACAGTGATGCAAAGCTATCTTATATGGCCGATGGGCACAGGTGCGCTGAATCTGGAGGCCGGTAGTGTCGTGTTTTTTGAAGGCGAACTGGGGCGGCTATTTGCCTGGGCTTTTTTCTTTTCCATGCCGGCGATCACCATTCTCTACATTGTCGATCTGGCGCTTGGTTTTCTTAACCGTTTTGCGCAGCAGTTTAATGTGTTCATGCTGTCGTTGCCGATCAAATCGGTGGCGGCGACCATGATCATCATCATGCTGTTACCGTTGCTCGCGCAGGCAGTTATCGCGGACATGGCATCGCGTGAGGGGGTCGCGGGCGGCATGCTGCAACGCACGGCAAGCGAGCAAGGGACCAATGAGCAAGAAACCCAGCAAGTGTCCAAGCAGATAGCCAAGCAAAAGCCCGATACAGGGCCAGAGAACGCCCCGCAAAATAGCGCAGGGGAAAACGTGCCATGACAACCGATCCACGCGATCTTATCCAGCAAAAAACGCTTGCCACATCGCACCGTTCGGCAAGCCGGACCGAAGGTAAAAGCATGGCCAGTGGAGGCAGGTTGGCCGGAGAAGGCGTGAGCGATAATGATGAGTTGGCGAAGCTGATCGCGCTCATCAAAAAATCCGAAGACGACCGCACAGGCACACCGCAGCAAATTGTGATCGGCGAATTTTCTGTGCCCGCTGTGCGCGTACCCGATAGCATGATCGCCGGGCTGCACGGCCTAACCCGAATGGAAGCCGCGACATTGCGGCTTTTGGGTTGGGGCCGGGCCAATTCGGATATTGCGCTACTGCTCGATTGCGGCGAACCGACGGTGCGCACGCATATGAACAATGTTATCCGCAAATTGGAATTGGACGGAATGCGCGAGTTGATCACGCTGGCCGGATTATTATTCCACCCGCTGGATTAATGGCAAAGCGAAGGGCAGATAATTTTTTAGGAGAAATGATATGGTATTACCAAAAATAGCAGGCACATTCCTTTCCTTCTTGATAATCAGCGGTTGTTCCGCCGCTGAAAACCCGCAAAGCCCCGAAACGGGCAAGCAGCAAAGCCTTGTCATTGATCAAGATACAGCCTTGCCAGACAATAGGATTGCCGACAATGCACCGGCCGTGTCAGGGAAGGCTGCCCCCGCCGAAGCCACCGCGAAACCCAATGCGAATATTTATACCTGTAACTTTCCAACCGCAGGCAAAGTGTTGATAGACACCACGCCGAACAGCAGTTCGATTACCTATAAAGGGGTTACATACCCAGCAAGCAGCGGATCTTATTTTTACCAGAGCGACAATGGAGCCATAGCGGCAATGTTCACACCGGATAAATCGGAATGGGGTTTAATGGGTGAAGGTATCGCCGAGGAACCGAATGTGAAATGCACATCTGGCGGTTAACCCATAGGTTCGGTGTACTAAGGTCAAAGGCTATATTTTTCGGGCGAGCAGATACACGCCTTCAAACCAGCCAATGACCAGGTGATCCGGTGGCAGGAGCCATGCTGGCTGCTTGGCCCGCAATTGCGGATGGTGCAGACGGCGCAGCCCGCTCAATTTTATCGGCTTGTGATTTTCAATTGTAGAGGGATTTTGAATCTTTATGATCCATTACAAACAGCGCGAATCTTTTGTAGATAAACACCATAATTTCGATATTTTTCTGTCCATTCTTTACCAAGATCGGCTAAGTCTGAATGCCGTTCAAAATTCGGCCTGATAATTTCGGCTTCGCAATATTGAGCATAGCATTCCGACGGGAACCCGGCGCTGTCCTTGCTTTGATCCAAATCTTCACAACTGCGTTTGCGCGATAGCAGGTCAACCGAACATTGCGCGTTTTCCAGTTTTTCTAGCCCGATCTTTTGGTTCCCCGATTTGCATAAACTTTCTGCGTGCCCTGCCCATGCCGCATCATTGGGCGTTTCTAATAGCGTTTCGGCACTAATTTCCGAAAATTTCTGATTTGCGTTCCTATAATCCCGCTTATTTAAAAAGTAATAAGCATGATCAATATCTTTCATATATTCGATATAGCCGGAATCTGCATCGGAATTTGGTTTGAATAGTTGTAGATAGCCGTCGGGCAGATTGGAATAACCATCAAAATTATAGCCGTTTTCCCGCTGTCCTAATTCTGCTTTTGGGTTTGCGGCGTTTTCGGCGCTAAACTGATTATTCTTTGCCAGATCATCACCGTCACACCCCGAAAGGCTCAAAAGCGCTAATATCATTACAATGATGCTTTATGCATTATCATTATTGTCCAAGGAAATAAGGAGCGGGATCAACATAATTACCATTAACCCGCATTTCGAGATGGACATGATCCTGAACTGCGGAGGAATATTGGCCGCGCATCTGCAAATCCTGAGCCGTTGCCACAACATCACCTGCATTAACTTGTTTGCCCACAAGCGCAGGATCATAAGCCGCATAGAAAACCCTAACCGATGTGCGGCCATCGGGGGAAACAATTTGAAAACCCTGATGCACATTATTCGGATTTACCACTGTTAAAGTGCCGGAAATAGGCGCGCGAACAGGCTGCCCAACCTGCGATAGCAAGTCGATACCATGGTGAAGACCGGGGCCGTTGCTCCTCATGCGTCCGGCATGATAATGGCCTTGCCCGCCTGCATCATTGCGCATACCCAATCCGGTTGGATTTACATATTGGCCCGAACTGCCCGAAGACGCCGCATCGTTAGCAGGCGTTGCAGCGGCCGTTCCGGGAAGCTGAACCGCAAAGCTGCCCGGCCGCCAACGGTCCAGATCGGGTGTCGTGCCGTGACGGTGAATGGCATTCCCCCGGCCCAGCACAGGACCATCAAGCGCCATGATCCAGCCCAGATTGCTCCTGCTGGAAAAATGCGGGTTGGCGTAATTCAAATGGTCCCCAACCGAAGATGGCTGTCCGCCCGCCCTTTGCGCCAGATAGCTGTCTACAAAATTGCTAACCTCCTGACTGACCCGGCTCATCGGAAACTGTTCGACGGAGCTGCGCCCATGTCCCCAGGATACCGGCCCGTTAATATCAGAAAATTGATATTTGGCATTGACCACTTCGGAAACGGTCGCCCCCCATTTGCCCGATGCGGTGCGGTTCAATATGGTGTCCACAATCCCCGCCGCCTGCTGCGTGCCGGCCGATTGCACCCATTCGGTCTGTAATGTTTTCTTGATATTGTCGATGTCGGTCTGTGTCAGGGACAATGTCTGATTGCTAAACCGGGTTTCGCCAACAGCGGCGCTGCCATTCGTTCTTGTTCCGCCATCGGGTGCGCCCGCATTGCTTGCAATGCCGCCGCTGCTAGGCGGGATGGTGATGGCGTCGCCGGGATAGATGCGGTGCGCATCAGTAATCTCGGCTCGCGGCGGTTCCTTGGGATAATCGTTGAAGTGGATGACCGGAAGGGCGGCACCGTTCAGCAGCTTGATACTGTTGAAGTCGGAGCCGCCCTTGTAGAGGTGGTAGACGTCGGGCAGCAGACACGCCTTCGGGTGCCCACTCTCCATCGCCACCAGCGCCGTTTCGCCCAGCCGGTTGAGCGACTTCGAGAAGCCCCACACCTCGACCTGCGGCACCACGCCGACCTTGGAAAAGACCTTGCCACCAAAGCCGCCGATGCGGAACTTCAGGCCCTTCAGGTCGTCGAGCGAGTTGATCTCCTTGCGAAAGAAGCCGCCCATCTGCGCGCCGGTATTGCCGCAGGCGAGTGCCACGATGTTGTGCTTGGCGTAGAACCCATTCATCAGGTCCTCGCCGCCGCCCTGATACCACCACGCGTTCATGCTGCGCGTGTTGAGACCGAACGGGATCACCGAGCCCATGGCGAAGGCCGGATCCTTGCCCCAGTAGTAGTATGAGGCCGTGTGGCACATCTCGACGGTGCCGTTGGTCACGGCATCGGCTGCCTGCAGGCCTGGCACGATCTCGCCGGCCGCGAACGACT
>JAAURJ010000038.1 GCA_012032285.1 Sphingomonadales bacterium
GCGCCAAACTGGACGCCGTAGCGATTGGCGAGCTCGCCATCGCGATATTCGGCGCGGCCGGTCCAGCTCCATTTTTCGTCATGATAGGTTGCCCCGGCGGTGAGCGCGGTGAAATCTTCGGTCAGGCTATTGTCCGTGCCGAGGAATCCACCCGATGCCGCCGGTTGCAGCGGATTGAGAACGTCATTGCGGTCAACTCCGTTCAATGTCTTATTGCCGTCTACTGACACGTCAAGCGACCATTTGTCGTTAATCTTAAAGGATTGGGCGAGGCCATATGCCGCAAAGGTGCGCGGACCATATTCGGCTATATCTTGTTGGTTGGCGCTGGCCAAAATCCGACCGCCCGCCCATGGCGCGACATCAAAACCCAGCCGGGCAGTACGGGCATCAATATTTTCGCCTTTAGCAATTTCATAGCTGCCAATCAGGTTAATATCTTTCGTGATTCCGTAACGGGCGCTCAGCGTATGGCGTGCGGGGAAATCGATGCTTTCATCCTGTCCGCCCAGCGCAAATTCGGTCTGTGCGCCCAGTTCCAATTTGCCATCGAACAATTTTTGCGAACCTGCAACCTTGGCGATGGTTGATTTATTGACAGAACCATCGTCAAGCCGGTCGTTGGCATGGGTCAGGCCAGCACGCAAAGTGGTATCATCCTTGCGATATTCCAGCTCTGTCGCGGCTGCACGGCGGCGGGCATTGCTGTCCAGATAATCTTCTTCATAGGCAAGGCCAGCAATGCTCAAATGGTCATTAAGGCGCAGCCGGGCATCGACACCATATTTGCGCGTGCCAACTTCGCTCAGATTTTGTTGGCCAACGCCAAAGCCCCCTTGCTGCTCGCGGACATAGGCCAATATATCCACTGTTCCGGTATGATGTTCAGCCTCAATCAGCCAAGCATTAGCACGGCCCGCACTGGCCGCGGTGCTGCCGCTATTGGCTTGGCCGTCGGATCCGGCAAATTCGGCGCGGATTTCGGTCGCGGCGGTTGGGGCATAGCGCACATCGACACCGGCGAGATTGGTTTTATCGCTGTCGGTTTCGTCATGGATAATAGTTGCACCAATATGGAGTTTTTCATCTTTGCTGTTCCAGCGAACCCGGCCGCCCGCATTGTTAACGCGTTGCCCCACGCCATCAACTTCATATTCGGCGATGATGAATTGCGGATTGAGGCCGCTGTCACGCGACAGGACAGGCGAACGGAAAATCAATGTCCCGGCCAGATAGTCGATGTCATAGTCAATATGACGCACCAAAGTGGTTTCATCGACAATCCGGTCAGAACGCAGCCGGTCGCGGGTTTGCAGGGTGATCCGCTCACTATTGGCAAGGATATCACGGCTTGCAAGCGCGTAGGGGCCGGTCAGGCCATTGCCTTGGATTTCTTCGCGGCGATAGCGATAGGGTGTATCCGCACCAAAAACCTGCGCGGAAAATTGCTCGCTGCGATATTCGGCTTTGATTCCGTTATAGCTGCGCTGGTACCGGGCGAGTTCAGGTTCATCAATGCCGGTGCTGTAATCGCCGAACAAAGCGTAAAATTGAGGGCGTTCGAGCTTAAGATACAGGCGGCGAACCGATGCGGCGTCATAACGTTGTTCGGCGCGGTCGGCATAGATGGTGTAATAGCGGCGGGGATCGATGACACCGGCGAAACGGGTTTGATCCTCTTTCTTGTCGCTGTCATAGGCGAGGGTGAGCAACCATTTGCCCGACACGCGGCCTTTGGCATAAAGCGCAATACGGCCGTCGACGTTGATTTCATCCTCATCTTGATTGGACAGTTCTTCCAGTCCGTCATTCAGCTTGTTAAAGCCGATTGTGCCAGCGGCAAAGCCAACCACGGTCCATGGCCGGTCGCCCGGATCGAGCCATGTTTCAATGCGTTGTTCGCGTTTCACCTTGCCATCTACAAAGTTGAAACCGATGCTGACCGTGCCAGATGCCGTAGTCGGCTCCAGCTCAATATAGGCAATTCCGTCTTCGCCATGCACACGCCATACAGGCGCTGCGCGTTCCAAGCCGGATAGCTGAGCCGCCTGCTGCGCATCGGCTTCAACGGCGGGACGATAAGGATCGGTGACGCTAAAGCTGCCAACTGAGTCATGCTGTATCGGTTTGCCGTTGCGATCGGTCAGGCGAACCGCGATACGTGGACGGGTAATGCCGTCCGCCCGCAGAACGGACAATTCTTTAATAAACTGCGCTTGAATAGGGGCGTTAGCATAATAGACATTGTGGGTCAGCGTTTCGAGCAGCTTTTTCTCATCATCGACAATCCGCGCGGTTAAAACATTATTGCCCTCTTCGATTGACACACCGCGCCAGATGCTGGCCCGGATGGAACCATCGGCATTTTTCTTTTGCCCATCATAATTGAGCGGATCAACCGGTTTGCCATTGACCAGCAATTCGATGCGCTCGCCCTCATTATGCTTGACGACAATGCGGATGGCGCGAACGCGGGGGTTGTGCCCGGTGCCGGGGAAGAGGAAGGCACGGCCCGGACCTTGGTCTTTCAACCAATCGGTATTGGAACCGGCGGCATCCTGATCCGACATCGCTTCTGGGATAGGTTTGACATCGGCGGCGACCGGTTTGCGCATTTCCGTTTTTTTGCTGCGGAAATCGGCGCGTTTCAAGCTGCCACCACGGCCTTCGACAAAACGAGAAATGGCGCTGCCTGCGGCGCGAGTATTTTGTGTGCAATTGACCGGTTCTTGGTCAAGAGGGAAGCTGCTGGGGTCGACCTGCACCACATGAATGCCAGGGACGACACCTTCGAAATGATAGCGGCCATCGGCATCGGTGACGGTATAGGTACCATCTTCGAGCATAACACGAACGCCTTTGATGCCGGGCGCATTGTTGGGATCAAGATTGCATCCGCCCTCGGTCACACGCCCGATAATGGTCATCCGTTCGCTAATCCCGTCGCGGGTGATGCGGATGGGGGCATCTGCGGTGTCGCTGACGGCGCCGCGGGCATCGCGGGCGGAGGCCAAGTTGATGGCATTGCCGGGGCGTGCATCCTGACGCACTTCAGCAAGGTAGGAAATGATACCCGATTGGCCGCCGCCCAAAGAAGGCAGGGTTACAGAGAAGCTGGAACCATCGGGCGCAACCGTTGGCGTGATATTTACGCCTTGATAACGAACGCTATTTTGGCGCAGGCGAAGCTCGCGCGGTAGATTGTCTGTAACGGTAATTGCTGCGCTTGCCCGCGCGGCATCGGGATTGCGCACCTGTATCCGGTATTGCACAACATCGCCGGGCATCGCATTTTGTGTCGATGTGGTTTTGGTAATCGCCAAAGCACCGCCGGGACGGTCCAAGGGTACGTCAATACGGACTGGCGCAGGATCATCAAGCGTGATGACACCTCCATAGGATCCGTCCACAATCGCAAAAGCCCCGCCATCAGGACGCGTCAAAGCTGCCAATTCAGCAGGCGTCGCAACCGATGGGTGCGTATAGGGTGATGGCGGATCAATAACCAGCCGGTAATTGCCGCGCCTTAGGAAGGGGAAACGGTAAAAACCAACAGGGAAGTTGTAAACATTGCCGCTGCTGTCGGTGACGCTGGTGCCGACAATTACCGAATTGGGGAAATCGGAGACGCCGTCGTCGCCGAAAACCTGCGCTGGAACGCCGGTTTGCGCATCCACAATCGTCACTCTGGTCCCAGGTACCGGCACGCCATTTGCGCTGTCAAAGGTCAGGCCAAACGGGTCGACCAAAATGTCAACCTCACCCGTTCCAATGTCGGTACCGCTGCTGTTATCGTCCAAATCGACATTCAGTGTATCGCCAGGACGAACGGTGAGCAAACAATCGCCTTGCACAGGCACGGATGGAACCGCCGCCGTGTTTATTAAGCCCCGAAAGCGGCCGCTATTCGCTTCGGATTCAACAAGGGTGATGCGCTCTTGGTCACCATTGGCTGTTCGAATGGTGACTTCAAACTGGTCAATCGCACCTGGATCGGTGTTATGAACAGCATAATTGACCTCAATCACCAGTGGCTCACCCGCTCTTATCGCTGAAGCAGGGACCAAAGATGCCGGACTGGTCGAAGTTCCGGTAAAAGCGCCGCCCAGTGTAACCGGAATTGCGCCGTTATTTCCGATGCACTGGTTCGCGCCGAGATTCGCTGTCGTCGCGCCGGGTCCACGGGAAAAATGAAATAGGGAAAGTGTTGGTGGCGGTGTATCTATGGACTGCACCGAAATATTAACGGTGTTGGATGGACGGGACAGGGTATTTGGCCCGACATCCCATTCAGCGAGCGCCGTGTTGCTGATAATTTTGGGCGCTGATGCAGTATTTTGCGCGTGCGCGGCATTGTTGGCCGCAGGAAGCATTGTTCCTGCAGCCAACAGTGCTGCACATTGCATAATAGATTTGGTTAACGCCCTCATGGCTGAAAAAGGCGGTATTCGGTGGGAGCGGCTGCTGACCGATCCCCCGAAATACCGCCTGTTCCTTATTAGTTAATTGTAACGCGGAAAAGCAGCGCGCGCGATGCGCCGCCAGCGATACTGGACAATGCACCCGATACGGTATTCGATCCGAATTGACCGGCATCGGCGTCGGTTGCATCAGATACGCCGGTTCCGCCAGCGCAGGTTTGTGATGCACCTGGCGTTGTCACGGTTCCGTTCACCAGGATCGAACTTGCCACATAAGTGGTGTTGGCTGGAATGGCGTCCGAAATATTGATATTGGTCGCAGTGGCCGAGCCTGAGGCGTTGGCAACCGAGATACAATATTCGACAACAGCGCCCGGAATAGCTTTCGGGTTGCTTGCGCTCACCCCGTCGCTGACAACGCGGCTGGTTTTAAACACACTGAGTGCTGCGGCGGCAACGGTATAGTCGTCGCTAGCAGCTTCCGAGTTATCACGGCCCGTATCGGCGAAGATGGTTTCAACGGTGGTTGGATTGTTGACCGTCGCATCGTTCGCAGCGGTAATTGGTGAACCATCGCTGTTCCGTGCACTGGCAGTTGCCGTTACACCTGCAATTTGACCATTGGTGGCGGATGCAGGAATGTCACCCACGATTAAAATCGTGGTGCTTCCGGTATCTTGTGCCAGATTGTCTACGGTGAGCGAAGCGGTTGCTGCTGCATCGCAAACAAGGTCGTTATTGGCATCCAAACAGATGAGCAGATTGGTGAGGTTAAATGCGTCGGTGCCGCGCGGTGTGGCGTTGCCAGTCAAAATCTGGCTTGGTGTAACCACAAAGTCCAACAGATCGTTCGAAGTGTTGGTTAGGGTGAATGCGGTTACCGCACCTGTTTGGTTGGCAGAAACATTGGTAGTGCCAACCGGCGTTCTTTCGGCAATGGTAAAGTTGATTTTACGGTCAACTTTAAAGGTGTTGATGGCCGGAGGAGGCGGAGTTTGTGTAACGCCGCCGACCTGAAAGGTCACATTCACCGTGTTGTTAACATCGGTACCTGAGGTTGTTGTAGCTATCGCAGGAGCCGAAGCCGCCGCAATTGCTGCAATTGCAACCGAAGTGCCGAGGAGTTTAAGCTTACTGGTCATAGCTTTTTCCTTCTTACTTTCAATGATTGCCAAAAAACCGCGGCAATCTGGGCGGTTTGCGGTTATCTTACGATTCCACGAAAAATTAGCTTACCGCCGGAACCGGCAGGCAAAGGCTGGTTTAGATTCCAACGAATATGGGTCACATCAGCCATCAATGCGGGACGAGATTTTCCGTCATCGCCCTGAATGCGCAAATTAGGCAGAAATCCCCAGCTTTTGCCGCCATCCACCGATACGGTTTCAAGGCCGTCCGACGTGCCGTTAAAAGCAACTGCTCTCGGTAGCGGATTGGTGACGACAAATTTTTCCGCCGGTTTTTCTCCGGCATTTTTGAAATTCACAACAAAAACAAGATTGTCGCCTGGCGTAACCAATTTGGGTTCTTCCAGAATTTTGGTCAACGTGCCGTCTGATTTTTGTTTTATACGCTCTACAAAGACATCGCTTGATAGCTGTACTTGGCTCGCGGCATGGGCTGCAGAGACCGGAAGGATTGCGATGAAAGGCGCAAATATCGTGAAAACTGCCTTCTTCATTGTATCACCACCTTGAATGTGACGGTCTTTGTTTCGCCCGCCGAAATATTTCCAACTGCAGCACTTATCTGCGAACCGTTAAAATTCCCTTGATCGGCATCCGCCGCATCTGTCAGGCTTGCGCTATCCAGCGTGATCGAGCTTGCGACATATTGGGTGTCTGTTGGGATCGGGTCAGAAATGACCACATTGGTCAAAGCACCCGAACCGGTTACCGTTGCAACCAATGTATAGGTGATTGTCGAACCCGGAACAGCGCGCGATCCGCCAAAGGGATCGGCAACGGCCGCCGATTTGATAAGGCTCAATATTGCTGCCTGTATAGCGAGGAAGCCGCTGTCTGTGGCGTCCGCACCTGTGGTGCCCACAACTGCGTCACCGCCGCCATCGCCAGCCCCTGCAAAGGTGGTTCCGGGTGTTCCTGTTCCGGTCACAGCCGCAGCGGTCAAGGAAACTTCTGCGCGGTCGCCGTCCGCAGGCGTAGCAGGGGTGCTGCTGATAACAAAAACAGTAATGCTTTGATCGGGTTGTAACACAGGATCATTGCTTCCTGCGGAATAGATAGTATCTACGCCGGGGTCATAAAGACCATTGCCATCGGTATCGAGTACCAGATTTTGCAGCGTGGGATCAAAATCATCACCCGCCACATTCAAATCCGGGGTCAGCCGGAATGCTTCTTCGCCGTTACCGCTATTGGTAACGAGAAAACGCTGGACATTGGTTGTCGCGCCCGGGCTGCTGTTAACATCGCCCGGATCGCTGTTGGTGATTGTGACGTCCAGCAATTCGTCAACTTTTATGACTACGCGGTTTGAATCGATTTCGATTGTGCCGCTTGGCGTATCATAGCTTGCGGTTGCAATATTTTCGATGTCGGTTCCTGCAAGCGTGCCTGCCGCAAATGCGGGTGCAGAAACGCATAGGCCGCCCAAAATAGAGGCGGCAAAGCACGCGGCTTTCACAGTTTTAAACGGAATTAATCCGGACATTGAATGACCTTTCACTCTCAACATGGTCATCTTTATGCCCGAATAAGGTCAATAAACCGTTAAATAGCAATTTTTGGGGGTTTGGCTCTAAAGCACTGATAATAAAAGCAAAAGATATGCATACATTGTAAATTATGGTAAATCGCTTAATGGAAATGCGCGATTAAATTCGAAATTACAAACCTATCAGTAACAGTTGTCCAATGATAAATTCCATTTGATTGCATTCTGTGTGTTGACAGAATCTCCTGCCGCTTCTAGTGCGCCTCCACCGCATATCAGCGGGTGTAGCTCAGTTGGTTAGAGCGCCGGCCTGTCACGCCGGAGGTCGCGGGTTCGAGCCCCGTCACTCGCGCCATTGCCTATTAGGCTTATGGTATAAGATTTTGGTCCTATTCGGACAATGGCGGTTTGAATTTTCCCGTTTCCATCCAGATCATTAAGGGCCTTAGCGGGAATAGCCAGATTACACCTGCTATCAGGTAGATCACAGCTTGCACCAAAATCGGCAGTTTCCCTATTAATTCCCACTGGCTAACCACGATTACCGCCCAAATCATGATATAGACCAAGATCAGAAGAACACCTGCCGGCTTGCGCCAGCTGGGCTTATGGGACTGGGGGGGGGTGTTCATCGGCTAATCCATTCTTTTTCAGTCAATATCGCGTCCAAAGGCATATCCCATGGATCGGCGGGCAGCGCAGCGGCTTCTTGCACTGACCAAGCAAGACCGATGGTATATGCTTCCTCCAAAAGGCTAATTGCACGGTCATAATGACCCGCGCCCTGTCCCAAACGGTTGAGGTGGCGGTCAAATGCGACAAGCGGAACAATGATAATGTCCGGAACCACTGAGGCAGCATTGCTATCGGGCTGTTTCAGTGCAAAGGGACCATCATGGAGTGGATCGCCCGGCCGCCAGCTTAAAAAGCGCATGGGTGAGGAGTGGCTTGTTACATAGGGCAGGGCGGTGGAACAGCCCATATTAGCTGCATAGCCGACCAAATGCGCAGGGTCGGCCTCTGATCCAATCGGTATATAGGCTGCGATGGTTTTGCCCTTTTGGAACAAGTTTTTAATAGGGCTAGGCACAGCAGAAAAAGAGAGCGTCATGTCTTGCTGGGGCAGAGCGCCGACATAGGCATTACGAGACTGACGATATTGGCGGCGCAATGCGCTTTTATCAGCCAATATATCCATAAGGCATCATCCCTGTTCATTGGCCAGATAAAAAGCGGCGGAACCACCATGGTCGTTTCCCGGAATATCCTCTGACGCCAAAAACGCCAGGTGGGGGCCATATGCACCGATCCCCAATGCGAAAAAGTGGACCGGACAGGGACAGCTCCCTTAGATAGTGAATCGCCTCAGGGATGTTCTCATCAGTTCGTGCCGGGTAGCCCCGCCAACTCATATGTAGGCTTTGATCGCTTAATTCTCAAGCCTGTTTGCGAGTGCTTCCAATCGCTCTGCCATTTTTTCGATAGTGACCGCTGCCTGTTCAATTTCGGCACTATTGTCATTAAGGGCCGATGGGGCATCTGGTTTGTTTAATAGCGTTTGGCTGTCATGTAATTTATCGGCGAGCAGCAGTGATGCGAATAAAAGCTGTCTGCTTTCATTCAATCCGCCGGCTGATCCGCCTGCTTCCCGGGCCATTTCGTCGACCAATCGTCCAAGAGATTTTAGCCGGTCTTCCTCGCCATCCTGACAAGTGACAATATATTCGCGGCTTGCGATATTCAAACGTACATCCGCCATTACGCCGCCCCGCTTTGTGCGATTAACCGGTCAAGATCCGCCAGCACGGCGCTTGTTTCTGATTTCAGCTTATCATGTTTGGTCAATAGCGCGCTGTCGGATAAATGGGCGCCTATGGCTCCCTGCGGCGCCTGTTCCAACCGTGAAAGCGCCCGTTCCATACGGCCAATGGCCAATATAAGTTTTTCGTGCGACATAAGATAACCCTTTCACTTTCGATATTTAGCAGATTTTTTTCCGCAAGCAAATGACGTTTTGAAGACATGACGTCACTTTTCGACTTTTAGGAGAAATTCGGCGAAAAAGCGTGAGTCCTCACTTGCGCTGGCCGCGTTGGCAAGCAAAGCACAACCGAAAAAAAGCGACTCGATACTATGCGACCGCTTCCCATCCATACCGGACGTAACACTGCCGGAAATTTTGAATGAGCAGGGGATTATATATGACTGTCAGCGAACGGCAGATGGCCAATGCAATCAGGGCGCTGGCTATGGACGCTGTGCAGGCCGCAAATAGCGGCCATCCAGGGATGCCAATGGGAATGGCTGATGTTGCTACGGTTTTATATAAGGACTATTTGAAATATGATCCCGCCAGCCCGAAATGGGCGGATCGGGACCGCTTTGTTCTTTCGGCAGGGCATGGCTCTATGCTTGCCTATGCGACACTGCATCTAAGCGGTTACGCTGCGCCTACTATTGCTGATATTCGTAATTTTCGCCAATTACACAGTCCCTGTGCGGGGCATCCAGAAAATTTTGAGCTGGACGGCATAGAGGCTACAACGGGTCCATTGGGGCAGGGGCTTGCCATGGCGGTTGGTCTGGCTATCGCCGAACGGCATTTGAACGCGGTTTTTGGCGATGACCTGGTCGATCACAGGACATGGGTGATTGCGGGCGATGGTTGCTTAATGGAAGGGATCAACCACGAAGCCATTGGCCTTGCCGGAAATTTGAATTTGGGCAAGTTGATCGTGCTTTGGGATGATAACAACATCACCATTGACGGCAAGGTAGAGCTGTCTTCTTGCGAGGATATAGCGGCGCGCTATGCGGCCACTGGATGGCACGTGGAACGATGCGACGGGCATGATTTTGCCGATATCCGCCGTGCGTTGGACGCTGCTATTGCCGATGGGCGGCCCTCTTTAGTCGCTTGCAAAACAATTATTGGTAAAGGTGCACCGAATAAACAGGGCACATCGGCAACGCATGGTGCGGCTTTGGGAACGGACGAAGTTGCCGCAGCGCGGGTTGAGCTGGACTGGCCCCATGCACCTTTTGAAATTCCCGCTGATATTGCGCAGGCTTGGAAAATTGCAGGCGAAAGATGCAAATCTGCGCATTCCGAATGGAAAAATCGCTTAAGTTCTGCCGATAATGGCGCAGAATTTACACGCCGCATGAATGGCGATTTGCCAGCGGATATGGGCATGAAATCCTATTTGGAGCAGCTGATCAGCGATGCACCCAAGGTGGCAACGCGCAAGGCAAGCGAAATGGCGCTCAATGTCTTGACGGCATCCTTGCCTGAAATGCTGGGTGGTTCCGCGGATTTAACGGGTTCAAACAACACCAAAACTCCGTCTACCAAAACATTGGATAAAAACGACTATTCCGGCCGTTATGTCAATTATGGCATCCGCGAATTTGGCATGGCAGCGGCAATGAACGGCATGGCTTTGCATGGCGGGATCATCCCCTATGGCGGCACATTCCTTGTTTTTGCAGACTATGCGCGTTCGGCCATTCGGCTATCGGCAATTCAGCGCATAAGGGCCATTTATGTCATGACGCATGACAGTATAGGCCTTGGCGAAGATGGGCCGACGCACCAACCTGTTGAACATCTGCAAAGTCTTCGCGCCATGCCCAATTTGTTCGTGTTTCGTCCAGCCGATGTGATTGAAACAGCCGAATGCTGGGCCTTAGCCGTGGCGCATGATAGCGGCCCCTCTTTGCTCGCGCTCAGCCGACAAAACCTGCCCATGGTGCGCAGCGATGTTAGCGAAAATCTCTGTGCAAAGGGCGCATACAGGCTGAAATCCGCCGCGGCAGTGCGTAAAACCGTCCTGATCGCCACCGGATCAGAAGTGGAAATTGCTCTGCAGGTTGCAGAAAAGCTGGAAGCCGCTGATATTGGCGTGGACGTGGTTTCCATGCCCTGCACTCAGCTTTTCGATGCGCAGGATGCGGCGTATCAGGCCGATATTCTGCCCGCTGACGCGCTGATTGTCTCTATCGAGGCGGGCACCAGTTTTGGTTGGGAACGCTATACCGGGCGCAGCGGCTTGCGCTTTGGCGTCGACAGCTTTGGTGCATCTGCTCCAATTGATGACCTATATGATCATTTTGGCCTGACCGCCGAAAAAATAACCCCGCAAATAATTTCGGTTCTGAACCAATAATAGAGTTTTGGAACTTTCCCCTAGGAGAAGCAAATGACTGTAAAAGTTGCAATTAATGGTTTTGGCCGGATTGGCCGCCTTGTCGCCCGCGCTATTTTGGAGCGTGATGATGACGGCTTTGAACTGGTCGCGATCAATGATCTTGCCGATACCGAAGCCAATGCCTTGTTGTTCAAATATGACAGCACCCATGGCCGTTTTCCCGGCGAAGTCACCACCAACGGCAATAAGCTGGTGGTCAATGGCAAAGAAATTGTGGTTACACAGGAACGCAACCCCGCCGATTTGCCGCATGGTGAAATGGGTATCGATATTGTGTTGGAATGCACCGGTTTCTTTCAGTCGTTGGAAGCATCGCAGCCCCATATTGATGCAGGAGCCAAGCGGGTTTTGATCTCTGCGCCTGCAAAAGGGGATTTGAAAACAGTTGTTTACGGGGTGAATCATGACGTTTTGACGTCAGGTGACATCATTGTGTCCAACGCCAGTTGCACCACCAATTGCTTGGCCCCTGTGGCAAAGGTTTTGAATGACCTGGTTGGTATAGAACGCGGTTTTATGACCACTATTCACAGCTATACCAATGATCAGCGTATGCTTGACCAAATGCATAGCGATTTGCGCCGTGCGCGGGCTGGGGCGCTCAATATGATCCCTACAACAACCGGTGCGGCGCGGGCAGTGGGTCTTGTCCTTCCCGAACTCAATGGCAAGCTGGATGGCAGCTCGGTCCGCGTTCCTACACCCAATGTCAGCCTTGTGGACTTGGTATTTACGCCTGGCCGTGAAACCAGCAAGGAAGAGATTAACGCCGCGCTTAAATCCGCAGCAGAAGGACCGATGAAGGGCGTATTGGCTTATGAAACGCTGCCTTTGGTATCGGGCGATTTCAACCACCAACCAGCAAGCTCAACTGTGGACAGTCTTGAAACCACTGTAATGGACGGAAAACTGGTTCGTGTTGTTAGCTGGTATGACAATGAATGGGGTTTTTCCAACCGGATGATCGACACCGCCAAGGTGATGGCAAGCTTTCTGTAAGGAGCGGGCATATGGCCTTCAAAACTCTCGATGATCTGGGCGATGTTAAAGGAAAACGGGCGCTTGTGCGCGTCGATCTGAATGTGCCCTATGCCGATGGCCGCGTAACCGATGATATGCGGCTGCGGGCGATTATTCCCACTGTTTCGGAATTGGCGGACAAAGGCGCAAAGGTTTTGCTGCTTGCACATTTTGGTCGTCCCAAGGGCGCAAAGCACAGTGAAATGTCGTTATCGATGATCGTCGAGACGCTGCAGGAGGTTTTAGGCCGCGAAATCATGTTCATCCCGGAAATCGCCGGGGCTGTTGTTGAGCAGGCTATTGGCATTTTGGGCGATGGGGATATCGCCGTGCTCGAAAACACTCGCTTTTACATAGGCGAAGAGGCAAATGACCCGGAATTGGCAAAGGCGGTGGCCGCAAATGGCGATTTTTACGTCAATGACGCCTTTTCCGCTGCGCACCGTGCGCATATGTCGACCGAAGGTTTGGCTCACATCCTTCCCGCTTATGCTGGCCGTTCAATGGAGGCGGAGTTAAAAGCGCTGGAGTCTGCACTTGGCAAACCAGAACATCCTGTTGCGGCTGTAGTTGGCGGCGCGAAAGTATCAACCAAGCTTGATGTGCTGAAAAACTTGGTTGCCAAAGTCGACCATTTGATCATTGGTGGCGGTATGGCCAATACATTTTTGGCTGCGCGGGGCATAAATGTAGGCAAATCGCTTTGCGAGCATGATTTAACCGACACTGCCATTGCGATTTTGGATGCAGCGGACAGCGCCAATTGCACTGTACATTTGCCCTATGACGTCGTGACGTCACCCGAATTCCGTGCAAATCCGCCAGTTAAGACCGTCAATGTGCATGAAATCGGAGCCGATGATATGGTTCTCGATATCGGCCCGGCAGCGGTCGAGGCTTTGGCAGACGCGCTGAAAACCTGCCGTACTTTGGTGTGGAATGGCCCGTTAGGTGCTTTTGAAATGGAACCCTTTGACGCGGCGACCGTATCGCTTGCGAAAACGGCGGCGGCGTTGACCAAAGAAGGATCGCTTATCTCAGTTGCGGGTGGCGGGGATACCGTTGCTGCGCTTGCCCATGCCGGGGTGCAGGATGATTTCAGCTTTGTATCTACCGCTGGCGGCGCGTTTCTTGAATGGATGGAGGGAAAGCCCCTGCCAGGTGTAGAAGCACTCTCTGGTCGTTAGGATCACCCATTCATTGGTTTGGTTCTGCGCCGGGAAATGACAACGAAAGACAGGAAAAATCCCTGATTTCTGCGGGTTTCGCGGTTGATTTGTCTGTGCTTGCCAGTTAAGGGCGAGCCAACTCAATTCACGAAAATAGCAGGGACCGCTTCATGCAAAAATCCGAGATGCTGGAAAAAATTAGAAGCCATACAGGCTTTATCGCCGCGCTCGATCAAAGCGGGGGTCAACCCCAAGGGCGCTGGCCGCCTATGGGATAAGGGCGGACGCCTTTTCCAATGATGAGGAAATGTTTGCGCTGATCCATGAAATGCGTGTTCGGATCATGACATCGCCAGCATTTGATGCAAAGCGTGTTTTAGGCGCGATCCTCTTTGAAAAACAATGGACGGGGAGGCCGCCGGTCAAAGCGTGCCTGATTATTTGAAATCACGCGGCATTGTTCCCTTTTTGAAAGTTGATCAAGGGCTGGAAGAAGAGGCCAATGGCGTGCAATTGATGAAGCCGATGACTAATTTGATCAGCCTGTTGGAAAAGGGCGCGGCCAAGGGCGTTTATGGCACTAAAATGCGTTCGGTCATCCATTTGGCCAACCGTGAAGGGATAGCGGCCATCGTTAAACAACAGTTCGAAATGGCCGATCAGATTGCGGCGCATGGCTTAATGCCGATTATCGAACCTGAGGTGAATATCAAAAGCGCAAAGCGCAGTCAGGCTGATGCGATATTGCATGGGCAACTGTTAAAGGCGTTGGACGCGATGCCGGTAGACCGGCAAGTCATTCTAAAACTTTCTATTCCTTCAGAATGTAACCTTTATGCGGACCTGATCCAGCATCCCCGCGTGCTGCGAGTTGTCGCTTTATCGGGCGGTTTCACCACCGATGAGGCGTGCAGTGAACTGGCCAAGAACAGCGCCATGATTGCGAGTTTCAGCCGGGCCTTGCTCGAAAGTTTGCAACATAGCCAAAGCGAGGCGGAATTTAGCGCGGCTTTGGATGGCGCGATCCAGCAGATTTACGAAGCATCAAAAACCTAGAGAATCGTTCCACTTGCCGCTACAGCCCGGTTTATGGACAAAATTCCCTGTCAGCTTTATCTGATCTCACCACTCATCGTTGATGGTGATTTCCCAAATCAGCTTGCAGCGGCACTCTCCGCCGCGCCTGTTGCGGCATTTCAGTTTCGGGTGAAGGATATGGATAACCATGCCGCCGCCCGTTTGGCCGCGCCGCTTCAGGAGATTTGCGCCGCGCATGATGTGGCCTTTGTTGTGAATGACAATGTCACATTGGCCAAACGTTTGAAAGCGGATGGCGTGCATTTGGGCCAAGGTGACGGCGATGTGCGAGAGGCGCGGCTGGAACTGGGCGCGGATGTTCAGATTGGGGTAACCTGTCATAACAGCCGCCATCTGGCGATGGAGGCAGGGGAAGCGGGCGCCGATTATGTTGCATTCGGTGCCTTTTATCCCAGCACAACGAAAGTAACCGAATATGTGGCTGAACCAGAGATTTTGGAAATATGGTCCAAATTTATGGAGATACCCTGCGTTGCGATAGGCGGTATCACGCCAGAGAATGCCAGGCCTTTAATTGAAGCGGGGGCGGATTTCCTGGCGGTCAGCAGCGCGGTCTGGCAATATCCCGGCGGACCGGCTGCGGCGGTGAAAGCTTTTCACGCCGTGCTTGCTTAAGCTGCGATGCGCGGTTAAAGGCCTCTGCAACGGCGTAGTGAACGCCATGCTCTTTCCAACCTTGAATAGCGAGTTTTCCCATGAAAATCAGCGGTGTTGATATCCGTCCCGGCAATATAATCGAATATGACAAAGGCCTGTGGAAGGTCGCCAAGATCCAGCATACCCAGCCAGGAAAAGGCGGGGCTTATATGCAGGTTGAAATGAAGAACCTGATTGACGGCCGCAAAACCAATGTCCGTTTTCGCAGCGCCGATACAGTTGAAAAAGTGCGGTTGGACACAAAAGAATTCCAATATCTTTACACCGACGGCGACAATTTGGTGTTCATGGACAATGAAACCTATGAGCAGATTTTTATTGCCACAAGCATGATGGGTGAGGAAATTGCCTTCCTCCAAGATGGGATGCAGGTGACATTGGAGCTTTACGACGAAAAACCAATATCCGTACAATTGCCCGATCAGATTGAGGCTGAGATTGTCGAAGCCGATGCCGTGGTGAAAGGGCAAACGGCCTCTTCCAGCTATAAACCTGCGATCCTTGACAATGGCGTGCGCGTTATGGTGCCGCCCTTTATCGGGGCCGGCACGCGCATCATCGTTGATGTCTATGCCAAGGAATATGTGAAAAAGGCGGAATAGATCAATGGTTGCCCATTCTGGCATTATGACAATGATGGACCGCGCCGCTCGCAAGGCGGGTGCGAAATTGCGCCGTGATTTTTACGAGGTGCAGCAATTGCAGGTGAGCCGTAAAGGCCCTGCGGACTTTGTATCCAAAGCGGATATTCGCGCGGAACGCACGCTTTACGACGAGCTGAGTAAGGCGCGGCCCGATTGGGGATTCCTGCTGGAAGAATCGGGAGAAATAGAGGGCGCAGAGGGCAAGCCGCGTTTTATCATTGACCCGCTCGACGGCACTAGCAATTTCCTGCACGGTATTCCGCATTTTGCCATATCAATTGCGGTTGAAGAAACGCTGGCCGATGGCGAACGCGAAATCACTTCGGCCTTGGTTTATCAACCGCTGACCGATGAAAGCTTTTGGGCCGAGCGGGGCAGGGGCGCTTGGTTGCAAACCGAGCGGCTACGCGTTTCGGCGCGGCGTGATATGGCTGACGCCCTGATTGCAACGGGCATCCCTTATTTGGGCCATGGCAATTTTGCGCAGTGGAGCCGGATATTCGGAGCTATCGCCCCCGAAGTTGCCGGTATCCGCCGTTTTGGCGCGGCCTCCCTTGATCTGGCGTGGGTCGCGGCGGGCCGTTTTGATGGTTATTGGGAATCCGATCTGCAACCTTGGGACACGGCTGCGGGATGCTTGTTGGTGCGAGAGGCGGGCGGTTTTGTTACCGATTATCGGGGGCAACGTCCGGCGATTGCCGACAGGCAGGTTTTGGCGGCCAATGACGGCCTGCATAGCAAGATGCACAAGCTACTTGCCGGTTCTTTGCGCTAATTGCTTATGGATTTTGTCAAACGCAATAAATAGGGCAAAAAAAGCACGTTGCGGCCCTTGCGGCTTGCGGTTCATGCCCCTAAAAGCGCCCTAATTCTATGTTCAGAGGCGAGTCTGATTTTGACCGATTTATCGCAATATCTTCCGATCTTCATGTTTCTGGTGATCGCTTTGGGGTTGTCTTCCCTGTTCGTGTTTCTGCCCATGGGCGTTTCCCGTCTTACCGGCAGCCATAAACCGACCGAGGCGAAGCTGACCGAATATGAATGCGGCTTTCCTGCATTCGAAGACAGCCGTAGCCAATTTGACGTGCGATTTTATCTGGTTGCGATTTTGTTCATCATCTTTGATTTGGAAGCCGCATTTTTGTTTCCATGGGCCGTCAGCCTTGGTGAAACAGGCTGGACCGGATGGGCGACCATGATGTTGTTCCTTTTTGACTGGTGGTCGGATTTGCCTATGCTTGGAAAATAGGAGCGCTCGAATGGGAGTAGTCACAACATCGCAGCCGCCGATTGCCGATACCGAGCCGGATGAGGCGTTTTTCCGGGATTTGCAGTCGGAAATTGATGATAAAGGCTTTTTGGTCACATCAACCGAAGACCTTTTCAATTGGGCGCGAACCGGTTCCTTATGGTGGATGACCTTTGGCTTGGCTTGTTGCGCAGTAGAGATGATCCACGTCAATATGCCGCGCTATGACATGGAGCGATTTGGCGCCGCCCCGCGGGCATCCCCGCGTCAGTCCGACGTGATGATCGTCGCTGGCACGCTGTGCAATAAAATGGCCCCGGCGCTCCGCAAGGTTTATGACCAGATGAGCGAGCCTAAATATGTGATTTCCATGGGCAGCTGCGCCAATGGCGGCGGTTATTATCATTACAGCTATTCCGTTGTGCGTGGTTGTGACCGAATTGTTCCGGTTGATATTTATATTCCCGGATGCCCGCCGACGGCCGAAGCCTTGCTTTACGGAATAATGCAATTGCAGCGGAAAATCCGCCGCATTGGGACAATAGAGCGGTAATTATGGCCCATAGTGCACCCCTGATAACCAAGCCTAAGGGCACCAATGCTGCCATCAAAAAGGCGTTGGGTAAAAACCTAGTTCAATTGATTGAGGCGAATGATGAAATTGGCCTATTGGTCAAACGCGACGCATTGGTTGATGTAATGACCGCTCTGCGCGATGAATGCGAATATCAACAGCTTGTAGAGATTGCCGGTGTTGACTGGCCAAGCCGTTCACCCCGGTTTGAGGTTGTATATTGCCTGCTCAGCCTGACCAAAAATCACCGTATCCGGGTCCATGTCGAAACCGATGAATCCGATCCTGTCCCCAGTGTGACCGGTATATGGCCGGTGGCAGGATGGTTGGAGCGTGAAGTGTTTGATATGTATGGTGTGCTGTTTTCGGGAAATAATGATCTGCGCCGCATATTGACCGATTATGGATTTGAAGGGCATCCGCAGCGCAAGGATTTTCCGCTAACCGGCTATACTGAACTTCGTTATTCCGAAGAAGAAAAGCGGGTTAAATATGAACCAGTTAAGCTGGCACAGGATTTTCGCAGCTTTGATTTTATGAGCCCGTGGGAGGGCGCGGATTATATCCTGCCGGGTGATGAAAAGGCGCCCGCCGCACCGCCTCCTCCGCCGCCTTCTCCAACGGTTGCGACACCGAAAACAACAGGCACGCCCGCGAAAACCGGCGCAGGTGCAAAAGCGAACAAGACGGCTGCCAAAACAACAAAGGGCGCTCCTAAAGCAGTGAAGCCGGAAACCGCCAAGCCGAGAGGGGCGAAGAAATGAGCCTGACTATCGAAAAATCGCCGACCACTGGCGATGAGACCATTGAAAATTATACGATCAATTTTGGTCCTCAGCATCCTGCGGCGCACGGCGTATTGCGGTTGGTTATGGAGATGGACGGGGAGATTATTGAGCGGATGGACCCTCATATCGGCCTGCTCCACCGCGGAACCGAAAAGCTGATCGAGTATAAAACCTATCTACAGGCGCTGCCTTATTTTGACCGGCTTGATTATTGTTCGCCGCTCGGCATGGAGCATAGCTATGTGCTGGCGATAGAAAAATTGCTCAATGTTGAAGTGCCGCTACGCGCCCAATATTTGCGGGTGTTTTTTGCCGAATTAACGCGCATTTGCAACCATATGCTCAACCTTGGTTCGCACGTGATGGACGTAGGGGCAATGACGCCGAATTTGTGGATGTTTGAAATCCGTGAAGACTGTTTGAACTTTTTCGAACGCGCATCGGGTGCGCGTATGCATAGCGCCTATTTCCGGCCCGGCGGCGTGCATCAGGACGTGCCATTAAAGCTGCTGACCGATATTGGTGACTGGTTGGACAAGCGGATGCCGAAACTGTTTGAGGACGCAATCAGCCTGGTTGCCGACAACCGCATTTTCAAACAGCGCAATGTCGATATCGCCACTGTTAGCAAGGAAGACGCGGTCAAATGGGGCTTTTCCGGCCCGATGATCCGGGGCAGCGGCATTGCTTGGGACATCCGCAAGAGCCAACCCTATGATGTCTATGATCGGATGGAATTTGATGTCCCCGTTGGCACAAAAGGCGATTGTTATGACCGTTTCATGGTCCGGGTTGAAGAAGTGCGGCAATCCGTCCGTATTATGAAGCAATGTCTGCAGCAAATGCCCGAAGGCCCGGTATGCAGCGAGGACCGCAAAGTTTCTCCGCCCAAACGAGCCGAGATGAAACAATCGATGGAGGCGCTGATCCATCATTTCAAACTTTATACCGAAGGGTTCCATGTGCCCGCAGGTCAGGTCTATGTCGCCACCGAAAGTCCCAAGGGCGAATTTGGCGTCTATCTAGTCGCGGACGGCACCAACAAGCCCTATCGCTGCAAAATCCGCCCCACCGCGTTTAGCCACTTGCAAGCGATGGAGATGATGAGCAAGGGCCATATGCTGGCCGATACCACTGCCATCATTGGCGCGATCGATGTCGTGTTTGGGGAGTGTGACCGGTGAAGAAATCAACTATATTCAGTATTCTGGCTATCTTGTCCGGTCTTGGCGGATACTTTTTGGAGGCATTTGGTTTGCCACAAGAAACGCGCTGGATTTGTATGATAGCATTATTTGTTTTTGTCTATTTCGCTCACGGTGCGCGCGAAGAGGAAAAGGCCGTCGCTATTTGGAACGATAGTAATGATTAAGATACTCACCATCTCAGTAGAAACTGAAACTCGCGCCATTTTCGTCATTGCGAGCGAAGCGAAGCAATCCAGTTTTGGGCTACACTGCGCTGGATTGCCGCGCAGCCCTTGGCTGCTCGCAATGACGGTGGGAGTTGAAATATGAATAAACTCACCATCGCCAAGCAAATGATTGCGCATTATAACGCGCAGGATGCCGATGCCTATGTCGCGTTGATGACCGATGATGCCTGTGAAGCGGGTTATCGCGGTGCTGTGGTGCGTGAGGGCAAGGAGGGCGTGCGGTCTGGGTTGAAAGCAATCTTTGCCGAATATCCGCAAAACCGGGCGGAGATTATCGGGGAGCAGGAGATTGGCGAATTTGCCGTCCTGCGTGAAAAAGTATGGCGCACCGCGGATTCCGACCCGTTTGAAGTGATTGCTATTTATAGTTTTGAAAGCGGGAAATGCGCCCGTGTGGAGTTTATTCGTTAATGGCTGACGCACCTAACATCCCCGACGAAGCCGAAGTCCGCGCCAAATGGGGCGGATTTGCATTCACTGCGGCCAACGTCAAAAAGGCGAAAGAGATTATCGCGCGTTATCCCGCCGGGCGGCAACGCAGCGCGGTGATGCCGCTGCTCGATCTGGCACAGCGTCAGGTGGGAGCGGACACGCAAACGCAAGGCTGGCTTCCCGTGCCAGTGATCGAATATGTCGCCGCCATGCTCGAAATGCCCTATATGCGCGCCTATGAGGTAGCGAGTTTTTATACCATGTATAATCTTGCGCCCGTGGGCCGTTATCATGTGCAGGTTTGCGGCACGACGCCTTGCCTGCTTCGCGGATCGGACGATGTGATGGCCGCGTGCAAGAATAAGGGCATGAATAAAGGTAAGACCACGCCCGATGGCCTGTTCACTCTAACCGAGGTGGAATGCATGGGTAACTGCGCATCCGCGCCCATGGTGCAGATTAACGACGATAATTACGAAGATCTCGATTATGACCGCACCATGGCTATCCTCGACGCGCTAGAGACTGGTAAGCAGCCCAAGACCGGCACGCAGGAACCGGGGCGTCACACGGTGGAGCCGCTAGGCGAGCCGACCAATTTGGCGGCCATGGTGGGGGGCAACCATGATTACCGGAAGGAGTGGGCGAAATGAGCTTTGATTTCCTTTCTGACAAAGACCGTATCTTCACCAATGTTTATGGCTACCAACCATGGAACCTGAAAGCCGCACAAAAGCGGGGCGATTGGGATAAAACGGCGGCGCTGATAAAGCTTGGCCAAGATGCGATCATCGAAGAGATAAAGGCATCGGGCCTACGCGGGCGCGGCGGGGCCGGTTTTCCGACCGGCATGAAATGGTCGTTTATGCCCAAGCAAGCGCCGCTGGACCGCGACGGCAATCCGCGCCCAAGCTTTCTGGTTATCAATGCCGATGAATCGGAACCTGGCTCTTGCAAAGACCGTGAAATTATCCGTCACGACCCCCACAAGCTGATCGAAGGAGCGCTGATTGCCGGTTTTGCTATGCGTGCGCGGGCGGCCTATATCTATATTCGCGGGGAATATATCCGTGAGGCAGAAACGCTGTTCGCCGCGGTGCAAGAGGCTTATGACGCGGGCCTGCTCGGCAAGAATGCGGCCAAATCGGGCTATGACTTTGACGTCTTCGTGCACCGGGGTGCGGGCGCCTATATTTGCGGTGAAGAAACAGCGATGATCGAAAGTCTGGAGGGCAAAAAGGGGCAACCCCGTCTGAAGCCGCCATTCCCGGCGGGCGCTGGCCTCTATGGCTGCCCAACCACGGTCAATAATGTCGAAAGCATCGCGGTGGTGCCGACCATCCTGCGGCGCGGGGCTTCATGGTTTAACAGTTTTGGGCGGGACAATAACAAGGGTACGAAGCTGTTCCAGATTTCGGGCCATGTCGATCGTCCTTGCGTGGTTGAAGAGGCAATGAGCATTCCTTTCCGTGACCTCATCGAAAAACATTGCGGTGGCATTCGCGGAGGCTGGGACAATCTGCTCGCTGTGATCCCCGGCGGATCGTCGGTTCCGCTGGTTCCGGCAGAGCAGATTATGGACGCGCCAATGGATTTTGACGGACTGCGCGATGTGGGCTCCGGCCTTGGCACTGCGGCGGTGATCGTTATGGATAAGAGCACTGACATTGTGCAGGCGATCAGCCGCCTCAGCTATTTCTACAAACATGAAAGCTGCGGCCAATGCACGCCCTGCCGCGAAGGCACAGGCTGGATGTGGCGCGTGATGGAAAAAATGCGCGTGGGCGATGCGGACATATCCGACATCGACACGCTGTATGAAGTCACCAAACAGGTTGAAGGCCATACCATCTGTGCGCTGGGCGATGCAGCCGCTTGGCCGATCCAGGGTCTGATCAAACATTTCCGGCCAGAGATGGAGCGCCGGATTAACGAGCGCAAGGGCGCGGGTGACGCCCCAATGATGGAGGCGGCGGAATAATGCCTAAAGTCACCGTAGACGGAACCGAAATAGGCGTCCCTGCTGGCGTTAATGTGCTTCAGGCGTGCGAGCTGGCGGGGAAGGAGAATTAATATGGGCATAGTTTATCAACATATTCGCCTCTCCAACGCTGCCAAACCGCAACTTGAAGAAATCGATGCAAAAGCATTGGTTGATACAGGTGCGATTGACCTTTGTATCCCTCAGCATATCGTTAACCAGCTGAAACTGGAAGCTATTGAGCAGCGTGAGGTTACTCTCGCAGATGGCCGTAAAGAAGTTGTCGATTATGTTGGCCCGATCAAGATTGAGGCTTTTGGTCGGCACGCATTCACAGGCGCAATGGTCATGGGTGATACGGTTTTGCTCGGTGCAATTCCGATGGAATCGATGGATTTGCTCGTTGATCCAAGACGGTTGCAGCTTATTCCGAATCCTGAAAATCCTAATATTCCGGGGGCGTTGGCAATGGGTGTTCGTCCGGTGGAGTCTGATTAATGCCTAAAGTCACCGTAGACGGAACCGAAATCGAAGTCCCTGCTGGCGCGACTGTGTTGCAGGCCTGCGAGCTTGCGGGCAAGGAAATTCCGCGTTTTTGCTATCATGAGCGCCTCTCCATCGCGGGCAATTGCGCATGTGCTTGGTCGAGGTGAAGCCCGGACCGCCCAAGCCGCAGGCGTCTTGTGCACTGCCCGCAACAGAGGGGCAGGAAATCCGCACCGATAGCCAGATGGTCAAAAAGGCGCGTGAGGGCGTGATGGAATTCCTCCTCATCAACCACCCGCTTGATTGTCCGATTTGCGATCAGGGCGGCGAATGTGACTTGCAGGACCAAAGCATCGCCTATGGTCGCGGCGCATCGCGTTATGAAGAAAATAAACGCGCGGTGACCGAAAAATATATGGGGCCGATTATCAAAACGGTGATGACCCGCTGTATCCAATGCACGCGCTGCGTCCGTTTTGCCGAAGAGGTCGCGGGCGTTGAGGAAATCGGCGCAATTGGCCGCGGCGAAAATATGCAGATTACCAGCTATCTGGAACAAGCGGTGCAATCTGAATTGTCGGGCAATGTGGTTGATCTGTGCCCTGTTGGCGCGTTAACGTCAAAGCCCTATGCGTTTGAAGCGCGGCCATGGGAATTGAAGAAAACGCCGTCGATCGACGTTATGGACGCGGTTGGCACCAATGTGCGTATCGACAGCCGGGGCCGGGCTGTGCTCCGTGCGGTGCCGCGTATCAATGACGATGTGAATGAAGAATGGGCGAGCGACAAAACACGTCATGCGGTTGATGGCTTAACCCACCGCCGCCTCGATAAACCCTATGTGCGCGATGCGAAAGGCAAGTTGCAACCGGCCAGTTGGCAAGAGGCATTTGCCGCGATTGCAGCGGTCAATGCGGCAACTCGGTTGCCGCTATTGCAGGCGATTTGGTGGACTGCGAAACCATGTATGCGGCCAAGGCTTTGCTGGCGAAAATGGGTTCAGCCATGCTTGAGGGGCGGCAAACTGGTCTGTCCTATGATACAAGTTCGCTTTCGGCAGTTAATTTCAACACCACAATTGCGGGTATTGAAGAGTCAGATTGCATTCTGATTATCGGCAGCAATGTGCGCTGGGAAGCGCCTTTGGTTAATACTCGTATCCAAAAAGCCGTGCGGCGCGGCGGGGCGAAAGTTTTTGCGATTGGCGCAGAAACCGACCTGTCCTATAAAACCATATGGCTGGGCAATGACGCGGCAAAGATTGCGAAGTTGCCAAAAGCGGCGGCGGACGCGTTGCAAGCGGCAAAACGCCCGCGGTTATTATTGGCGGCGGTGCGCTTGCGGTGGACGGCGTACACGGCGCGGCGCTGAATCTGGCGGAAAAATATAATCTTATCCGCACGCTGGATGATGGCCGCGCATGGAATGGTTTCAATGTTTTGCATATGGCGGCGAGCCGTATGGGCGGATTGATGCTAGGCTATGCGATGGACGGCGGTATCGCCGATATTGCCGCAAAAAAACCGAAGCTTGCCTTTTTCTTGGGCGCGGATGAGGTGGATTTCACGAAGTTTGCGAAAACGTTCAAAGTCTATATCGGCCATCATGGTGACAAGGGTGCCCATGCCGCAGATGTGATTTTGCCGGGCAGTGCTTATACCGAAAAGGACGGCACGTTCGTCAATCTGGAAGGCCGCGTTCAGCGCAGTGCTAAAGCGGTATTCGCACCGGGCGACGCACGCGAGGATTGGGCGATATTCCGGGCGCTGTCCGATGTTTTGGGCCACAAATTGCCGTTCGATAATCTTGAGGCCTGCCGCGCGGCAATGTTTGCCGATGTGCCCTCTCTGGGTTTTGAAGGCATGGTGGATTATGGATGGGAAGCGCCGAAACTGGCGGCGACAGCCAAAGGCGAAATCGGCTATCCGATAAAGGATTTTTACCTGACCAACACGATTTGCCGGGCGAGCGAGACGATGAATATCTGTAGCCGGGAACTGGTGCACGGTGAAGAAATGCTGGAGGCGGCGGAATGACACATCTTCCACATCTTTTGCGCCGCACTCCCAAAATTTTTTACATCCTATCTTTTTTGTTCGCTGCAGCTTCCCTTGCGCCATCTTACTGGGAGATTTCGGCGATTACATCTCCTTACGCTGAGCCAGGAAATCCTGTTGTCCGATTAACTATGGCAAAAGCGTTCTATCAAGCGTTGCTTGAGGCCACATATATCATCGCGAGCGGCGCACTGATCGACATCGCTATCCGTATTTGGGACAAGATGAGCATCAAGGAGCAGGTGGAATGATGTGCCCTAGCATGCCCTTTGCAATAGCCGTCACCCTGAACTCGTTTCAGGGTCCATGGGCGGGCATCTCCTCAGACGCAGCGGTAACTGGACTGGCTGCGCCATGGATGCTGAAACAAGTTCAGCATGACGAGAGAGGTAATTGAGATGACCGAATTTTTCCAATGGATCGGCATGAACTATGAATGGGCTTGGTTCACCGCGACCTTGGCCGGTATTCTCCTTATCGCGCTGCCGCTAATGCTGGCGGTTGCCATGATTATCTATGCCGACCGTAAAATCTGGGCGGCGATCGCGCTGCGCCGCGGACCGAATGTGGTCGGGCCTTTTGGTTTGCTGCAAAGCTTTGCGACGGATTGAAAGTGTTTTTGCAGGAAACGATTATCCCGTCCGCATCGAACAGAGGGCTTTTCCTGATCGCGCCGATAATCACCTTTACCGTGGCGCTGCTTGCGTGGGCGGTTGTGCCCTTTGGCGCGGGTGTTGTGCTGTCCGATATCAATGTCGGTTTGCTTTATGTTTTGGCGATCAGCTCGCTTGGTGTTTACGGCGTGGTGATTTCGGGCTGGGCATCCAATTCCAAATATCCGTTTTATTCGGCCATGCGTGCGGCTGCACAGATGATCAGTTATGAAGTTTCGATCGGTTTTGTCCTGATCAGCGTGGTGCTCTATGCTGGGACGTTCAACATGAGCGGCATCGTAGAGGCGCAGAAAGGCCATGTTTTC
>JAAURJ010000039.1 GCA_012032285.1 Sphingomonadales bacterium
GATTGGCGTCAACAACCGCAATTTGAAGACATTTGAGGTTGACCTGGCCACCACCGAACGGTTGGCGGCAATGGCACCTGATGATGTGCTGCTGGTCTGCGAAAGCGGCATAGGCGCCCATGCTGATTGCTTGGCTATGGCTCGGCATGGCGTGCGGACTTTCCTTGTCGGTGAAAGCCTGATGCGGCAAGATGACGTCGCGGCGGCAACACAAAGGCTGCTAAACGGGGCTTGATACGGCCTTCACAAAAATCCTGCTCGACAGGTGACCAAGCCAAAGGCATTACAATCCGCATGACAAAACTCACCCATCTGGATGATGCTGGCAATGCGGCCATGGTCGATATTTCCGCCAAGCCGCAAAACGCACGTGAAGCAGTGGCCGAAGGATATATTAGCATGAGCGCACACGCCTTGGAGGCTATAAAAGATGGCGCGGTCAAAAAAGGCGATGTGCTTGCCGCTGCGCGGATAGCCGGGATAATGGCCGCGAAGAAGACCAGCGAGCTAATCCCGCTATGTCACCCGCTTATGCTGTCCAAAGTGACGGTGGATTTTGAATATGAAGAATATGGAATACGAACGACTGCGTCAGTGCGGCTGACTGGACAGACCGGAGTGGAGATGGAAGCGCTGACCGCGGTTTCAGTGGCGCTGCTTACCCTATATGATATGGCCAAGGCGCTTGATAAGGCGATGGTGATTTCCGGCATCCGGCTTTTGACAAAACCGGCGGTAAATCGGGCGATTGGTCCGCGCCATCATGATCAGCGTGGAGGAGGCGCGGCAAAGGCTGCTTGCTCTGGTTCGTCCCCTACCTGCCTGCGTCCTTACCTTACCTACGGCAACTGGACGGTTTTTGGCCGAAGATATTATCGCTAAGAGGAACCAACCATCGCTGCATTTATCGGCAATGGATGGCTATGCTGTTAGCTTTGCAGATGCTGCTGGTCCCTGGAGCGTTATCGGCGAAAGCGCGGCGGGGCGCGGCTTTGATGGCAGCGTGCGGACAGGAGAAGCGGTGCGGATATTCACAGGAGCGCCGCTTCCACAAGGAACAGATGTTGTTATTATTCAGGAAGATATAAATAGAATAGGAGATGAAATCTCCTTAAACACCTCTGCTCCGCCGCAACCATGGCATCATGTGCGAATGGCCGCATCGGACTTTGCCGAAGGCGACCGCATAATCCCAGAAGGAACATGGGTAAGTGCAGGCACAATAGGAGCCGCCGCCATGGCCGGCCATGCGGCATTGCAGGTCGGCGGTATCCCCCATATCGCGATTATCTCTTCGGGGGATGAACTTGTCCCGCCGGGTTTACCGCTAACGTCCGAACAAATCCCCGCCTCCAATGGCGTCATGATCGCCGCTATGCTGGCCAATCTTCCCTGTACGGTGACCGACTTGGGCATCGCCAGCGATGATATGGCGTCACTGTCCGCCAGATTTGAACAGGCAAAAGGGGCGGACATCATCTTGACCATTGGCGGTGCGTCGGTGGGTGACCATGATCTGGTTCACCGCGCGGCAATTGCGGCGGGCGCACAGATGGACTTCTGGCGTATTGCGGTGAAGCCGGGTAAACCATTAATGGCCGGAAAGCTGGGGAATAGCTTGCTACTGGGCCTGCCTGGCAATCCGGGATCGGCCTTTGTCACGGCATTTTTGTTCCTTCTGCCGCTTGTTCGCCATTTGGCGGGATCCGGCAACCCTTGGCCAGTCTCCTTGTCTGCGCCCTGCACTTTGCCTTTAGCGGCGGGCGGTACGCGGGCCGAATATCTCCGCGCGATAATCCAAGACGGTGTTTTGACGCCATTCAATATGCAGGACAGCGGCGTCACAAGACCGCTGGCCAGCGCCAATGCGCTGATTATTCGGGCGGTAGATGCCGCTCCTGTAACCGCTGGCGATCATGTGAATTATATCCCGGTTGATGTTTAGGGCCTGCCCCCCACAATCTGATTTTACACTCCATTGTAAAGTCGCTTGACATAACCCGATTTGTTCTTTAATTGTTCCGTCTATGTTTAATCGCATAGGAACAAACCATGTTGACCGTCAAACAAAATGAATTGCTCCGCTTCATTCATGAACGTCTTGAAGAGAGCGGGGTTTCCCCCTCTTTTGAAGAGATGAAGGATGCGCTCAATTTGAAAAGCAAATCGGGCGTACACAGGTTAATCGGTGCTTTGGAAGAACGCGGCTTCATCCGCCGCCTGCCCAACCGGGCACGGGCGCTGGAAATATTGCAGATGCCCGAAGGGGGCGGCGCTAAGCCTGTAAGCAATATTGTTTCTATGCCTAATAAAATGCCCGAAAAACCATTTGGCGGCGCGGCAGGCCGGGCGATGCCAATTGCGGCCAATGATGTCATGGAAATCCCCCTGCACGGACGGATCGCCGCCGGTGTTCCCATTGAAGCGATGGAAACGCAGGAAACACTTGCCGTTCCAATGGCCTTGCTGGGCACGGGCGAGCATTATGCGTTGGAGGTTTCAGGCGATTCGATGATCGAAGCGGGAATTTTTGACGGTGATTATGCGCTGATCAAGAAAACCGATGTTGCGCGGGACGGTGAAATAGTCGTTGCGCTCATCCGGGGCGAAGAAGCTACGCTGAAATTTCTGCGCCGTGAAAATGGCAATATCCGGCTCGACCCCGCCAATAGCGACTATCAACCACAAATTTTCAGCCCGCATGAAGTGTTGATTCAGGGTAAGCTAGCCGGATTACTGCGCCGCTATCATTGAAACGGAATGGAGTCTGATTTACGTCTCGGCATGATTCATCCTAAGGTATGAAGAAGGGTCTAGGGGCTGTTGAGATTCAACCCCATCACCCGTTTTCGTCATTGCGAGCGAAGCGGCGTAGTCCCGAACGAATTACAGGACGGTTTTGTGATGGGCAGGCACCAAGGGGTGAGTATGCACCGGATTGCTTAGGGGCTATGCTCTTTATAGTGGCGGCTCCCTATATAATCTTCATGCTCTGCAGCATGAAGAACGGTCCAAACGAAAGCAAAATTTTTACCCTTCACCTTGCTGCCTCCACCCATGGATGATGGCGTCCATTGGCGGTGACACTTTCCACATGAGCGGCTGTAAATTTCCCGGACAGGTAAAATGTCAGGCCGCCGGTATGTGCCAAGGTTTCACGGTCCGCACGGAGCCATCGGGGCTTGCAACTGCGCGGTAGCCATCGGTCACTGACCACGATATCTACCCTTTTACACGCAGCGGCAAGCTCCATCGACGGGATATAATAGCGGCTGCGCAGCGCCATGATATTCCATCTGCGTCCGCCCCTATCAATGGAAATAATGCAGGCATCGGGTGAGCATTTTGCGCCCGGCCAATCCGCAATCGGCACTGGATCGGCCTTTACACCGGCATTTTCGCGCAGCGTATCGCGCACATATTCACCCGCACGGTCCCGCAACAGCGCGAGACGCCCATCCCTGTCCACCACAGCCAAATGTTTACCATCACCGGTGACCAATATATCGGGATAGGGCGCACTCACCATGGCTGCCAATCCGATCAAAAAAGCAGGAACCCCCAAATAGCGCGTGCGTTTGCGAAAAATCCCGAACCATAAAGCCCCGACCACCATGAAGCCAAAGGCCCAATCGGGCATGACCGGTAACATGGAAACCGCCCCCGGCGCATTGCTAACCCCGTGCGCCAGCAACAATATTGCTGTCAGCGATATATCCGTTACCCACCAAAAAGGTGCCCCCAATCCGGCCAGATCGAATATCAGCGCCAACGCTTCAAATGGCATGACCACAAATGTGGTCAGCGGAATAGCGATAACATTGGCGAGCGCCCCATAAAGTCCGCTTTTGTGGAAATGGAAAATCGCAATCGGGGCCAGGATCAGCTCAATCGCCGCGCCGGTGATCAACAATATTACCGTCCCGCGCAACATTTTCCGCACCATCCCCTCCTCCCTGCTGCTCGCAAAGCGCCGCATCCATTTGCTTTCATGCAGAACAATGATGGTTGAAACCGCCGCAAAACTAAGCTGGAAACTTGGCCCCGCAAGGCTTTCTGGCCAAAGCAGCATGATCAGGCTGGCGCCGAAAACCACAAGCCGCAATGTCAATGCATCGCGCCCCATGGCCAATGCCGCCAATACCATCAGCGCAGCGATGCAGGACCGTATTGTCGGCACTTCGGACCCGGTCAAAAGCGTATAGCCAATCGCTCCCAAAGCGGCGAGGCCAGCGGCGATGAGCGGCACAGGGAAACGCAGTGCTAGCGGCGGGAATAACGCCAAAATCCGGCTGATGATCAGGAAAATGGCACCAACCACTGCGGTCACGTGCAGGCCGCTAATCGACAAAAGATGCGCCATACCGCTATTGCGCATGGCTTCGGCGTCATCGTCGCTGATAGCCCCGCGGTCTCCGGTCGCAAGCGCCGCAGCGATAGAGCCGCTTTCTGGTGGCATTTTGGAGCGGATATGCAGCGACAAATCTCGCCTGACCGATGATAAGAGCGGTTTGGAGGGCGATGCCTTATACAAACGAACCTCGCCTAACACTGTTCCCGAAGCGCCCAGCCCGTCAAACCAAGCCCGCCGTGCAAAATCATAGCCGCCCGGAACACTCGGTCCAGCAGGTGGCACCAACCTTGCGCGAAGCAGGATAACCGCGCCGCTCGTAAATTGGGGATGGAATTTATCCGGATCTAAATTGACGCGCACCTTGCCTGGCAAACCTGCATGGCCGCCAGTTTCCAGTTCGAACCTGACAATATCGCGGGCCGCAATATGTTCGACTTTGGTAATCCGTCCATAAAATTCGCCAATCCACATTTTTTCCAGCGGCGGCGCTCCTGTCATTTCCGAACGGATGAATATCGCCAAAAAGCCTGCTGCAAAGCATAAGGCGGCAATTTTGACCATTGCCATCAGCACCGAAATCTTTCCGCAAAAATGGCCGGTCACACATAACAACCCGCATGATAGGATCACCGCCCATAATGCGCCATTGCCGCAATATTCCCATGTGACTATTCCGGCGCCAATACAGACCGGAACCCATAATGGCCATTGCCCGGATTCGCTATCAACCCAATTTGCGATAGCATCATGCGGCCAAAGCGCCGTCCATTTTTCCACCCCGAATTTCAATGCGGCTAGCCCCTGAAAAAGGGGTGAAGGCGCAAATGCATAGATCGGCTTATTCCCTCTCTTCCCCTGAAGCAGAGCATAACAAGAAAAATTTGAAAAAACGAGCCTTGATTGCTGCTGTTACGCTTGACCTAGCGGCGAAATGAACGCATTGAACCGTCAAAATAATAACCGCTTCTTCCTCCTCATGGAAATTTGCAGCATTGATGTGCAGCCGGTCCGCATTGCATATGCGAAAAGCAATCAAAAATGCGGCGCACAAAAGGAAGTTTGGCCATATTATTTAAGGCCAAGGCGGCTTCTTTGGAACAGATTTACAGGATAAACCCCTGCTTTGCAGGGCAGGTATTACAGGAGTTAAAGCAATGAGCGATGATACAGCGACGCTGAAATTGGGTAGTGAGAGCTATGAATTTCCGGTTTTCAAAGGAACACAAGGCCCCGATGTTGTCGACATACGCAAACTATATGGACAAACCGGAAACTTCACCTTTGACCCCGGTTTTACCTCCACCGCTAGCTGCGAATCCGCGCTGACCTTTATTGATGGTGATGAAGGTATTTTACTGCACCGCGGATATAATATCGAACAATTGTCCGAACAATCATCCTTTATGGAAGTGTCCTATTTGCTGCTTAATGGCGAATTGCCGAGCAAGGCGGAACTGGAAGATTTCAGCTATACCATATCCCGTCACACTATGCTGCATGAACAATTGGCAACCTTTTACAAAGGATTCCGCCGCGATGCCCACCCAATGGCAATCATGTGCGGCGTTGTCGGTGCATTAAGTGCATTTTATCATGACTCGACCGATATTGCCGACCCTGAACATCGCAAGATTTCGAGCCACCGTCTGATTGCGAAAATGCCGACCATTGCGGCGATGGCGTATAAATATTCGATTGGACAGCCCTTTCTCTATCCCGACAATGACCTTAGCTATACCGGTAATTTTCTGCGTATGACATTTGGTGTTCCGGCTGAGACTTATGAGGTTAATCCGGTGATCGAGCGGGCAATGGACCGTATTTTCATTCTTCATGCCGACCATGAACAAAATGCGTCGACTTCGACCGTCCGTCTTGCTGGTTCTTCTGGCGCAAATCCTTTTGCCTGTATCGCGGCAGGCATTGCCTGCCTTTGGGGTCCGGCCCATGGCGGCGCGAATGAAGCTGCGCTCAATATGCTGCGCGAAATCGGCACTCCTGACCGGATTCCCCATTATATTGAGCGGGCAAAGGACAAGAATGATCCCTTCCGCCTGATGGGTTTCGGACATCGTGTTTATAAAAATTATGATCCGCGCGCGACCGTAATGCGTAAAACCGTACGCGAAATTATGGCCGAACTGAAAGTTACCGACCCGGTATTTGAGGTTGCTTTGCAGTTGGAGGAAATGGCGCTCAACGATCCTTATTTCATTGAAAAGAAACTTTTCCCCAATGTCGATTTCTATTCGGGTATTATTTTGTCGGCGATTGGTTTCCCAACCGAAATGTTTACCGTGCTGTTCGCGTTATCACGCACCGTGGGCTGGGTTGCGCAGTGGAATGAAATGATTTCCGATCCCGGCCAGAAAATCGGCCGCCCGCGTCAGCTTTATACTGGCCCTGCGCCGCGCGATTATATCCCGCTTTCGCAGCGTTAATTATTCGGCAGGCAGGGTGAGCGTGAATTTTGCGCCGCCCTGCCCTTCGGCTTTGGAAACGGTCAAATCACCGCCCATGGCCCGCGCGAGTTTTCGTGAAATATAAAGGCCAAGACCGCTGCCGCCATCACCGGACCGGCCCAAACGTTCAAATTTTGCAAAATCTTTTCTCTGTCATCGGGGGCGATGCCTGCGCCTTGATCGGTCACAGTGAGCATCGCGATTTTGCTGCTGCCCTGAATATCAATGCGAACGTGCGTTCCGGCGGGTGAATAGCGGATCGCATTGGTGACAAGGTTGATCAATATTTGCAGCACGCGGCGAAACTCGCCCTTTGCTTCTATTTTTAGATTGGCAGGCGGCGTTACAATTGCGATCCTGTGATCGGCGGCTTTCAGCGCGAGCAGACCCGCCGCACGACGGGCCAAATCGCCTAGTTCAATATCATCCTGCTCAAAACTGAAATCGGGGCGTTCAACAGCTTCCAAATCTCCCAGATCATCTACCAAAGCAATCAGATGTCGGGCAGCATTGGCAATATCCTTAGCATAGCCGGCATAATTTTCGCGTATCGGCCCCTGTAATTTTGCGCCGATAGTTTCGGCATTGGCAATGATGCGCCCCAATGGCTGACGCAATACGGGCGCCAGATTCTGGCCGAATAGCAACTCATTTTCACCGTCCATTTTTGCGCCAGCGTCCGGCGATGCGGCACTGTTTTCCACCGGGCGCAAATCCAATCGGTAACCGGAAAATTGCCCGTCCGATCCCATTTGCACATCGGCCAATATGGAATAGCTGCGATCATGGTTTTTAAAGCATATGTTATCAGCTTTGGCCAACTCCTGCTTATCCATGAAAGATAACAGCAATGTTGCCCCGCCCTGTTGTAGGTCAAAAATCTCCCGCGCGTGCAGGCCAATCCGTTCTGATCCAAACGATTCTGCCAATTCACCCGATGCCGATATTAACCGCAAATGACGGTCGAATATCAATTGCTCTTGTGTATCGCTATTCAAAATTTGCTGATTTGCAGGGACATTGCCATGCTGCGTTTCGGATGTCTGCCAGCCCGAAACCGTCAGAAGCGCACAATCATCGACCAATTTGCTTTCGACCCAAAGGTCTATATCCTCTTCATTGCTGGCTACACGTACCGGGCGGGCTAGGCGCATTTTGATTTTATGCGTTGCGCTGGCGATGGCGGCAAGGCCGGGTACAGCAAATTGTCCGCCTTCCACGCCGCCTGCCGCAAGGTGCAGCCGCATAACGGGTTCATCCGCGCGCACCAAACGGCCATCCGCCGCTACCTTTGCGGTTACAGCAGCTAAGCCAGTTTTTCCATACCCGTCCGCCGTCATGCGTCGTCATCCTGCAAGGCGCCGGGAAAGGCGAGAAAGCGGCTGCGCTGTTGCGCCCAGACGGAAAGCTCTGCTTCAACCGCCTCCATATCCGCCGCCTCGTAGCCTGAATCAAAAATATTGACCTCGTGCGGGGTCAGGTCAAAGCCTTTGAACAGACAAATTACCGCCATGGCGCTATCCCTGTTCACCCCGGCATAACGCAACATCATGGCAAGCGGGATACTGCTATGCCCGTCGATCAGCCGCAAAATATGGTCATGATCCAATCCGGTATCACTGGCCAATTTAGCAATGAAAAGCGGAAGCCCCGCTTTTTGCGGGATCAGCATTTGTGGCTGATATTCCCGCGGAATAAAAAGCGCCAATTTGCGGGCAGCCGCACGCCTGCTTTGTGCCTCATCTTGTTCATCCAGCAGGATTTTGGCATTGGCTATATGCGCCTCATTTTTTGCGCCCGACAGGATTTGCAACGCCGCAACAACACGCCAGACCAGCTGATGCAGATTTTCAGGTGGCAATTCACGATAGAGATTTTTATGAGAACGCCGGTTCAAAGTCTCGCTTGCAAGAAGCGCCTGTGCGGCTTCGGCGATAGGCAAATCGCTATTTTTAAGGCATAGCGCAGGCAATTGTTCGGTGACAATCACATCATCGGCCTGTGCAATTTTAACCTCCAGCCTGCCTTCTGCAAAACGGGCAAGCATGAAATCGATCAACACTGGCTCTTTCAAAAAACCCGAGCGCGACAGCATATCCCAGGAAGCTGGACCATGGCTGTCTGCTGTATCTGCCGCCGGGGCGATCCGCGCCTCTATCGCTTGCACCACCGCCCTTAGCCGCGTGGATACCGAAGATAACATTTCTTCAGACGGGATATGATGGCCCAAAGGAAACGCCATTTCCGACACATCGATACACTGTGCCTTTGCATCACGCGCATAATAACGCGCAACGGCAAGCAGATTATCTTCAAGGGTTATCGGCAGTTTCAAATCGCGGTCCATTTGCGTGTACAGCGAAACTATAGGGTTTTTGGGTTAATTTGGGTTTAAGCCTGTTTTTTATTCGCAGAAAAATATTCGGGCAAAAGCAATAATGACATTTGCAATAATATCAAAGCCTTGATCCCAAGGCTCCATGCACCAAACATGGCCAGCAGCATAAGCAGTAAGGCCAATAGTGCCGGAGATGCGGCGATTGCCTTATACCAGGAAGGCTGCATCATTTTTTTGATATATAACAATAGCATGATGAATAG
Source organism: Sphingomonadales bacterium (assembly GCA_012032285.1). Classification (GTDB taxonomy): domain Bacteria; phylum Pseudomonadota; class Alphaproteobacteria; order Sphingomonadales; family Sphingomonadaceae; genus Sphingorhabdus_B. Next base: position 9,418 of record JAAURJ010000039.1, read on the forward strand.
GATCGGTGCGAATAATGCCTCTGGTCGGCCACTGCCTTCGTTCCAAGCAATTGCCAACACCGCAAATGCGATCAATGCCCATAACCCATGCCCCAACAAAATATCACCTTTGCTGGCCGAAGTTTCATCGTGTAACAAATCCCTGAGTTTAATCAGGAAAAAAACCAATAAGGTCAGCGCAAGCGACAAGCCATGATAGCCGGTCCAACCCAATAGGATTGCCCCTAGCCCAGCCCCAATTGTCGCCCCATTAAGCAGCGGTAGCGCAGAAGGATTTTTCCAGAAGACCGGGGCTAGCTTGGCCGCTACCGGACCGAAAAATTGGGCCTCGATTACGCCGTCACCGTCATGCGCTTTTTGGGTCATTAACTCGCGGCTCAGCGCCTCGCCCTCGGCTGCGCTGGATATCAGGCGCAGCTGTTTACCCTCCAAAAGCTGCTGTTTGAGCGGTCGGTGCGTGACCCTATCCTGTAAAGCCTGTCGCAGGAGAGAGGAATCAATACTCCAATCATCGGGTAAGGCAGCAATGCCCGCAACAGAGCGATGATCGAGCAAGGCCAGCCCTCCCCAAAAACTGTTCAGGTCAATACGTTCAAAGCGGTCATTTTCCTTCCTACCGTCAAGCGTGACGATATAGGCAGAGGGGTTTTGTATCATTTCCGCAAGCAGCGCATCATCGGCGACAATCCCATCTGCCATAACGAAAAGCAGTTCGCCCATTCCCAATTTGCCTTCTAGGTCGGCGGGCGAACGAATGAATTCTATTTCGACACCGCGCAGCTTCATTCGATCGGCAATCGCAACAACAGCGCCCGATACAACATCCACTTCAATCAGGAATTTGCGGATACCCGCTTTCATCAATTGTTTGATTTGCAAAGCGATTAGAGGTTCGCCTGATACCGGAATTAGGCAGGATGCGCCCTTGCCCCTATCATCCGAAGCCGCCGCTGCGGACAGCAACGCGGTTTCAATATTCAATCGCATATCATTTCCATTTGGCATGACAAATGCGAATATGCTGCCATCTGATCATTTGCAAAGTGATTTTTATCCAACCGCGATATAGGACCGTCGTTTCAGGAAATTTTGTGCATTTCAATTTGGGAAAGGGCTTGATCCAGCTCCCGTATCACAACCGGATCACCCGGAGCGCCCTTGCCGGCTTGGTCAGCCAGTTCCATCAAATGGGTTGCGCCGAAGCTCGCGGCAAGCCCCTTAAGCCGCCAACTGCTATATTGCCAATTGGCGTCACAGCGCGAACGCGACAAAAGGCTGATCTGGCGCCTTGCACTTTCGACAAAGGACGCACGCAGCTCGGTGGCCAAGGCGGCGTCTTCGCCGGCAGCAGCTTTTAAAGCTGTATCAAATGCGCCATAATCCATCGACATAATCGCCTGTTATACCGGATAGGGTTAACTTTACGTTTCAACGCCGCACTTTTATGGTAAACGTTATTTATGACAGCCCGATCCAAAATAGTCGGCATTGACCGACAAAGCTCTGAACGTGTTGAATCTGAAAAAGAAAGCAGCGCATCTGCCATTGCATTTGGTAAAGAGACAGAGGCAGATACGGCCCTGTTAGAATCATCCGAAATGGATGAATCCGCCCAATATGAGGCTGACTATGAAGCCGATTATGCACCGCAGACCGGCCAGTGGAAAAACTATATCGCGCCGGTCTCCCTTATATTGTTATTCGCCGCTTGGACCCTATTCTTCGCATGGGTCAATCAAATAGAGCTGTTGGCAGTAACGCCCGCCAAAGCGGCAGCGTTAATCAGCAATTGGGCTCTTCCTGCCTGTTTGATCGGGATTGCATGGCTGCTTATTTTGCGTTCAAGCCGGTCAGAATCTAGACGTTTTACCGACGCTGCTCTTAAGCTGCGCAACGAGAGCGACGCGTTGGAAAAACGGATGCGGACGGTGAATGAGGAAATCACCATGGCGCGTGAATTTCTCTCTCAAAATGCGCTCGAACTAGAGAGCGTGGGCCGCAGGGCTGCCGCAAATTTAATGGAAGCATCGGGTAAACTTGGTGAAGCGTTGCACGATAGCGATGCCAAAGCGAAAACCCTGGAACTTGTGAGCAATGCCGCCACCAATAATCTGGAGCAGCTACGCAAGCATCTGCCCGTTGTGACCAGCGCGGCGAAAGATGTGACAAACCAAATCGGCAATGCCGGTAATAGTGCGCAGATGCAGGTCCGAACGCTGATCACGGCGATCGAACATATGTCTGTCGCCGGGCAAGAGGCGCGTGACAATATAGACGGTATGGAAACCCGCGCAGAAGAAGCTGCGGGTAAATTGGCCCGGATTATCGACGAAAATCGCGACAAGCTAAACCAAAGCATTGATCAGGCCAGCGGCCAGACTCAGCAAATGGCCGCAATGATGGCCACAAGCAATGCTGATATATCCCATACACTTGATGCCGCCATTGCCCGGATGTCTGCATCGGCGGAGCAGTCGTCAGGGCATATTGCTTCTGTTGTAGACGGGCGTGCGAAGGATATGGTCCAGACTCTGAATGCTACAGCGCAGAATCTATCGGTCCAATTGGAAAGCAACAACACGGAGTTGATACATAAACTGAAAGAGGCCTGTGCGGACGTGGCATTGCGCATAGAAGGCTGCAATGGGGAGGTGGACCAATTTGTCGAACGCAATATCGCCAAGCTGACGCAGCAGACCGAAATGTTGCGCACATCGCTCGACGATATGGCCGCACAATCGTCGGGTGAAGATATACGAATCCAGAAAATGGTCGAACGGCTCACACAGAATTTGGACCAGCGCGCAGAGCAGCTGGCTTTGATCGATGAAGCCGCTACTGATCGTTCGGTTAAACTCGCCTTCTCGCTGGAGGCTTTAGTGGAAAGCACGCAGCAGCTGAACCACGAACTCAAAGGCAGCGAGGGCAAGGCGGATGACTTGGTTGAACGATCGGAACGCCTGCTTCTTGCGCTCGATACGGCTAACCGCGAGTTGGAAGAGAATTTGCCCGCCGCGCTGATCCGCGCCGATGATCATATCGCAAACAGCCTGAAACGGCTTGAGGAAACCTTGCAAAAGGCGGCTTTGCTCGATGCGCATAATGACAATATGCTCGCAAAACTAGCCACGATTGGCCATTTGCTCACCACGCAGCAAGAAAACGTCGATGCATTAATGTCGGGTAGCGACATACAATTTTCCGAACGCAAGCAGCAGGCAGAAACGCTCGCCGCGACATTACACGATACCCGCGCGATCATGTCGGAGATTATGAACGCCTCCAACGAAAATTTCGGCGAGACATTGGACCGGCTGAAAGATGAGGCGCGGAAAGCGGCTGACGAAAGCAGGCAGGCGCTAGAATCTGAAATGTTCGGTGTAACCAAAAGACTGTCGCAGGATAGCGCGGCTGCGCTCAAATCGGCGATCGACGGTCAAGTCACATCGCTCAGCGATATTGTCACCCAATCCTTGCAAAGCAGCATCGCCCAATCGAGTGCGGCCACCGCGAAGCTTAGCCAGCAACTCGCGCAGATTGACGATATGACAGGCAATTTAGAACGCCGCTTGTCAGAGGCAAAACATGGCTTTGATGGTATAGATGATGACAGTTTTGCTCGGCAAATGGCGCTGCTCACTGAATCGCTCAATTCAACAGCTATTGATGTCGCTAAAATCTTGTCCAACGAAGTCACCGACACATCATGGGCAGCTTATCTGAAAGGCGACCGAGGCGTCTTCACCCGGCGCGCGGTCAAATTACTCAGCGCGGGCGAGGTAAAAACTATCCTTGCCCATTATGATGATGAACCCGAATTCCGCGCCCATGTGAACCGATATATCCATGATTTTGAAGCGATGATGCGCGTCCTGCTAAGCACAAGGGACGGCAATGCGATTGGTGTGACCTTGCTATCATCCGACGTCGGCAAACTCTATGTTGCTCTGGCACAGGCGATCGAACGTTTGCGCACGGATTGAGTCATAAGACACAGCCTCGGCAAGATCAGCCTGAATGCATTCCGCCGTAGAGCGAGTCAAAGCTATGCCGGTCTATCCAGCCATAGACATAATTGGCATAATAAAGCCCGAATAAAGCGGCTGATAGAATCGTCGTGCGCAGCAATATTTTTTTCGGTTGAAAATTGGCGGGCGCCCCTTGGTCTTGCCCGGGCAGCTTCTCCGCCCCCGCCTCATCCATGCTTTTTATACCAAAAGGCAGCACAACAAAGGCAGTCAGCACCCAAAATAATGCGTAAATGGCAATGATTGAAATCCAGCTCATGCTGTCTCCACTATAATCACATCGACAATCGGTTTCTTACCCGTCCATGACGTTGCAAGGCGGCGTACCGCAAGGCGGGTAGATTCCCGTAGCTGTTCAAAATCACCCTTGTTGTTCTTCACCGCCTGCGCCGCTGCATCGGCGGCTTCGTCGATAAAATCTTCGATATCCGCTTCAATCGGCACCCCGTGCAGCCGGATTTCAGGGGTGCCCAAAAGCTTGTCACCGCCATCAAGAGCAATGGCAACGCTGATCAGGCCATACCAGGACAACCGCCGCCTTTCAGTCATAGTTTGGCCATCGGCAGCGATGATCGTATCGCCGTCCAGAACAAGCCTGCCTGTGCGTTCCTGCCCGATCCGTTCTGGCCCGGTCGGAGATAGGCGGATAACATCACCATTGGATTGCACAATGGTTTTAGGCACGCCATGCGCCTTTGCAAAGCGGGCCTGTTCGGCCATATGCCGGCGCTCGCCATGAACCGGGACCAGAATTTCAGGACGGATCCAATCATATAGCTTTGCAAGCTCTGGCTGGCCCGGATGGCCCGACACATGGACATGAGCCTGTTTCTCGGTCACCGTTAATATGTTGCGCTGTGCCAACTGGTTCATAATTATACCAATGGCGATTTCATTGCCGGGTATCTGTTTGGAGGAGAATATTACGGTATCGCCCTCCTCCAATTTGACCGGATGATTATCCTCGGCAATACGGCCGAGCGCGGCGCGGGGTTCACCCTGCCCGCCGGTGGCGACAACCATGACATCCCGGCGGGGCAAGGCATCGACTTCGCGCATATCGATAGTAGGCGGCATATCGAGCAAATAGCCATTGGCCTGTGCCGCCTCGATAATCCGGTGCAGCGACCGGCCAGCAAAACATAATGTCCGTCCGCTTTCCCGTGCAACATCCGCCAAGGTTTGCAGCCGCGCAGCATTGGAAGCAAATGTGGTGACCAGCACCCTTCCCTTTGCCGATTTCACCGATTGTAAAAGATCCGCCTTCACGCTGCCCTCACTGCCGCTTTCGGCCGGGTTGAATGCATTGGTGGAATCGCACACCATGGCCAACACGCCTTCATCACCGATTAGCCGCAATTCTTCTTCGGTCGATGGCGCACCCAAGACCGGCATTTCATCCAATTTCCAGTCGCCGGTATGGAATATCCGGCCATAGGGTGTATCAATGACACAGGCGCTCATTTCCAGCATCGAATGCGCCAACGGAAATAACCGGAACCCAAAGGGACCAAGCGCGAAATGGCCATTTATTGGAATGATATTCAGTTCAATATCATTTAATATCCCCTCTTCCTCCAACTTTCCACGGATAAGCGTCGCGGTAAAAGGTGTGGCATAAAGCGGAACACCCAGATCAGCGGCGAAATACCGCACCGCGCCAATATGATCCTCGTGACCGTGCGTGAGCACAATACCAAGCAGATCATCGCGCCGTTCCTCAATAAATTCCAGATCGGGCAGAACAAGCTCTACTCCAGGATATTGGTTGCCCGAAAATGTCATGCCCAAATCGACCATAACCCATTTACCGTCACAGCCGTACAGGTTCACATTCATGCCGATTTCATCCGACCCGCCAAGCGCGAGAAACAGCAATTCTTTACCGGGGATTGTCATTATTTTTTGTCTCTATTCTCATATAAAAGCGATAGGCCGTTTAAGGTCAAATCGGGTTCGATCCGGTCAAACAGATCATTATGTTCCTGAAATAAAACGGCAAGCCCGCCGGTAGCGATGACTTTTACGGGCCGTCCAATTTCCTGTTTCATTCGCGTCAGCAATCCTTCGATCAATCCGACATAGCCCCAGTAAATGCCAATCAGCATCTGAGCCTCTGTTGTGCGGCCAATAACGCTTTTGCTTTCGGGCGCTTCGATCGCGATGCGCGGCAATTTGGCCGTATTACCCACCAATGCCTCCAGTGACAGGTTAATCCCCGGCGCGATTATCCCGCCCATATAGGCGCCGTCTGCGCCAATATGATCAACCGTAGTGGCGGTCCCAAAGCTGATAACGATTTTATCACCCTGTTCCAATGCCTGTGCCGAAATCGCATTGACAGCGCGGTCCGCGCCCACTGAATGTGGCTCCTCCACCTTTAGCGCAATGCCCCATTCGACAGGCGCACGGCCAGCGACCAGCGGCTCGACCCCAAAATATTTGCGCGCCAAAGTGCTAAGATTATGAAGCGCACGCGGAACAACGGTCGAGATAATCACCGCATCCACCGCGCTGCGTTCATATCCTTCCAGTTCCAACAACTGGATCAACCAAACCGCATATTCATCCGCCGTTTTGCGGGCATTGGTCGCTATCCGCCACCGCGCTTTAATCTGCACCCCGTCAAACAACGCAAATTTGATATTGGTATTTCCGGCCTCAATCGCGAGCAGCATCCCGGCCCCCTAAATTAAAAACACATCGGCGGCATGAATGGCATGAATATCGCCATTATCCAAGCGCAGCTTTAACGCGCCATCTTTGTCCAGCCCCTGATAACTTCCCAGAAGCTGCCCACCATCGGGAAGTTGCACGGATAAGGCGGCACCCTGTTCATGCGCCTTTTCCTGCCACAGCGACAATATCGGCTGTGTGCCATAGGTACGCCAGCGGGTCAGCAAATCAGCAAAAATGGCGGCGAGTTTTTCGGCAAAAACCTGCGGCGCCGGGGGCTCTATGCCCAGCGCAGAAAGGCTGGTTACGGGCCGGTTCAAATCTTCGGGATACACGGCAAGATTGACGCCAATCCCGACAATAACTGCGTCTCCCGTCCGGTCAAGCAGCATCCCGCACAGCTTTGCAGGCGGTGCCCCCATGCTACCCCTCACCATGATATCATTGGGCCATTTGATTTGGAAATTGACGCTCGGCGCAAAATGGACAAGCGCGTCATATACCGAAACCGCTGCGACAAAGGCCAATGTTGACGGCGGGGGATCCCCGGGTAAAAGGCGCGCAAGTCCGCTAAGATAGAGATTGCCCGGCGGGCTGTCCCATCTGCGGCCCATCCGCCCGCGTCCGCCCGATTGGCGGTCCGCACGCAGCCATAGCCCCTCTGCCGCGCCTGCCTTTGCCCGTTCGATCAAATCGGCATTGGTTGACTGCGTCAATTCAATCTGTTCAAAAACCGGTATCAGAAAGCAAGCGCCCCTGCGGCGGTTGCGGTCAGCGCGGTCAGCAATGGTATCGCCAGATAACCAAGCGGCGATACAATAACCGCCATAACACCGCCGGTGATCGCCAGAGCCTTGTCATCATCGCCGACAATCACGTCATTCGCCTCATCAAAATACATCAATTTAACGACTTTCAAATAATAGAAAGCACCGACAACCGAAGCGACGATACCGATTACAGCCAATGGCAGCAAACCTGCGGCAACCGCAGCATTGAATACCACCAGTTTCCCATAAAAGCCGAATAAAGGCGGAATACCGGCCAGCGAGAACATGAATATCGCCATTGCGGCGGCCAATGCAGGGCGGGTTTGTGACAGGCCGGCAATATCGGACATCGCCTCGCGCAGTTCCCCGTCGCGTCCGCGCAGCTGCATCAGGCAGATAAAGCTGCCCAATGTCATTACGACATAAATAGTCAGATATACGAGCATCGCGGCCACGCCGTCCGTTGTTCCCGCCGCCAATCCGATCAGCAGAAACCCGATATTGTTGATCGAACTATAGGCCAAAAGCCGCTTCAAATTCTGTTGCCCGATTGCGCCAACCGCGCCGATGATTATCGACATCAGTGCGACAACCATCACAATTTGCTGCCAAGCAGAAACCTGTTCCCCGAATGCTGTAATAACCATGCGGACCAGCAGGATCGTCGCGGCCACCTTGGGCGCACTGGCAAAAAAAGCGGTGACCGGTGTCGGCGCCCCTTCATACACATCAGGTGTCCACATATGAAAAGGAGCCGCGCTGATTTTGAAGGCAAGGCCCGACAACACAAAGACGATTCCAAACAGGCTGCCCATACCGATATCGCCATCCAAGGCTCTGCCAATCGCATCGAAATTGGTGCTGCCGGTAAAACCGTAAAGCAGCGACATACCATAAAGCAAAATACCGCTCGCCAATGCACCAAGAACAAAATATTTCAAGCCTGCTTCTGCCGACCGCTCATCCTTGCGCAGGAAACTGGCCAGCACATAGGCGGCGAGACTGTTAAGTTCCAAGCCGATATAAGGGTAATCAAATCATTGGCCGATACCATGATGCTCATGCCGATAACGGCGAACAGGACCAATATCGGGAATTCGCCGCGCATCGCGCCTGCTTTTTCGAGATAACGCGGTGCAATAATCAACGATATTGCCGCCGCAAAATAGATAAGCAGCTTCGAATAACTGCCCAGCGCGTCCATCCGGTATAAACCGTCAAACGCATCCCCGCCCAGTTCAAAGGACGGGTTGAGCATGAATTCACCCACGACCCATGCAGCCGCAGCAAATAAGGCGGCGACCGACGCTATGCTGATCAACCGGGTCGCATTTTTTGACCATGCGGCGACCAACAGCAGGACAAGCCCGGAAAAGCTTAAAATAATCTCCGGACGGACAAAATAGAGGGAAATGCCCAAATCCATTAGTGTGCGCTCCCCGTTTCTGCTTTATCTTCTGATTTTGCGCTTTGTGTATGGCCTTTGGCATCACCGCCATGCCCCTTGGCCGCGGCACCATGATGTTCATCGACTTTTACGCGGTATTTGGCCGTCGTTTTGTCATCTTCCTTGATTTTGGCATCCCCCGCGGGAGCCGCACGTTCAATACGTTCGACTATTGCCGCTACATCATTTCGGATCGGTGCAAGAAAGCTTTCGGGATAAACACCCATCCACAGCACCACCGCCGCGATTGGGGCGAGCAACCATAACTCGCGTCCATCGAGATCCTTCATCGCCGCCGCATCGGCATTTACCTGTGCGCCAAAGGCGACACGGCGATAGAGATAAAGCATATAGCCCGCACCCAAAATGATACCAGTGGTCGCAATCAATGTAGCCCAGGTTGAAACCTTATACAGACCGGCCAGCGACAAAAATTCGCCTACAAATCCGCTGGTGCCCGGAAGGCCGACGCTGGCCATGGTAAAAGCATGAACAGCAACGCATATCTGGGCATATTAATCGACAGCCCGCCATAACGATCAATCTCCCGGGTATGCAAACGGTCGTAAATAACGCCAACACACAGGAACAGCGCGCCTGACACCAAACCATGGCTTAGCATGATGATGATCGAACCTTCGATACCTTGTTGATTAAAGGCAAAAAGGCCAACGGTCACAATCGCCATATGAGCAACCGATGAATAAGCGATCAGCTTCTTCATATCATTCTGCACCAGTGCAACCAGCGAGGTGTAGACAACAGCCACCATCGATAGCCCGTAAATCAGCCAGACAAATTGCGCCGAAGCCTCCGGGAACATCGGCAGGCTAAAGCGCAAGAAGCCATAGCCGCCCATTTTCAAAAGCACGCCCGCCAATATCACCGAACCAGCGGTAGGGGCCTGAACGTGCGCATCGGGAAGCCAAGTATGCACCGGCCACATCGGCATTTTTACCGCAAAGCTGGCAAAAAATGCGAGCCATAGCCATGTTTGCGCTTGCACGCTGAAATCATATTGGAGCAAATTGGGGATATAACCGGTTCCTGCCGTCTGTATCATCCACAGCATAGCAATCAGCATCACCACAGAGCCGAGCAAGGTATAAAGGAAGAATTTATAGCTGGCGTAAATCCGGTTATCACCGCCCCAGATACCGATAATCAGATACATGGGGATAAGACCAGCTTCGAAGAAAATATAGAAGAGCATCAAATCCTGCGCCGCAAAGACGCCAATCATCAACGCCTCCATCAGCAGGAAAGCCGCCATATATTCGCCGACCCGGTTCTGGATCGCGTGCCAGCTTGCACCGATACAGATCGGCATCAAAAATACTGACAACATGATGAGCAGCAATGAAATGCCGTCTATACCCAGTTTCCAGCCCAGAAAATCGCCAAACAGATTGACGTTTTCCACAAATTGCCATTGCGGCCCGTTTACATCAAAGCTGGTCCAAAGCCATATGCCGAGCAGCAATTCGCCCAAGGTAACCGTAAGCGCCAATATCCGCGCCCCTTCCTGACGAAGGAACAGGCATAGGATTGCCGCCAATACGGGCAACAAGATCATGATCGAAAGAATTGGAATTGCCCCTGCGTTCATCGTGCTTGCACCATCATCCAGCTGATCAAAGCCACAAGACCGAGCAGCATTATCAAAGCATAGCTATAAAGATATCCCGATTGCAGGCGGACGGCCATGCGGCTGCCAAAAGCGACGGCGGCCGCGCTGCCATTGGGACCGAAACGGTCGATAATACCAACATCGCCGCGCTTCCAAAACAGCCGCCCGAACCAGAAGGCGGGACGGACGAAAAGGATATTATACAATTCGTCAAAATACCATTGTTGAAAAAGAAATTATACAGCGGACGGAATGTCGCGGCCAGACGCTGCGGCGCATCGTCGCTGCGGATATACATCATATAAGCGGTGAACAGCCCGGTCAGCATCGCAAAGGTCGATGATAGTTTCACCCATAATGGTACCCCATGGATGGCGTGCATCAATCCTTCACGAAAAGCCAATGTGCTTTGCGCCCAAAATGCGGTAGCGCCGTGATCGCCTTCGACAAAGGGATTGTGAAACAAAAATCCAGCGAACACCGCGCCAAAAGTCAATATGCCAAGCGGGATCAGCATGGACAGCGGGCTTTCGTGTGGATGGTAGCCGCCGGTTGTATCCTCGCCAGCCTGCTGGGGTGTTTTGTGGACGCTATGCTGAATATGCTCGCTTTCGATCCAGCGCGCCTTGCCGAAGAAGGTCAGGAACATCAAACGCCAGCTATAGAAACTGGTGAGCAGCGCGGCCAATACGCCAATGCCAAAAGCATAAATGCCATAATTGGCAGCATCCGCGCCCGCAAAGGCAACCTCAATAATCGCGTCCTTAGAATAGAAACCGGCAAATCCGCCAAGGCCGACAATGCCCACGCCGGTAATCGCCAACGTGCCCGCCATCATCGCCCAGAAAGTAAGCGGGATATGTTTTCGCAGGGCTCCATAATAGCGCATATCCTGTTCATGATGCATCGCATGAATGACACTGCCCGCGCCAAGGAACAGCAAGGCTTTGAAAAAAGCGTGCGTAAACAGGTGGAACATCGCCGCACCATAAGCGCCCATGCCCGCCGCAAAGAACATATAACCCAGCTGCGAACAGGTGGAATAGGCAATCACCCGCTTAATATCGGTTTGAACAAGGCCAACAGTAGCCGCGAAAATCGCCGTGGTCGCGCCCACCACCGTTACAACATTAAGCGCAAACTGGCTTGTTTCGAAGAGTGGTGACAAACGGCATACCATGAACACGCCCGCTGTCACCATCGTCGCGGCGTGGATCAGCGCTGACACAGGGGTTGGCCCCTCCATCGCATCGGGAAGCCATGTATGCAGCCCCAATTGTGCCGATTTACCCATCGCCCCAATGAACAGCAAAAGACACAGCACCGACATGGTATCAACGCGCAGTCCCAAAAATCCGATACTCGATCCAACCTTATCTGGAGCCATCGCCAATATGTCAGGAATATTGACAGTACCAAACACCAGATAAACCCCGAATATACCAAGCATGAATCCAAGGTCACCAACCCTGTTGACCACAAAAGCCTTAATCGCCGCCGCATTGGCGGTTGGTTTTTTGAACCAAAATCCGATGAGCAGATAAGAGGCAAGGCCCACGCCTTCCCAGCCAAAAAACATCTGAACCAGATTATTTGCGGTCACCAGCATCAGCATCGCAAAAGTGAACAGCGACAGATAAGCGAAGAAACGCGGTTGATCAGGATCCTCCTCCATATAGCCCCAGCTATACAGATGCACGAGAGCCGAGACGGTGGTAATCACCACCAGCATCACAGCGGTCAGGCTATCGACCCGCAATTCCCAATCAAAGGTCAAATCGCCCGATTGCACCCATTGCAGTACTGGCACGACATAGGCTTCACTGCCCCCGCTGATAAATCCGAAAAAGATCGGCCAGCTTAAAGCCGCGCTGGTAAACAAAGCGCCGGTAGTTAGCGATTTGGCCGCCACATTGCCCAGCATCCGATTGCCAAGTCCGGCAAAGATCGCCGCCAATAAGGGCAGGAACACAATAATATGAATGGAAGTCACAAAGCGCCCCTTAACCCTTCATCCGGTTGATATCATCGACCGCAATGGTGCCACGGCCGCGGAAGTAAATGACCAGAATTGCAAGGCCAATGGCCGCCTCTGCTGCGGCAACGCACAGAACAAACATAGCGAAAATCTGCCCCGTCAAATCACCCAAATAAGCGCTGAACGCGACCAGATTGATGTTCACAGACAACAAGATAAGCTCAATCGCCATCAGGATGATGATGACATTCTTGCGGTTCAAAAATATGCCCAGCACGCCCATGACAAACAGGATCGCACTGACCACCAGAAAATGTTCGATACCAATCATAGCTCTACCCCCTCACCCACGCCGGGCTGTGTATTGCGCACCGCATCTTGGGGACGGCGGCGGACCTGGCGGCCAATATTCTGACCGCGCGTGCCGGTTCCGGGTCGATGGGTGAGGACAATCGCGCCCACCATAGACACCAGCAGTATCAGCCCTGCCGTTTCAAACAGGAATATATATTTGCTATATAATAGGGCACCAATCGCCTGAATATTAGGCATTTGGTCATTGACACTAGCGGGGCCGGCAAGCGGCACACCCAGTTCGACCGCGCCAGCACGATAAGCGCCGATACCCAGAATAAGTTCGCACACCAATAAAATAGCAAGCAGCAGACCCAAAGGCAAATTTTGCGCGAATCCGGCACGAAGCTCGGCAAAATCAATGTCGAGCATCATCACTACGAACAGGAACAAAACCGCGACCGCGCCGACATAGACAATGACCAGCAGCATTGCGATAAATTCCGCGCCAACAAGGATCATAAGCCCCGCCGAGCTGAAAAAAGCAACGATCAGCCACAGGACGCTATGCACCGGATTGCGTGAAAAAATCACCATTGCCGCCGCCGCAATGACAACAGACGCGAATATGTAAAAGGCGATGAGTTGAATCATATGCTGCGCCCCTTAACGATAGGGGGCGTCGGCGGCAAGGTTTGCCGCGATTGCCCGTTCCCATTTGTCACCATTGGCCAGCAGCTTGTCCTTATCATATAGTAATTCTTCGCGCGTTTCGGTGGCATATTCAAAATTCGGTCCCTCGACGATGGCATCCACCGGGCAAGCCTCCTGACAGAAACCGCAATATATGCACTTTGTCATGTCGATGTCATAGCGCGTGGTGCGGCGGCTGCCGTCATCGCGCGGCTCGGCCTCAATCGTGATCGCCTGCGCCGGACATACCGCCTCGCAAAGCTTACACGCAATGCAGCGCTCCTCGCCATTGGGATACCGCCGCAGCGCGTGTTCACCGCGAAAACGCGGGGACAGCGGGTTTTTCTCAAACGGATAGTTGATCGTTGCCTTGGGCTTGAAGAAATATTGTAAGGTCAGAAGGTGCGCCTTGACGAATTCCCAAAGGGTGAAGGATTTGATGAGGTGGGCGACTGAACTCATATGAGAACTCCATTTTCGTCATTGCGAGCGAAGCGAAGCAATCCAGAGTTACGCAGAACTGCCCAAGATTGCTTCGTCACTGCGTTCCTCGCAATGACGGAATGCGTGAAGGATTTGATGAGGTGAATCATTATACTCATTGCTTTTGCACGCTAGGAGAGAAATTGGTCGCACAATGACCAACGGCGTCATAACGGTAGGGTTCGCCTTCGGATTTGTCGCTCGGCTCGCCCCATGCGGAATCATAAACCGTCACATAGGCGACCGAGGCACCTTCGCGGCGCAGTTTTAGATTAATGACATATTGGGCCGTGCCGACTTGGCGAGAAATCTGATAATCCCTGAACCAAGGACTCGCTTCTATGGGATTTACCATCGCCGAACCTGCAAAAGCGCTATCAGTTCCACTTCCAAGCATCAGAGGAAATTTATCATTGGGTTGATGCCCCTGTGGCGCAGCAGGAATGGTGCCATATAAATCAAAGGAGGCGCCAGTAGTGCCGTCTTGTTTCAGCGGAACAAAAGCACAGCGAAATTGTGTTTCCGGGATGGCGGCTTGTGGGCGTGTGTCGAGCACCTGCATAGAAGCCTGAGCAAGGAGAATTCGAAAATCATCCCCACCTCGTCAGCATCAGATAGCCGCTCACCAAACATACCCAGAACAGGCTGATCGGCAGGAACACTTTCCAGCCCAAGCGCATCAGCTGGTCATAGCGGTAGCGCGGCACGGTGGCCTTCACCCAGCTAAAGATGAAGAAGAATAGGAAAATTTTGGCAAAAAGCCATATAATACCTGGCACCATATATAGCGGCGCCCAATCGACAGGCGGCAAATATCCGCCCCAGAACAGGATCGCATTCAGCGTCGCCATCAGCAGCACATTGGCATATTCGCCGAGCCAGAACAGCGCGAAGCTCATCGAGGAGTATTCGGTCTGGTAGCCTGCGACGAGCTCGCTCTCGGCCTCGGTCAGGTCAAACGGCGCGCGTGCGGTTTCGGCCAGCGAGGAGATGAAGAACACCACCCACATCGGGAACAGCAGCGGGTGCACCACATAGCCGTTGATGATCCCAAGGCCGAAGCCCTGCTGCGCATTCACGATGCCGCTGAGGTTGAAGGTCCCCGCAAACAGCACCACGCACACTAGCACGAAGCCGATCGACACTTCGTAGGAGATCATCTGCGCCGAGGCGCGCATCGCCGAGAAGAACGGGTATTTGGAGTTCGACGCCCACCCGCTCATCACCACGCCGTAAACCCCCATCGAGGAGATCGCGAGGATGTAGAGCAAGCCGACATTGATGTCCGACAGCACCACGCCCGCGTCAAACGGGATCACCGCCCAGGCCGCCAGCGCCACGGTGAAGTGATGATCGGCGCGATCAGGAAGATGCCCTTGTTCGCCGCGCTCGGGATGATGGTTCTGCAGGAAGACCTTGAGGCCATCCGCGAAGCTCTGCAGCAGCCCGAACGGCCCGACCACATTCGGCCCGCGCCGCATCATGATCGCGCCGAGCACCTTGCGGTCGACATAGATCACCATCGCCACGGAGAACATGACGAGCAGCGAGACGATCAGGATCCCCGCGAGCGTCGCGACGGTCCAGGCCCATTCGTAGGGCAGGC